>NZ_JBYRHS010000005.1:0-453448 GCF_058068265.1 Aequorivita sp. IT1183 | reverse complement strand
GTATTGAAATATTGATAATCCTTCGGAATTATCAACATTCCAACACCCCAAAATAATCATTATGAGTTAATTAGAAATTAAATATTATATTTGAAGAACGGGATTAGTGCTTTTCATAGGACACGGTGTTGTAGCACGTTTTTAATTAATTATTATTTCAACATTCATTTCTTGCCCAATTCCAAGTTTTGGAATTAGAGCGTGATATGTCAAATTAGGGGCTACAGTTGTTTCATTTTGATTGAAAGTAACAATTAGATTTTCGTTCCCAGTCTCACAATTTTCAATTAATTCGTAGTCAATAGAAGTATTCCCATTCGCAAGTCCTTTCTTTCCAATAATCAAATCATAAACTGTAAAATCAATCGTAGGTTGGCAACTTCCTGATACAAATTCAGCAAAATCAAGTTGATTTTTAATAATCATAAAATTTTCAGATAATTCTATATCCATTTGATATTTAGTATTCGTACAGCCATATTCAATTTCAAGACTTGTCGTGTTTAAAATTGTATTAGTACAATCGTCATCATTGTTACAAGAAAATAGTCCAATAAATAAAACTGAGATAAATAAAATTCGATATTTCATAATTTACTTTTTTATAAGATGTTATTTTCAGAATGGTTGCGTCAAATGTGCTACAATGTTTAGGCTATGGCAAGTAGGGCGGTCGATAAGCGATTACTTTCCGCCACGCACTTAGCAAAACCTTTGGGTTTCCTTTTTTCTTTTTTCTGGTCAAGGCAAAATCCCAAAGATTTTGTGGACTTTACAAATACGCCCAAGCCTTTAAATATAGCACTTTCTGCCCTATTTGTTATAGCCATTGTTGGCAACTGTTATTTTTCCGAGAGTGCCAATTTTATTCCTAAGGCTATGAATATTCCGCCCGTTATTTTGTCCAACCACATTTTGATTTTATAGTTTTTTCTTATTCTGTCTGATAATTTGGCTGAAAATAATGCTAATGCCAAGCACCAAATTGTGCCCGTCGCAATAAATGTCAATCCTAAAATTATGAACGGCATTGAATTCGTTGCATATTTAGGGTCAATAAATTGTGGTAAGAATGCCAAAAAGAATAATGCCACTTTTGGGTTCAAAATATTAGTTAAAATTCCCGAAACAAATATTTTGCGATTGCTGATTATCTTTTTGTCCAACTGTTCAATTTCAAATTCATTCTGTGATTTGGTCAATAACGCCTTAATTCCCAAATATATTAGATACGCTGCTCCCAAATATTTAATTGTGCTAAAAGCTATTGCGGACTTAGCGATAATTATTGAAAGTCCGAAGGCTGCAACAATACAATGAACTAATGAACCAGTTGAAATTCCGATAGCTGACAATATTCCAGCTTTTTTTCCTTGCGAAATACTTCTCCCAAGAATGTACATTGTGTCTGCTCCAGGAGTTAAATTCAAGAGTATTGCTGCAATTAGAAAAGTTTCAAAATTCGTTATTCCAAACATATTGATTAGGTTTTTTATAATACTTGCCAACATGGCAATAAATACAATTGTTGTGTTTATTTCCATAATATATGCAACCCAAATATACCAAAAAATAAACCTCTTTTCGCTCTTCGCTAATTCCCGCATCCCTAAATTAAACCATTGCAAAACACGCCCCATTTAATTACCTTCCAATCTTCAAAAAACTATATTTATGAACAAGCTTTTTCTCTCGGCACTTTGTTTGGCTACGGTGGTGGCTTTCTCGCAACAACCCGCAACTTCTGCTGCTGCAATTACAACCGGCATTACACAAAAATCCCAACTTGCAGAAACGTCTTCAGTAAAAAAGGTACCCTTCAAAAGTATTGGACCTACTATTATGAGCGGTCGTGTGGTAGATTTTGCGGTAAATCCAAACAATCCTATAGAATTTTATGTGGGCTATGCCAGCGGCGGACTTTGGTATACCAATAATAACGGCACTTCCTTTTCACCGGTGATGGATAGCAGTCCAACCCAAAACGTTGGTTGCGTTGCTGTAGATTGGAAAAATGGTACTATTTGGGTAGGTACGGGTGAAGTAAATGCTTCTCGTTCTTCTTACGCAGGAATTGGTTTGCTGAAAAGCGATGATAAAGGTAAAACTTGGCAGAATATGGGGCTGACGGAAAGCCATCATATTAGCAGTATACTAATAAATCCTTCCAATCCAAATGAGGTGGTTGTTGGAGCAGTGGGTCATTTGTATTCAACGAATGAAGAACGTGGCGTTTTTAAAACTACTGATGGCGGTAAGAATTGGGAGAAAACTCTTTTTATAAATGATCAATCTGGTATAATTGAAATTTCAACAAACCCGAAAAATTTCAATACTATGTATGCCACCGCTTGGGATAAAGACCGAAAAGCCTGGAATTTTGATGGCAGTGGCGAGGGCAGCGGTGTTTATAAAAGTACCGATGCGGGCAGTTCGTGGTCGAAAGTTTCTACCGAAAATAGCGGTTTGCCAGTTGGCAAAGGAATGGGCCGAATGGGCACTGCGGTGGTAGATGACAATACCGTTTATTTGATTGTTGATAATCAATTTCACAGAGAAAAAGAGGCTAAAAAAGAAGAGACTGATATTCTTACAAAAGACGATTTCAAGAATATGGACACGGCAGCTTTTCTTGCATTGGATGATAAAAAGCTAAACCAGTTCCTTAAAATGAATGGTTTTCAAGAAAAATATCGCTCCGAAAACGTAAAACAAATGGTGCGCGTGGGTACTGTAAAACCCGAAGATTTGGCAAAATATCTTGAAGATGCTAACAGCGCACTTTTTGATACTCCTGTTATTGGTGCTGAGGTTTACAAAAGTACCGACGACGGAAAAACTTGGAAGAAAACTCACGAAGGTTTCATAGACGATTTGTATTATAGCTACGGATATTATTTCGGAAAAATTCACGTGGACCCCAGTGATGCCAGCAAAATCTATGTGTACGGCGTGCCAATTTTGAAATCTGCCGATGGCGGAAAAACTTTTAAAAGCATAGATGCAGATAACGTGCACGCAGACCACCACGCACTGTGGATAAACCCTAAAATGTCTGGCCATTTAATTGACGGTAACGACGGCGGCGTAAACATAAGTTATGACGATGGTAAAACGTGGATAAAAAATAACGCTCCGGCCGTTGGTCAATTCTATTCGGTGAATGTGGATAATGAAAAGAATTATAACGTTTATGGCGGATTGCAGGACAATGGCGTTTGGGTAGGTCCGCATGATTATGAAGCAAATCCTGGATGGCTTCAAAATGGTAAGTATCCGTACGAGTTTATCATGGGCGGCGATGGTATGCTTGTTCAAATAGATAATAGAAACAGCAACATTGTGTACACCGGCTTTCAATTTGGAAATTATTATAGGTTGAATAGAAATGGCGGCGATCCTGTTTACATCCAACCGAAACATGAATTGGGCGAAAGCCCATACCGTTTTAATTGGCAAACGCCCATTTTGTTGAGTAAGCATAATCAGGATATTCTCTATTTAGGTGGAAATAAATTAATGCGAAGCATGAACCAAGGCGATGATTGGACGGCAATTTCAGAAGATTTAACGAATGGCGGCAAACCAGGAAATGTGGCTTATGGTACTTTAACCAGTATTAGCGAATCACCTTTTCAATTTGGACTGCTTTACACGGGTAGCGACGATGGCTTGGTGCATGTTTCAAAAGATGGTGGTGCAAACTGGACAAATATTGCAACCACCCTTCCGAAGGATATGTGGGTGAGTCGCGTAATTGCTTCTTTACATAAAAAAGAGCGCGTATTTGTAACCTTAAACGGGTATCGCTGGGATGATTTTAAACCCTATGTATATGTAAGCGATAATTATGGTGCTACTTGGAAAGACATAAGCAGCAACCTACCAACTTCTTCAGTAAACGTAATAAAAGAAGATCCTGTGAATGAAGATTTGTTGTATTTGGGAACAGATAATGGCGCTTATATTTCCTTTAATCGCGGCGAAAGTTGGGATGTTTTTTCGAAAGAATTGCCCAATGTTGCGGTACACGATTTGGTAATTCAGCCAGATGCTAAGCACTTGGTTTTAGGGACTCACGGAAGATCCATTTATGTGGCAGATATTGCTTTGTTGCAAAAACTGAATATAAATACAATGAGCGAAATGGTTCTTGCCGAAATAGATTCTTTGAATTTTAGTCCACGTTGGGGCAGTAAATGGAGCACTTGGGGTGAAGTTTATGAGCCAAAAACCAATCTTCAGTTTTACAGTCCGCAATCTGGAAAAACAACTATTACAATTAAAACCGAAGATGGTAAAGAATTGCAACAACTTTCAACGGAAACCACAAAGGGAGTAAATGTGTTGGAGTATGATTTTTCTGTTTCCGAAAAAGGAAAAAGGGTGTTAGAAAAAGCGGAAATAAAAGTCAGAAAAGCTGAAAACGGAAAATATTATTTGCCGAAAGGGAAATATAAAGTCGAAATTTCTAATTTGGGAACAGTTTTTACCGCACTTATTATTGAATAAGCAATATTTACAGTGTCTGGAAAGCCGCTGAATTCTTCACTGGGCCATAGCGTATATGAGATTCTGTCTTATCCCTAAGAGTACTGTTAAAATTATGTTGAAATAGTAATTTTATTTCGTCCGAATATTTGGGAGATAACAATTATTGACTATTTTCGATACACTAATTTAAAAACAATTTAATGATGAAAAAACTACTTATTTTAGCAGTGGCGTTTGCTTTTGGAGCTAATGTTTCAAGTTACGCTCAAAATGCAGAATCGGCTCCCGTTGTTGGTGCCGGCACTCAAACAACTCCTGGTACGAACGCAATGTTCGATCCACTTTTCAACTACAATCTTTTCACAGAGATTGGGGCTAATGGAAATGCTGGTGTTGCATTTATAAATAACGAATTCTGGGTTTCAGCTTGGGCTTCAAATCAACTAAATTTATTAGCTAGTGATGGTACCTACATTACATCCTTTTCTATACCAGGAGTTTCAGGTGCTCGCTCTATTACTTGGGATGGAACAAATGCCTATATAGGTACTGCATCAACTCAAATTTTTCAAGTTGATCCAATAAGCAAAACGGTTGTTAGCACTATCACAATTTCTCCTTCAACTGGTGCAACAGCGCGTATGGTTGCTTTTGATCCTACGTTAGATGGTGGAAATGGTGGTTTTTGGACTGGAAACTTCTCTTCTGATATCGCTTCTTTTGATATGAGCGGAGCCGAACTTTCTGTTATTCCATTTGCAAATCACGGTGGAGCAATCTATGGTGGAGCTGTTGATTTAGTTTCTGCTGGAGGACCTTACCTTTGGATCGCAGATCAAAGTGCTGCTGGTGGTGCAACATTAATTCGTCAGTTATCTCTTCCTGATGGAGTAGCAACTGGTGTTGTTTATGACTATAACACAAGTGGTCAGCAACCAGGAGGTAATACATCTATTGCAGGTGGATTATTCATTTCAGATGATGTTGTTTCGGGAAAAACTACCGTTATAGGTATCGGTCAAGGAACTCCAGAAGATCAATTATTTGGATTTGAGCTAGCTGAAACTGCAGGCGTAAACGATAATCTTTCTTCAAACTTTAATATCTATCCAAACCCAGTTAGTGGCAATATTGTAAATATTCAGACAGGGATTGTAGGTGAAAAACAAGTTGCTGTTTTTGATGTTCTTGGGAAACAAGTTCTTAGAGCTACTATTTCTGGTAGTGAATTAAACGTTTCTGCTCTAAAAGCAGGTGTTTATATGGTAAGCGTAACTCAAAACAACATGAATGTTACCAAAAAATTAATCGTTCAGTAAGTAACTTTTAATATTGATAGAAGGCCGACTGTTTCAAACAGTTGGCCTTTTTTTTGCATTATAATATTTAAACCCATTCTAAATAGATTTTAAACAATTAAGAATGTTTGGCAACAAGCGGTTTGAAGTGTATTTTTGTGCAACTATTCTCGAAATAAAACCATAATGGCAATATTATCTTCATCAATTGCGCGTAAAGTTGCTATGGCACTTTCCGGCTTATTTCTTGTGCTGTTTTTGGCACAACATTTTACCATCAACATCACTGCGGTTATCGATCCCGATACCTTCAACAGTTTGTCCCATTTTATGGGGCATAATTTTGTGGTGCAATTTATAGCCCAACCTATTTTAATTATTGGGGTTATTTTTCACTTTGTAATGGGGTTGGTACTTGAAATAAGAAACCGCAACTCAAGACAAATTAGTTACAAATCGTTTAAAGGAAACAAAAACTCTACTTGGGCTTCGCGAAATATGATTATTAGCGGTGCCGTAATTTTGGCGTTCTTAGGACTTCACTTTTACGATTTCTGGTTCCCGGAAATAATGCACAAATATATAGAAGGCAATCCGCAAGACGCCACTCGTTATTACCCAGAGTTGCTTCATAAATTTGAAAGCCCAGTGCGCACAGGTTTATACTGTTTCGCCTTTGTGCTTTTAATGCTTCACCTTTGGCACGGCTTTTCTTCGTCTTTCCAAAGTATGGGTTGGAATAACAAATATTCAAAAGGTTTGAGAGGGTTCACGCAGTTTTACGCAATATTTATTCCGCTAGGATTTATATTTATTGCGCTTTACCTTCACTTTAATCAATAAACACCACGAAACGCAACGCTATGTCAACATTAGATTCAAAAATCCCAAAAGGACCCTTAGCAGATAAGTGGACAAATTATAAAAACGATATTAACCTCGTTAACCCTGCCAATAAACGTAACATAGACATAATTATGGTAGGAACGGGTCTTGCTGGTGGAAGCGCCGCTGCAACCCTTGCCGAATTAGGTTATAACGTAAAAACATTTTGCTATCAAGATTCTCCGCGTCGTGCACACTCTATTGCTGCACAAGGAGGTATCAACGCAGCCAAAAACTATCAAGGTGATGGCGATTCAAACTACAGATTATTTTATGACACCGTAAAAGGTGGCGACTACCGTTCCCGCGAAGGAAACGTGTACCGTCTTGCTGAAGTGTCAGCAAATATTATTGACCAATGCGTAGCACAAGGTGTTCCCTTTGCTCGTGAATATGGTGGGTATTTAGACAACCGCTCTTTTGGGGGCGTTTTGGTTTCACGTACTTTTTATGCGAAAGGACAAACTGGCCAACAATTATTATTAGGAGCTTACTCTGCAATGAACCGCCAAATAAACCGCGGAAAAATTACTCCATACAACCGTCACGAAATGCTAGATTTAGTAATCGTTGATGGAAAAGCGAGAGGAATCATTGCCCGTAACTTGGTTACAGGTGAAATAGAAAGACATTCCGCACACGCTGTGGTTATTGCTTCAGGAGGTTACGGAAATGCTTTCTTCCTTTCTACAAATGCTATGGGAAGCAACGTTACAGCTTCTTGGAAAATACATAAAAGAGGGGCATACTTTGCAAACCCTTGTTATACACAAATTCACCCAACATGTATTCCGGTTTCAGGAGATCATCAAAGTAAACTAACGTTGATGTCTGAATCTTTAAGAAATGACGGTAGAATCTGGGTTCCGAAGAATATTGAAGATGCTAAGGCAATCCGTGAAGGAAAGAAAAAACCAAAAGACCTTTCTGAGGCAGATAGAGATTATTACCTAGAAAGAAGATATCCATCCTTCGGAAACTTAGTGCCACGAGATGTTGCATCGCGTGCCGCAAAAGAAAGGTGCGATGCTGGTTATGGTGTAAATAAAACTGGACAGGCTGTTTACCTAGATTTTGCTTCGGCAATTGAGCGCTACGGAAATGAACAGGCTGTTATGAATGGTATTCATAACCCATCCAAAGAAGAAGTTACAAAACTTGGCAAAGAGGTTATCGAAAACAAATATGGAAATCTCTTCCAGATGTACCAGAAAATCGTAGATGAAAATCCATACGAAACTCCAATGATGATTTACCCTGCGGTACATTACACTATGGGTGGCGTTTGGGTAGATTACAACTTACAATCTACAATTCCTGGGTGCTACGTTACTGGAGAAGCTAACTTCAGCGATCACGGTGCTAACCGTTTGGGAGCTTCAGCGCTTATGCAAGGTTTGGCAGATGGTTATTTTGTACTTCCTTATACTATTGGCGATTATTTAGCGCACGATATTAAAACCGGAAAAATACCAACAGATTCTAAAGAATTTGACGAAGCCGAGAACAAGGTTCGTGAGCTTTTGGAAAAATTGATAAATAATAAAGGAACACATTCGGTAGATCATTTCCATAAAAAACTTGGCCACATTATGTGGAACAAATGTGGAATGGCTCGTAATGCGGAAGATTTGAAATCGGCAATGACCGATATTAAAGCATTGCGCGAAGAATTTTGGAGAGATGTAAAGATTCCGGGCGATATGAACGAAATGAATGCGGAACTTGAAAAAGCTACTCGTGTTGCAGATTTCTTAGAATTAGGTGAATTATTCGCGAAAGACGCATTACATAGAAACGAATCTTGTGGTGGTCACTTCCGTGAAGAATATCAAACTGAAGAAGGAGAAGCATTACGTGACGACGAAAACTTTATGTACGTTGCCGCTTGGGAATATACTGGAGATCCAGGAAATTCTGTGCTTCACAAAGAAGAATTGGAGTACGAGAATATTGAAGTTAAATCGAGATCATATAAATAGACTTTGAAATGCCCATTAACAATTTTCTAATAAAACGAAGATGAATACTTTGGGCATTCCATCTTCCGCTTTATCAAATATATTATAAAGATGAAACTTACACTTAAAATTTGGCGTCAAAAAAACGCAACTACAAAGGGAGAATTAAAGACCTATCCCATTGATGGAATAGAAGGTGACATGTCTTTTTTAGAGATGCTCGACGTTCTTAACGAAGGCCTTATAAACAAAGGCGAAGAGCCAGTTGTTTTTGATCACGATTGCCGTGAGGGAATTTGTGGAAGTTGCTCATTGCAAATCAATGGAGAGCCGCACGGACCTGATAGATTAGTAACAACTTGCCAATTGCATATGCGTATGTTCAAGGATGGCGATACTATTGTAATTGAACCTTTCCGCGCAAAAGCATTTCCAGTAATAAAGGATTTGGTGGTAGACAGAAGTTCTTTTGATAGAATTCAGCAGGCTGGTGGTTTTATTTCAGTAAATACTTCTGGGAATACGATTGATGCCAATACGATACCTGTAAATAAACAAGACGCTGACGATTCATTTAACGCAGCTACTTGTATTGGTTGTGGCGCTTGTGTAGCGGCTTGTAAAAATGCTAGTGCAATGCTGTTTACCTCAGCTAAAGTGAGTCAGTTTGCCTTGCTTCCACAGGGAAAAATTGAAGCAACAGAGCGCGTTTTAAATATGGTAGCCCAAATGGATAAAGAAGGTTTTGGAAACTGTAGCAATACTGGCGCTTGTGAAATTGAATGTCCAAAAGGAATTTCACTTGAAAATATTGCAAGAATGAACCGTGAATATTTATTCGCGAGTGCAAAAGGATAAATACATAAGAAATCATTTATACTAAAAAAATCCTAAGTGTAATGCTTAGGATTTTTTTATTGGCTTATAGGAAGGTTTTAACGCGTTAAAGCAGATACTTCCACCTTACTCAAATTGTGAAGTAAGACCTTCAAAAACTTGTCTATATCGTACGGTTTTATAATAATATCATTCATTCCTGAAGCCACAATTTTATTTCTCATTTCTTCAATTTCAATAGCGGTAAGGGCAACAATTGGGGTAAACTTATCAAATAGTCGTATTTCTTTAGTGGTTTCAATTCCGTCTTTACCGGGCATATTTATGTCCATCAAAACTAGGTCAAAGTTTCCTTTTTTAACTTTAGCGATAGCTACATCTCCATTTTCGGCTATCTCGCAAATCATGCCGTGAGTTTCAACTATTCTTTTAGTAACTATTTGATTGATACGATTATCATCAACCACAAGTATTTTTTTGCCGGTTAAATCATTAGTATCATCCAAACTTTTCACCTCTCGTAATTGTTCTAAAACCCGAAAGCCTAAAGTAAAACTAAAAGTCGATCCCTTTCCGACTTCACTTTTCAGTTTAATGCTCGATTTTGAAGCTTCGAGTAGTTTTTTAACAATAGTCAGCCCCAGTCCAGTTCCTTGGATTTTATTCTGGTCGGAATTAACTTGTTGAAATTCTTCAAAAATGGCTCTTTGCTTTTCCTTTGGAATACCAATACCATTATCTTTTATACTAAAATGTATGGTAATTTCATTTTCAGAAACTGATTCTTCTTGAGCCGAAATATAAATATCGCCATTGGTTGTGAATTTTATGGCGTTACCCACTAAATTCATCAGAACTTGGGAAAGTCGTACGCGATCTCCATAAATAGTGGGCGGAATATTTTTTGAAATCTCTACGTGCAATTTATTTTTATTCTGCACCAGTGCGTATTGGAAAGAAGAAACAATAGATTGAACCAGATCTTTTAGGTTAAACGGCGCTTTCATTTCATCGAGTGTGTTAGACTCAAGTTTGCTTATTTGAAGCACATCGTTTATAAGTGCCAAAAGGTAATCTGCCGAAAATTTCAAATTCTTTAAATCTTCTTGATGATCTTTGAGCGATTCGTCTTCTAAAAGTACTGCACTTAAACCAATAACTCCGTAGAGCGGCGTTCGCAATTCGTGGCTAACAGTTGAAAAGAATTTGCTTTTTGCCAAAGCTAGTTTTTCCGATTTTTGTTTCGCTTTTAAGTACTGTTGGTTTTTTTCCTTTAGCGTAAGTGTTAGTCTTTTTCTTCCTTTGTGCGAAATGTATAGAATAATTAAAAACAGACCCATCACTATGGCGGTTCCTATAAAGAAGTATAGCAGAATATTGTTGAGTAATGCTTTTTCTGAAACTAATTTCTTTTCTTTCTCAGCTTGGTGTGCTTGCTTTTTATATTCGTTTACACTAAACTGGGCGGCAGCATTCTGGACAGCCATCAGTTTTTCCTTTTCAAACTGAATTTCGGTAAGACTATCAAATTTTTTACGCACTAAAAAAGCATCTTGGTAACT
The DNA here is from genome assembly GCF_058068265.1 of Aequorivita sp. IT1183. Taxonomy (NCBI): domain Bacteria; kingdom Pseudomonadati; phylum Bacteroidota; class Flavobacteriia; order Flavobacteriales; family Flavobacteriaceae; genus Aequorivita; species Aequorivita sp. IT1183. Next base: position 442,411 of record NZ_JBYRHS010000005.1, on the reverse strand, counting down.
CCCAATATCATATAAGGCGATGCTGTATTCTTTGTATACTTCAATTAAATAGTCGTCTATATATTTTTGTTCCTGCGCAAATTCAATGGCTTCTTTAAAATTTACAATGGCTTCTTTCGGTTTGTTTAACGTCAGGTTTATTTTACCGTGCAGTAAATTCATTTCGGTTGTTAACTCATTATAGTTTACAGCGGCAAGCCCTAGTTTTGCTTTGGTAAAGTATCGTTGAGCTTTAATTTTGTTACCTTTATTAAGATAAGATTCCGAAAGGTTGTAATACACTAAAGATGCCTCTATTGTGTCATTGTTTTTTAGTGAAATAGTAAGTGCTTTTTCAAAAAAGGGAAGGGCAGAATCGTATTTTTTTTCGGTTAAATAGATAGCTCCTGCAAAATTATAAGCACGGGCAATCTTTAAGTCGTCCTTAGATTTTTGCGCAAATTTTAAGTAATCCTGCGCATAAGAGTGAGCGTTCTTAAAATCTTTTAGATAGATAAAGGAAGCGCCTATTAGATATCTAGATTTATATGCGGCCTCCACATCGCCAATTTTTTCGGCTAACTTTATGTTATCAATAGATACAAGAATTACAGAATCATATTTTCCTTCAGAAAGCATATATTCTGTGCGATCTTGCATGCTTTTCAGCGAATCTTTGAGAATAGCATATTCACTCTTGTTTTGGTTTACAATAGTATATTGACTATTCTGTGCAAACCCAACGCAGGAAATAAATAATATAAAAAAGCGCAAATAACTCAAAATATGAAAGTGTTCAGAACAGGTTTTTAGAAAGTACTAAAATAGCACATTATAATGGAATTCAAAGATTAAACTAATCGGCTTCAATGGAAAAGTTATTGATACTTATTTATGAAAATAGTTATGTATTAGATAAAACTTTATCTTTAAATTCTAAAGAAAACACAATGAAATATTTTCTATTATTCTTCGGGATTTTTTCAATTTTTCCGTCCGTAGCACAGCAAATAAAGCCCAACGATCCGTTGGCACATACTTATTCAATAGTGGCGCGCGATGCAAATACAGGTGAAATGGCGGTTGCTGTCCAGAGCCATTGGTTTAGTGTAGGCACTGGAGTTTCTTGGGGCGAGGCTGGAGTTGGCGTTGTTGCAACACAATCATTTACCAATAAATCGTTCGGCATTCGTGGTTTGGAATTACTAAAACAAGGAAAATCACCAGAGGAAGCACTATCTATTTTGTTGAGTGATGATGAAGGTAGAGATTTCAGGCAAGTTGCAATATTAGATAATCAAGGAAGAGTGGCAACACATACGGGCCAAAGTTGTATAGATTTTGCGGGGCACACTAATGGTGAAAATTTTTCTGTACAAGCAAATATGATGCTTAACGATAAAGTTGTGCCGGCAATGGAAAAAGCTTGGAAGGAACACCACCAAATGCCTTTAGCCGAAAGAATGGTTGCTGTTTTGCAAGCAGCACAAAATGCGGGAGGCGATATTCGCGGCAAACAATCTGCAGCTCTATTGATAGTTGCTCCGGAAGCTACTAACGAGCCTTGGAATGATAGATTGTTAGATTTACGCGTGGATGATTCAGATAATCCAATAAAGGAGATTGATAGGCTTTTAAAAGTGTTTCGCGCTTATGAACATATGAATCAAGGCGATTTATATGTTGAAAAGAATGAAATGAAGGAAGCAATGGAGCAGTACAATGCAGCAATGAAAATGTTTCCCGAAAACTTAGAAATGCAATATTGGACGGCTATAACATTAGCAAACGATAAACAAATAGAGCGTGCTGCAGAAATGCTTCAGATAATATATAAGAAGGATGCAAACTGGAGAGAATTAACGCGAAGATTACCAAAAGTGGGCTTGCTAAATGTTTCAAAAGAAAATTTGAAACTGTTGCTCAGATAATATTTAACATCTGCCTTCGAATAAAAATAAGGTAGTTACGTTTTGTAATAAACTATGTTATTATTTATGCGAAAGCTATTTGTTATTATACTCTTCTTTTGTGGCGGACTTACTGGTATTGCACAAATAGGTGCGGTAATAGGAAAGAATAGCGATTACAAAAGGCATACAACATCTAAAAAAGCCAAGGCTGCATTTTCTACTGAAAGGCTTGCTTTTGCTATTACGAAAGATGCGAGGAGTGACGAAGATAAAGTGTCGGCAATTTACAAATGGATTACTGCAAATATTTCCTATGATAATGAATTGCGCTTAAGTGCTAAGCTTCAAAAAGAATTTTATACTTCTGAAGAAAATGTAATGCGGAAAGTTTTGGAGCGGAAAATGGCACTTTGCGGTGGTTTCGCATTTCTTTTTAAAAGTCTTTGCGAAGATGTTGGGGTTTCTGCAGCCGTGATTCACGGATTTACAAAAAACTATTCAGGGAAGATACAACAGGATAAAAAACCAAACCACACGTGGAATGCGGTAAAGCTGAATGGTAAATGGCAATTGCTAGATATTACTTGGGCCATAAGTTATGGCAGTAAAAACAACCCTGATGATTTTTGGTATTTAACCAAGCCTTCCAATTATATACTCTCTCACTATCCTGAGGAGCGTAAATGGACTTTATTAGAAATGCCTATTTCCTATTCAGATTTTCAGCATAATACTGTAAAATGAAAAAAACCTTCACAGCAATGTGAAGGTTTTTCGGTTTTATCAAACAAGATTGATACTATGCTTCTGCGTTTGGAACGATAGAAACGTAGCTTCTGTTGTCTTTCTTTTTGGTGAATTTCACTAGCCCATCTACTTGTGCGTGTAGGGTATGATCTTTACCACCATATACGTTCTCACCTGGGTGATGTGTATATCCTCTTTGTCTTACAATGATATTTCCAGCAATAGCAGCCTGACCTCCGAAAATCTTAACGCCTAAACGTTTTGATTCTGATTCGCGACCGTTTTTGGAACTACCAACTCCTTTTTTGTGAGCCATGGTTTATACTTTTTAATTAATGTTTTCTGTTTATTTGTTTTTCAACAATTCCTTAGCCTGCTTCACCCATTCGTCAGATTCAATCTTTTCGCGGGTAATACCGTCAATAGCTGAAAGCTCTTCACGGTCTGCAGCCTTAAGTTTACTAATTTGCTCGAAAGTATAAATACCAAGTTCGTTCAATTTTTCTTCGTAAACTGGACCAATTCCGTTGATCAATTTCAGATCGTCAGCGTCAGCTTTAAGCGCAGTACCAATACTGTGAAGTACCTTGTCGATGTTTATTTCAACTTGGGATTCTTCAGCACGGTGCTCAGCACGTGATACTAAGTTTTCGCTAACTTCAATTTCTTTTTTTGAAGTAACAGTTTTCTTGGCTGGTGCTTTAGTTTCGGCTTTTGCTTTTGGAGCAGCAGCTTTAGTTTCTTTTTTAGGTTCAGCCTTCTTAGCTTCTTCCTTTTTAGCAGGTGTAGCTCCTGAAGCTACAATGCTTTCGATTACAATTTCAGAAAGTGCCTGACGGTGTCCGTTTTTTACACGGTATCCTTTACGGCGTTTCTTTTTGAAAACTATAACCTTGTCACCTTTAAGGTGCTTTACGACTTTTGCTCCTATTTGAGCGCCGTTTATAGCCGGGGCGCCAATGGTAATATTGTCTCCGTCACCAATAAGAAGTACATTGTCAAAAGACACTGTTTTACCTTCTTCTACTGGCAAACGATTAACAAAAACCTTTTGGTCTTTCGCAACTTTTACTTGCTGCCCTGCTATCTCTACAATTGCGTACATAGCGAATCGTTTATAAAATTAGTTAAACTTAAATTTCCCTAACGTTTGCGGTGGCTTTAGCCGCCGAAGCAAACAAGGTTTGCGTAGGGGGCTGCAAATATAATTTTAAAAAAGGAAACGACAAAGTGTTTTTATTTAATCTTTTCAGAACCAATTGCCCAACTCTTAAAACAATGCTGTTTTTTTAGGATTACAACGATTTTATTTCATGATGTTTCTGTTCCCATCTTGCGTATTCCAAGAACTTTTAAGAAGTTGCATAAAAGCGAGCGTCAAGACCAAAGTTGTAGCGAACCCCATAATTAAAAGTGAAATAAGTAACATGAGTGTGCCTGCATCATATTCTAGATTCCACCTTTCCATAATAGCATTAGAGAATTCTGCGTCTATTTGATACATATAAACCGCCATAAAAATGGTGAAGATTATCGAGGCTATTCCTCCTGTTACTAAACCAACTTGAAATCCTTTTTCGTATTTGAAATTACTTTTCCCAGTGGCGTATTTTTTCATTGCCATATAAATTCCCAATCCGTAAATTAATCCGTTTACCGAACTCAATACAGGATATTGGTGTAGTCCTACTAATTTTAAAAGAAGAAAATATGCAATTAATGCTATTGCAATCCAAATACCGTAACGCGAATATACTTTGAACATAGTTGTTGATTTTACAGTCAAAAGTTACGAAAACTTGCCGAATCATTCAATATGCTTTGTTAAGATTTTTAAATTGAAGCTTAAACGGTTTATTCCCAAGTAATGGTTTCCATTAGTTTGCGTATATCCTCGCGAAGATAAACTACTGCGGGATAGATGGAATCGAAGTTGGGTTTAGCATCAAAGTAAAGAGCGCCGTTTAAAAAGTGGTTAATGCTATCGGTAACGTAAAATTCTGCTTGGGTTGCGGCGTTTCCGTTAATCATGTAGAACATTCCGTAAACCTTTTTATCAGGATTTATAAAAGGTTGTTCAGGAATGCTGTTTGCTTTTATAGTGTGGTCATAAGCCAATTTCTGCGCGTCTTGCAACAACGAATCTAAGTTGTTGTTTCGCACATCTTGATAGGTTAAGTATAAAGTAGCCTTCATATTTGGGTACGTTATATTTATGCCGCAATTGTTTTTTTGAACGAGTTTCGTGATTCTATTCGCTGAAAAGGAATAGGGGCAATCTGATGTAATCACGTTATATTCAGCTTTTGGATATTCCAAACGCAGCATAGCCGAAGGTTTTACCAAAACATCGTCTTGGCACGACGCAAGGATGAAAAAGCTGGAAAGTATAAGTAATGCGACGTTATATATTTTCAATAGTAAGTTTTATTTGTTTGATGCGCTTGCCTTCAAATGCTTCAATGGTAAACGCATAATGATGGAAAGATATTATTTCGTTTTTCTTCGGAAATCCTTTTGAAATTTCTAGAAGGAATCCCGCTAAGGTTTCAGCTTCGCCTTTTTCGTTCTCAAAGACTTCTGGGTCTTGGGGTTTTATTACTTTATAAAAATCTTTCAACGGTGTTTTTCCTTCAAAAATAAAGGTGTTGTCATCCAATTTTGAGAAAATTAAATCTTCGTCGTCAAACTCATCACTAATTTCACCAACAATTTCCTCGATTATATCTTCCAAAGAAATTAATCCACTTGTGCCGCCATATTCATCAACAACAATGGCGAGATGCATTTTCATTTCTTTAAATTCGTTCAGTAAATCGTCGAGCTTTTTATTTTCCGGAACAAAATAGACATCGCGTTTTAGTGTTTTCCAATCCAGAATTTTTCGGTCGGTATATGGAATTAGATCTTTCACATATAAAATTCCGGTAATATTATCCATGCTGTCTTTGTAAACAGGAATACGCGAATAACCGCGCTGGATAATTTCTGGCAGGATTTCTTTAAAAGATTGTTCTTCGTTAAGTGCAAAAATATCCATTCGGTTTTTCATTACCTGTTTGGTATCCGTATTTCCGAAGGTTACGATGCCTTGTAGAATTTTCTGCTCTTCGTAGGTAGTGTCTTTGTTTGAAAGCTCTAAAGCTTGCGAAAGATGATCTACACTAATATTAGATTTTTGTTTTCCGTAGCGGTCGTGTAAATATAATGTAGCAGATCGCATTGGCAAACTTATTGGAGATAGCAACGTATCTAAAACATTAAGTGGCTGTGCCATAAAAACGGCAAACGAGATCCGATTCCTGTTTGCGTATATTTTTGGTAGAATTTCTCCAAAAAGCAAAATTAGAAAAGTTACTAAAACAACTTTTAGAAGGAATACAACACTTACTTCAAAATAATATAAATTTAATGGGTAATCCCACCTGTCAAACCAGATAGTGCTCAAAGATTCAAAAAGCAGTACGATGGCGATGTTTAAAAAATTATTTGCCACCAAAATTGTAGCTAGTAGTTTTTTTGGTCTCGCTAATAATCGTTGTACAATCCCGAGTTTTTTTGTGATAGACTTTTCTTCATTAGTTTCAAAATCAGATGATGTTAATGAAAAGAAAGCCACTTCGGCACCCGAAATAAGGGCGGAACAGGCTAATAGAACAAACAGCATGACGGTGCTTGTTATTTGGGAAAAATCCAAAACGGTAAAGAAATATAATAAACCGGGGGGTTCAGTGTCCAAGTTATTGGTTTTAGTTAAATATTAAAAAGGAAGATCATCTCCTTCTTCAGAAGATTGATTGTTGCTTTGCGGTTGCGCTGCAGGCTGAGTTTTCTGGGAATTTTGTTCCGTATTGCTATGAGCTGCATTATTGCTTTCGCCTTTTGGAGATAAAAAGGTGAAGTCTGTACAGTGAATTTCGGTGCTGTATCTATCCAGCCCTTTGTCATCTTGCCATTTGCGCGTTTTTAGGCGGCCTTCAATATAAACCATGTCGCCTTTTTTCAAATATTTTTCACATATTTCTGCGGCTTTGTTACGAACTACAATATTGTGCCATTCGGTATTAGTAACGCGCTCGTTGGTTTGTTTGTTAGTATAGGTTTCGTTAGTAGCAATCGGGAAACGGCCTAAACTGTTTCCGCCTTCAAAATAATGCATTTTCACATCATCGCCTGTATGCCCAATCAACATTACTTTGTTCAGTGTTCCACTCATAACTATTGTTTTTTCAATTTGTGCAAAGGTAGATTTTGCGTTTTAAATATACGGAATTTTTAAATTTTTATATGAATTGAATTCATCCATTAGTTTTAAAGTGCAGAAAATCAATAATTCTCAAAAAACTCCGAAACAAAATCTGCAATTAAAACGGGAACTGCATAATTTCTTATTTCGGAAATTGGCACTGTGGTTTCAGCTTCTTCCGCATTTTCGCTGATGCGGGAAGTTTCTACAATCCAAAATTGCGTTTTTAAATGTTGATGCGAAAGTTTGTGTATAACCGGCTTTTCATTAAATAGTGAAATGGATTCAATATTTATATTTTCTGAAAGCTCATTAAACTGTGGAAGTTTTTTCAATGTTGAAAGATTTATTTCTTCTAAAGTTTCAATTAATGGAAATTCATAAAGCTTTTGCCAGATTCCTTTTCCCGTGCGTTGTTGTAGAATTGTACATTCCTTTTCTGAGAGAAATACCAAATAATTGAAATACCGGATTTTAACTGGTTTTGCCTTAATTTTTACAGGAAGCTCTTTTACTTTTTTCTGCTGAAATGCTATGCAGTTGTCATTAAAAATACAGCTTTCGCAATCGGGGTTTTGAGGCACACAGTGGCGAGCGCCAAACTCCATAATAGCTTGGTTAAACGTGCCGGGCTGATCTGTGTCAATAAGTTGTTGAGCAAGTTTTTTAAATTCCTTTTGTCCAGCGGTTGTATTAATAGGAGTAGCAATACCGAAATAACGTGAAAGCACACGATAAACATTTCCGTCCACAACGGCTTCGGGCTGGTTGAACGAAATACTGGCGATGGCACTAGCCGTATAATCGCCAACACCCTTCAATTTCAATAAATCTTTGTAGTTGCTGGGGAAAACACCATTCAATTCTTCGGAAACTATTTTTGCAGTGGTGTGTAAGTTTCGCGCTCGCGAATAATAACCCAAACCTTGCCAAAGCTTTAAAACTTCGTCTTCTGCTGCGTTTGCTAAATCTTCTATTTTCGGATAAGCTTCCACAAACTTCAAAAAGTAGGGCAAACCTTGCAAAACACGAGTTTGTTGAAGCATGATTTCGGAGAGCCAAATGTGGTACGGGTTCAATGTCTTGCGCCACGGGAGTTCGCGTTTATTTTGTAAATACCACGCAATGAGCTTTTTGGAAAAAAATGGGGCTAATTTAGGCATTGGGTAAAATTAATCTATATCCCATTAAATTTTAAAGGATTAAGGTTTGAATTATTGATTTTAAAATATGTATATTTGCGGTCTTAAAAAAAATCTAGAAAAGAATAATTAATTAAAATTTACATGTAATGACGAAAGCAGATATCGTAGCCAAGATTTCAGAAAAGCTAGGAATGGAAAAGAATGAAGTGCAAGCTACTGTTGAAACCTTTATGGAAGAAGTAAAAAATTCTTTAGAAGGTGGAGACAATGTTTATTTAAGAGGTTTTGGAAGTTTTATTATCAAAACAAGAGCTGAAAAAACAGGACGTAACATTTCTAAGAATACAACGATTAAAATTCCTGCCCACAATATTCCGGCTTTTAAACCTGCAAAAGTATTTGTTGAAGGTGTAAAAACCAACGTGGACGTAAAATAATACTAACCCGTTCTGCATTAGTGGAACATTAAAAATGACTTTAGTATGCCAAGTGGTAAAAAAAGAAAAAGACATAAGGTAGCGACTCACAAGCGCAAGAAAAGACGTCGCGCTAACCGCCACAAAAAGAAAAAGTAGTTTCAAAACTACTTTTTCTGTTTTAAAAGTGTTTCGAAAATTGCACCTTTTTGGTGCAATTACCGAATAAAACAAACAAAAAATCGTTCTTTGAAAATGAGATTGCAGCAACCAGCTTTTGGTTTGGTGTAGTTTCGCCGGATTTTTACATAAAATCTGTGAAAAATATTGTTTAATATGTCCGCCTTGGCGGTCACCAAAATTAATGTAACGTGAACAACGAATTATTTATTAGGTCTGGTTCACAAGAAGTTGATTTTGCCCTATTAAAGGATGGAAAACTTATAGAACTTCACAAGGAAGAAGAAGGTAACAATTTTACTGTAGGCGACATATTTCTTGCCAAAATACGTAAAACAGTTCCTGGGCTTAATGCCGCTTTCGTGAATGTGGGCTACGAGAAAGATGGTTTTTTACACTATCACGATCTCGGCCCAAAAGTGCTATCGCAGCTTAAGTTTGTGAAAGCCGTGAGTTCTGGAAAACTAAAAGATTACTCTTTAAAAGAGTTTCCATTCGAAAAAGAGATTGATAAGCATGGCAACTTAAATGATGCCCTAAAAAGCAATCAATCCATCTTGGTTCAAATAGTAAAAGAACCCATATCCACTAAAGGACCACGTATTAGTTCTGAGCTTTCAATAGCTGGAAGATATATAGTTTTGGTTCCATTTTCAGACCGCGTTTCTGTTTCTCAAAAAATAGAAACTAACGAAGAAAAAGACAGGTTGAAACGCTTAATTACGAGCATTAAACCGAAAGGATTTGGCGTAATTATACGCACCGTAGCCGAGGGCAAAAAAGTAGCAGAACTAGACAAAGATTTACAGAGCCTTATGGATCGCTGGACAGCGATGTGTAAGAAGCTACAAGGGGCGCACCACCCTTCAAAAGTGCTGAGCGAGCTAAACAGGGGAGCCTCTATCATCCGCGATATGTTTAACGATTCATTCTCTGCAATACATATTGACGATGAGACCCTATACTTGCAAATAAAAGATTATGTGCAGGAAATTGCACCAAAAAAAGACAATATCGTCAAGTTATATGACTCCAATGTACCGATGTTTGAAAAATTCGGCATCGATAGGCAGATTAAAACTTCCTTCGGAAAAACAGTATCAGGTAGCAAAGGAGCTTACTTGGTAATTGAACATACTGAAGCAATGCACGTAATAGACGTGAACAGCGGTAACCGAAGCAACAAGCAAAAAACACAAGAAGGCACAGCGCTGGAAGTGAATTTAATTGCAGCCACCGAGGTGGCACGACAGCTTAGGTTGCGCGATATGGGAGGAATTATTGTGGTAGATTTTATTGATTTGGCAAATGCCACACACCGCAAGCAACTCTACAACCACCTTCGTGACGAAATGAAGGACGATAGAGCAAAGCACAAAATTCTCCCACCAAGTAAATTTGGGTTAATACAGATAACCCGACAACGTGTAAGGCCAGAAATGAATATCAAGACCCGTGAAGAAGATCCCAGCAATGTGATCGACGGTGAAATTGAAGCGCCTATCATTGTTATAAATAGAATAAACGATGAGGTTAAAAGCCTTTTCAAAAAAGACTATAAAAAGTTAACGCTTAATACGCACCCTTTTATAGCCGCCTTTTTAACCAAAGGTTTCCCAAGTGTGCGCACCAAATGGTTTTTGGAGCACAAAAAATGGGTAAAAATTCAACCTCGCGATGCGTATACGTATCTCGAATATCACTTTGTCGATAAAGACGGCGAAATGATTAAATAATCAAAACCCCTTTTGAAGTTTTACTTCGGAAGGGGTTTTTTTGTGTCCCATTGTTACAATTGATACTTTGGATACTTTTGTTGGTATTGTGGAGCGTTGTAATATTTCTTTGCGAACTTTGTGAAATGACTTTCCGCACTTTTTGGTTAATTTTACCACAGAGTCCGCTGAAATCCTACAAAGAATATAGAGAAAACTAACTATAACACTTGGATATCCAAAAAATTTATACCGTTGAAGAAGCCAAAAGACGCATGGAGCGCTACTGCGTGTACCAAGAGCGTTGTCATAAAGAAGTGCATCAAAAGCTTTATGAAATGCGAATGATTCCATTAGCGATAGATGAAATAATTGATCACTTACTTCAACACAATTTTTTAAATGAAACCCGCTTTGCGCAAGCCTTTGCACGTGGAAAATTTAGAGTGAAAAAATGGGGCAGAAATAGAATTGTAAACGAATTAAAGCGACGCGATATTTCAAAATACAATATTCAGATTGCCTTAAAAGAAATACCCGATTCAGAATACTATAAAACCTTTGAAGCCTTGGCAGAAAAGCGACTGCGGCAATTGGTTTCTGAAACAAATCTACAGAAGAAACGAAAAAAACTGGCCGACTATCTTTTTTATCGCGGGTGGGAGAGCGAAATGATTTATGGGAAGGTTGGGGAGATTTCAAAATGATATTCTTTGCGCGGAGAAAGAAAACAACTCACACCAATTACCAGATTTTACTCAATTTCCAAACAAGCAACATCTTTATAATCTGGATTTACACAAAAGTCAAAGATTATGTTTTGATGATTTTCCATTATTCCAACAATGTTATTTGTTGTCATATTCCCAGTTCTTAGCCAAATGATTTTGGGTGGAGATCCTTTTATATTTGCAATATCGGCAAAGTCTGCATCGAATGTTATAATCGTAAAATCATTTGCTTTTGCGTAATGCCATATTTCGATGTCTGAAGCATTTTCCAACGCTAATGTTCTTACCTGTTTTGAATCAGGAAAAATGGATTGTATTTTATTTATAATTCGAAAAGATATATTTTGGTCAAATAAGAGCTTCATTATGCAACTCTAATTCTGTTTTCCCTATTTGCAGCAAACGATAAACAAGCATTTATTCCATCCTCGTCTAGCTCTGGGAAGTCAGCTAAAATTTCTTTTTTGGTCATGCCATTGGCAAGCCAATTCAGAACATCATATACTGAAATACGTGTGCCGGCTATTACAGGTTTTCCAAATCTTTTGTTTGGGTCAATTGTTATATATTTTTTATAATCAACCATTTTAATTTTTTATCTAAAATACAATTTTTTTTATTGAAGAAGCAAGAAAGTATTTTTCGGAAGTTTTGATAGATAAGAATAGAGGCTTAACTGATTGGTGGTACGAGTTACAAACTCTCGACAGCGGAGGTGACTTCAAAATCTTTTTTCTACGAAAATCTATATGTTGAATACCCAACCCCGAATGTTATCGTAATCAAAAATATATTGACAGCAGTTAATGATTGTACTGTTGGTATAGGTCTGAAGCTTTGGACAAACTGCGTTTTAACTCAGTTTAGGTTTTGTTGTGGAACGTTTTATTCTTTTCGTAAGTGTTGCAAGTCCTACGGAAATTGGAAAAGCAGTCCATCCAAAAAAAAGAATACTAAGAAATGACATCATCAAAGCTCCATAAATTCCATTTAAAGGGTTGAACGGGTCTCCAAAAATTTGCATTCCAAAATATTTCCATTTTATGAAATTGACAAATATTGCTTCATACCAGCAAAGCCAATGACTTAAAAAAGCAACAATAAGAGCAACTATTATGATTCTTCCAATGTTGTAATCCGCCTTGCGTTCTATGAAATATTTAGATAGAGCATAAGCGGTAATGAATCCTGCACTTCCAGCATAAAACCACAATAACTCCCAGCCCTCACCTGCTGTTTCAGTAGCAAATACTAATGCAGCAATGCTTGAAACTATGCCAAACATTAGGGCATATGTTAGTGAGAAACTAATTCTTTTAATAACTGACGTCATTTTTTTTAAGGAATGTAGTACAATGTTTATGTAAATGAGTTATGGCGTCATTCGTCACAAACCTTTCCAAATGGACAATGACCAAATCATTGCTTTTATACTGTGTTGCCTTTAGTTTTTTTACAGTTTGTTCAAAATAGCAAGCTCATTTGGTTCCAGTAACTTAATTGGTAAATAAAATCCTTGTTTTGATTTTGTTTTCAGCGCAAAATATGTTTTTCTTTTCTTAACCGTTTTCAAATCAGAATAATCTAATTCCGATTTACTTTTATCAGAATAAATAATTATTTTTTCATTTTCAATTTCATAATCAAGGTCAAAGTTTTTGAACCAAGCCTTTTGAGTCCAAATGATAATTAGCGGTTTGAGCAAATAATAAATTCCAAAAAATATCGTAAAACCTGAGTAACTGATTCCGAATTTCGTATTTCCGTTAAAGTATAAATTCAATCCCATTATAAAAATTATCGGTCCACCGATGATTCTCAAGATTGAGAAATAAATTCCGTATCCAAAATAATATTCATTTAGGAAAATCTTTATTCTGTCAGACTGCGATATTTTTTCTTTATTCACTATTTTTTCAAATTATTGTCAACATGTGTATAAACAACACAGGGATAACCAAATCTAACATTATATAATTCAATATTATTTTTGCAAATCCCCATCGTTATTTTCTTCAGTAACATCCTCAATTTTCTTCCCCTTCAAATATTCTGGTAATTCCATACCAGCCATATTAAACATTTCCTGAAGTGGCGGCACAGAGCCGTACATTCCCGAAATAAAGTTGGAAGTTGCAGTTTTGCCATCTTTTGAAGAACCATTTTCCCAAACGGTAATTTTATCAATTTTAATGTTTTTGATAGCTTCAGCTTGAAGTTTTACCAATTCTGGAAGTTTGTCTGCTATTAATAAAAGCACTGCATCTTTTGAGTTGTTGCCAGCTGCTTTTACGATTCTGTCAAAACCTTCGGCTTGCTTTGTTAGTATTTCAAAAATACCCTGCGCTTCGGCTTGAGCTTTAAATAATATTGCATCGGCTTCTCCTTTTGCAAGGCGTCTAATTCTTTCAGCATCTGCTTCTGCATCTATTTCTACTCTTCTCTTGTCAATTTCTGCAGGAACAATAATATCTGCCAGTTGGGTGCTTCGTTCTCTTTCGGCACGGGTAATTTCGGCTGCTTGTTCAGCAATATAAGATTCTTCCAGTGCTTTTGCAGATTGTACTTTTTCGGAAGCAATTGCAACTCTTTCTGCTTCAGCTTCACGCTGACGACGTAACGAATCTGAATTTGCAACATTAATCTTTGCAAGGTTTTCACCTTCCACCGCCTGTGCATTTGCAGCTGCTACTTGTGTACGTTGATCCTGTACTGCGTTCGCTTCTCCAATGGAACCATCTCTAACTTTTTCGGCTACAGACTTACGAGCAGCGTTTATTGCGTGGGCTGCAGCTTCTTTTCCTAAAGCTTCAATATAGCCAGATTCGTCAACAATATCTGTAATGTTTACGTTGATTAGTTTTAGACCTACTTTCTTCAATTCAGATTCAACGCTGTTTGAAATATTGGTCAAAAACTTATCTCTGTCGTTGTTTATTTCTTCAATATCCATGGAAGCAACAACCAAACGCAATTGCCCAAAAATAATCTCTTTTGCAAGTTCTTGAATTTGCTCTAAACCTTGTCCTAACAAACGTTCGGCAGCATTCATCATAACAGCCGGTTCTGTAGAAATACCAATGGTAAACCGGGAAGGTACGTTTACACGAATATTCTGTTTACTTAAGGCGTTAACCAAGTTTACTTCAATAGACATGGGTGTTAAATCAAGATATTCGTAATCTTGAATTACAGGCCAAATAAAAGCCGCACCACCGTGAATACATCGAGCTGAGTTTCCTGTGCCTACCTTTCCATAAACTACTAAAATACGGTCTGAAGGGCAACGTTTATATCTCCTTATAAAGGTTATAAGAATGATGAAAACAAATAAAATTGCGAATCCGATGGCCAATAATGGAGCAAAGGATTCTACTTGTAGTTGTAGAAATGTCATGATTTGGGGGTGTGTTTGGTAACGATTAAAATTCCGGTACCCGTTGTTTCGGTTACCGTTATTATGTCTCCTTGGTGAAGATCTGTGGTTTCGTCGGTAAGTGCTTCAAGTTCGCGCATTCCGCCTTGAACATTAATGTGTACTTTGCCAATTCTAGAGCGGTTGGCACCGATAGTGAGGTAAACTTCGCCCACTTGGTTAAGTGCGTTTTTAATTTTTAATGAGCCACTGCTGTTTAGTTTTCCTAAATAATAAAATAATGAAGCCATTATTGTCATCATCAGCAGCCCGCATGCCACGGAAATTAAAATGGTTAACCCCTTGGAAAGGCCTTCGCCCAGACAGGCAATACCCGTCCATCCAAATATGGTGAAAAAACCGATTAAATTTTTAATTGAAAGAAACTGAAAATCTATTCCTGTGTCGCCATCTATATCGCTATCTACATCGCCAGTATCGTCAAATTCGCCACCTATAAAGGTTAGAATCATAAGAATGATAAAAATTCCGGAAGCAATTAAGGCAATGGACCAGTAGACCTTTTCAAAAGGCTCAAAAGCTGCAAACCATTCGTTCATTGGTTGGGTTGTTAAATTGGTGTAATTTATCTGGGTAAGATAGGAACTTTATGAAAATGGTGCAATGAATCGAAACGAATAGTATCGTTTTTTGAAAAGTATTTAAAATAGAATTTAAAGGAGCTTTGAAAGATGGTTAGGTAATACTTCTAAACTAAAGCATTTTGTTAGTTCGAACAATTGCTTGTTCGTTTTTCCAATCAATCCATTCTTGACCTTTCAACTTTCGCATTAATTGGTCGTAATAACGCATAATTCCAATGTTATAAAGGGCTTTAGCCAAGTTTTTTGGGTTGCGGGCGATTGCTCTCAAACTCATGGAGAACCCAGGTGTAATATACCGCATATAGTGCCAGTAACCTTCGGGCATATACAAAACGTTACCGTGTTCTAAATTAGTGATGTAACCTTCCGCTTTTTTTAGCGCGGGCCATTTATCGTAATCTGGGTTGTGGAAATCTATATCCTCGCGGGTAATTAAGGAATGCGGAATTTTATACAGATAGTCGTTCTGCTTTTGATCAAATAGAATTACTTCTTTTTTTCCTTGAAAGTGAAAGTGAAAAATATTCGCCAAATCGATGTCGTAATGCATAAAAGTATACGAATCTTTTCCACCGAAGAAAAGCATTGGTAGGCCTTTCATTAATTTCAATCCGAAATCTGGATAGTTAAAGTCCTTTTGGAGTTGGGGTACTTCCTTTAAAATATTCCAAAGAAAAATGCGGTATTTAGTGGGCTCTTTTTTTAAAAGTTCTACATACTCGCGCATTTTCATTTTGGCGTGCGGTTCGTTGAAACCATCTTTATGGCTTACTGGGCGATTGTCGTAAAGTGGAACTGTTTTATCACCAGCAACCTCAGCCATGTAATCGAGATCCCATTTAGAGAATGCAGGCCAATCCTCAACAAACCGTTCTATTACAACTGGTTTTTGGGGCTTATAATAATTTTTTAGAAAATCTTCTTTGGTAATAGTTTTTACCCTGTCTATCTGCTTTAATTGCATAGTGTTTTCCTTCAAGGCAAAGCTACAAATCTCATGGCAGTGTTGAACGAAGTGTTAATATAACTTTAAGGATTTAAATCATCAATCCACTTTGAATTGTGTGGGTCTGTAGCGTCATAAAGTTCAATTTTCAACTTATTTGACAATTCTTTACCTACAATAAGAGCTGTGCTAGCTTTGCCAAGAATTGTGAGGTTAAAATGCCTGTTTCTGTCGTACCAAAGGTTTATTTCGAAATCGTTTTTACTGTTTTTGAAAACCGAAATGTATTCTAGATTTTTAAAATTTTTCCAACTACCAAGTTTCACTGGACCTACGCAAAAGAGTATTTTATACTTTTTTTCTTCAAAATTGAAATGGTAGTCACGTACAATTGAGAAGCCAACTCCTGCAGCAAATAAAAAAATTGCCATTTCTAATAAGCTTAGTGAGGTTTTGAGAGCCTTTTCAGTCGCACTATTAAAGGTTATAAAAAACATATATAAAAAGACGACCATCCCTGTGAAAAAAAGAGCAGCAATAATAGTCTGCCACCAAGGACGATTGCCTTGTGAAATTAAGATTTCGTTTTGCTTCATTCTTGAATAAATGTATATAAAAATGACAATGCTTCCAAAAAAAAGCTTTTAAACTTATAGACTTAGTATTTAAGTGAAAAATTCTTATTTCCAGTATATGTATAATTTCAATTAACGTTATGTCCATATTTGCTAAATATGGACATAAGTCGTACTTTTATATTTATAAAGCGAAAAGTTATGAATGTTAGCCTAACAGAAAAACAACGAAAATATATTGACGATAAAGTAAAGTCGGGTGATTATATGAATGCTAGCGAAGTGGTTCGCGAGGCCTTACGTGCCCATGAGATTAATGATAGAAAGTTAGATAATTTGCGTGTGGAAATAGAAAAGGGCGTTGATAGTGGGGTAAGTAATAGGACTGTAAAAGATATAATAGACGCAAAGAGGGCGGAACATGGTATCTACTGAGCATACTGATGGGAATTATGAACTTTCAGAACTTGCCGATTCCGATCTTGAGAGTATTTTTAATTATTCTTTTTTGGAATCTGGATTTACACAAGCGGAGGAATATTTAGAAGGTATTCATCATCTTCTGGAGCAATTAACAATTTTTCCCGAAGAAGGTATCTTAAGAAAAGATATTACTGAAAATATCCGAAGCATACCATACCAATCTCATATCATTTTCTATTCAATATATGATAAAACAATTCTTATAGTCAGAGTTTTACATCAAAGCCAAAACGTCGGGGAATACTTCTAATAACAATTTGAAATAAAGAAAGACCGATAAAGTTTTCCACTTCCTACTAACAAGTGAAAATTGCTCAGAAAAGCAAAATCCCAGATTTCAGTAATGAAATCTGGGATTTTATATTTTAAAGGTATTCAGAATTTAATCTGCCAACACCATTACTTTGTTATGATTGCACTCAACGGTTCCTCCAGAAATATGAAGAATCCATTTGCCATCTTCTTGGGTGAATTTATTCTGAAATCCTTCTGCAATAGTAGGGTTTCCTTTAAATTTCACTTTTCCTTCCTGTAAAACAGAAACGATAGGCGCGTGGTTGTTCAGCATTTGGAATTCACCATCCACTCCTGGAACAGTTACACTTTCTACTTCACCAGCAACTAAAGATGCTTCGGGGGTTACTATTTCTAAGTACATATTTATAAGTTTTCAGTTCGCAGTTACAGTTAGCAGTTACTGCTAACTGCCACTGAATACTGCATACTTTTTTTAGACTTCAGCAAGCATTTTCTCACCAGCGGCAATTGCTTCCTCGATAGTTCCTTTTAAGTTGAAGGCTGCTTCTGGAAGGTGATCTAATTCGCCATCCATAATCATGTTGAAACCTTTAATAGTTTCTTTAATATCAACTAAAACTCCAGGAATACCTGTAAATTGCTCTGCTACGTGGAAAGGCTGAGAAAGGAAACGCTGTACACGACGCGCGCGACCTACAGCCATTTTATCTTCTTCAGAAAGTTCTTCCATACCAAGAATCGCGATAATATCTTGTAATTCTTTATAACGCTGTAAAAGCTCTTTTACTTTTTGAGCACAGCCGTAGTGTTCTTTTCCAAGAATAGACTCAGTAAGAATTCTAGAAGTAGAATCTAATGGATCTACTGCTGGATAAATACCTAGCTCAGCAATTTTACGTGAAAGTACAGTTGTAGCATCCAAGTGGGCAAACGTTGTTGCCGGTGCTGGATCTGTTAAATCATCTGCAGGTACATAAACCGCCTGTACAGAAGTAATAGAACCTCTTTTAGTTGAAGTAATACGCTCTTGCATTGCACCCATCTCTGTTGCCAAAGTTGGTTGGTAACCTACCGCTGAAGGCATACGCCCTAGTAGTGCAGAAACCTCAGAACCTGCTTGTGTAAAACGGAAAATGTTATCTACGAAGAAAAGTACATCTTTCCCTTGACCTTCGCCAGCTCCATCACGGAAGTACTCAGCAATAGTCAAACCTGAAAGCGCAACACGTGCACGTGCTCCAGGTGGCTCATTCATTTGTCCGAATACGAAAGTAGCTTTAGATTCTTTCATTACAGTTTTGTCAACTTTTGAAAGATCCCATCCACCATTTTCCATAGAGTGCATAAAGTCATCACCGTATTTAATAATGCCAGACTCAAGCATTTCGCGAAGCAAGTCATTACCCTCACGAGTACGTTCACCTACACCAGCGAATACTGAAAGACCACCGTGGCCTTTCGCGATATTGTTAATCAACTCCTGAATAAGTACCGTTTTACCTACACCAGCACCACCAAAAAGACCAATTTTACCACCTTTTGCATAAGGCTCAATAAGGTCGATTACTTTAATACCTGTGAAAAGAACTTCGGTAGAAGTTGAAAGATCTTCAAATTTTGGTGCATCGCGGTGAATTGGAAGACCATTATCGCCAGCTTTTGGCAAGTTTCCGATACCGTCAATAGCATCGCCAATTACGTTGAAAAGTCGACCGTATATATCATCACCGATTGGCATTTGAATAGGTGCTCCAGTTGCAACTGCATCTACACCACGGCTTAAACCGTCAGTAGAATCCATTGATATGGTACGTACCATGCTCTCGCCAATGTGCGATTGAACTTCAAGAACCAAAAGGTTTCCGTTGTTGTTTACCTCTAACGAGTCGTATATTTTTGGAAGTTCCGATCCGCTATCAAACGCAACGTCAACTACCGGGCCAATAATCTGTGCAACTTTTCCTATGCTTTGTGACATGAGTAACTGTTTATTTTATAGTTATCTAAGGGCGAATAAACCACCCCTGTTTTGAACGGTGCAAAGATAGTTTTTTCTGAATGAAAATTGCAACGTGAATGTTGAAAAAATTTACGGTTATATAGTAAAACACCTCAAAGGTTTCAAAAACCTCTGAAGTGTTGTGAAATCAAAGTTTCATGCCCTTAATTTAGAACCATAGGAAAACAGGAAACAGGATATTTTCAAAAAATGAATTATGGAAATCAAAAGAAAACGGCTTGAAACCACAAAGTAGTTCAAGCCGCATATCATTTTATTAATTTTCTTGTTTCTCTTCTCTAAGAAATATTATTCAACAGTAACAGATTTCGCCAAATTACGTGGCTGATCTACATTTCTGCCTAACATTACTGCAATATGATAGGAAAGCAATTGCAAAGGAATGGTTGTTAATAGAGGTGTTAAAGCTTCTGCTGTATGTGGCACTTCCATAACGTAGTCTGCCATTTCTTTTACCACAGTATCACCTTTAGTAACCACGGCGATAATTTTTCCTTTTCTAGCTTTTATTTCTTGAATGTTGCTTACAACCTTATCGTAATGATCGCTTTTTATAGCAATAACCACAACAGGCATTTGTTCATCTATTAAAGCAATTGGTCCGTGCTTCATTTCGGCAGCGGGATAACCTTCTGCGTGGATGTATGAAATCTCCTTTAGTTTTAAAGCACCTTCCAAAGCTACTGGAAAGTTGTAACCTCTTCCTAAGTAAAGGAAGTTTGTAGCATCTTTAAAAACAGCAGAGATTTCCTCTATTTTATCATCTGTTTTTAGAGCTTCTTCAACTTGGCTTGGAATCAATTCTAGCGCTCGTAAATAAAGCATAAAATCGCTTTGGCTAATAGTGCCTTTGGCTTTTGCCAAACGCAACGCCATCATTGTTAAAACTGTTATTTGTGTTGTGAACGCTTTAGTAGAAGCAACGCCAATTTCTGGCCCGGCGTGTGTATATGTACCTGTATGGGTTTCTCTTGAAATAGTAGAGCCAACAACGTTACAAACCCCATAAACGAAAGCGCCTTTTGACTTTGCAAGTTTTATTGCAGCAAGTGTATCTGCTGTTTCACCACTTTGAGAAATAGCGATAACCACATCTTTCTCTGAAATAATTGGATTGCGATAACGGAACTCAGAAGCGTATTCTACTTCTACCGGAATGCGTACTAAATCTTCAATAATATATTCGGCTACTAAGCCTGCATGCCACGAAGTTCCGCAAGCAACAATTATAATGCGGTCTGCATTTATAAATTTCTCTATATAATCTTCAAGTCCGCCAAGTCTTACTATTCCTTTATCGGCAAGTAATCTTCCTCGATAGGTATCTTTAATAACAGAAGGCTGTTCGTAAATTTCTTTAAGCATAAAATGCTCATAGCCTCCTTTTTCAATTTGCTCCAAATTAAGTTGAAGTTCTTGAATATACGGTGCAACAAGTATATCGTCTTTTATTTTGCGAATTTTCACATCGCGCCCAAGACGAATAATTGCCATTTCATCATCTTCCAAATAGATGGCATTGTTCGTAAATTCAATAAAGGGTGAAGCATCGCTGGCCACAAAAAATTCGTCATCGCCAATACCAATTGCCAATGGACTGCCCAGTTTTGCAACCACAATTTCGTTAGGCTTCTTTTTGTCAAAAAGTGCTATTGCATAAGCACCTACCACTTGGTTTAAAGCAATCTGCACGGCTTTTCCAAGTTTTACGTTTTCTTTAATTTGAATATACTCAATAAGGTTTACTAGAACCTCGGTATCTGTGTCAGATTTAAAAGTGTATCCTCTTTTTATCAATTCTTTTTTAAGTGAACCGTAATTTTCAATTATACCGTTATGTATTATAACTAGATCACCACTATTAGAATAGTGCGGGTGGCTGTTTACATCGTTTGGTATTCCGTGGGTAGCCCAACGAGTATGACCAATTCCCAAATTTCCTTTTCGGGTAATCTCTTTATTGGCTTTAGTCTCCAGGTTTGCAACTTTGCCTTTTGTTTTGCAAAGTTGAATATCAGTGCCGTCAAAAAGTGCAATTCCTGCACTGTCATATCCTCTGTATTCTAAGCGTTTTAATCCGTTAAGAATAATGGGGTATGCTTCTCTTTTGCCAATATAGCCTACAATTCCACACATAATCGACTTTTAATTTGGTTCGGTATAATAAATTTGAAGTTTTAATCTTTTCTCTAGATTAGACGACGCATTACCATGCAAGATAGTGCCTTCTGGAGAAATTACAGTACTTGTAGGAACTTGTTTAATACTAGGTTCCATAGGATTTTGTAATTTTTGTGTTGTAACGTTAAGTACGTTGTGAGAAACAACAATACCTAATGGTACATTTGTACTGTCCTTGTTTATCAAATTACTGATATGGTTTGTTATTCTCAATTTGTAATATTCGCCTTTACCATCGCTACCTCGTTGCAATTTGCCATAGTGGGTTGTAAGAGCGTCCACGGGATCTAAACCGTTTGTAGTGTCTAAATTGTAATCTGCCAAAACATTACTGTTTTTAAGGTCGTAGATTATAATTCGTTCAGGTTCCGTATCGCCGCCAACCATTAAATCTTGGTTTACGTAAAAGATTAGATTGGCTTCATTTATAAGCCATTTTTTATCGCGAAGTGTTTCAAGATCATCTGCCACACCATTGTTGTCGTTATCCTTTCCGAATAATTCCACTACTGAAATAATACCATCACCACCACGCAGATAAAGATTTTCATCTCCGGTTTGAATATTTGGATTCTCGATTGCGGTTTGTATTTGTTGCGGTAACTGCTCGTTTGTAAATGTATTCACACTAACACCGCCGCTAAAATTCAATTTGAAAGTGCTGTTTTCTCGCACGTCAGGATCATCTTCGTTATTATAACTGTAATATATAGTTACAGAAGCTTTGGTAGCATCAAAAATGAAAAGACTTCCGTCGTCTGTTGTCGAACTTACATCGAAATAAAGTCCTCTTAAAAAGTTTTTGAAGTTATTGCTATTTCGCAATTCTGGAGTGCCTTCCATATCAATAATATTGGTTTGGAAGAATGTAGAATCCAGTTTTACGCGAAGTCCGGGAGGAAGTTTTACTTCTTCATCCTCTCCTGCGTTAAATACATAACCATTAGATGTTGGAATAAAATTGGTAACTGTGGCCAATTCTTCACCTAAAAATTGTTCGAAGGTTGGCCCTTGGTTGGTATAGTAATTTTGAAATTCCTGAAATCCAGTGTTAGGATCGTAGTCTCTCAAAAAATATTTTGATTGAAAAATTGATAGATTTATAGGCGCAGACCCATAAATTGAATCTAGTTCATAGGTCGATACACTGTCTGCAATCGTTTCGGTGCTGAAATAAGGTAAGTAAACAAATACGCTATCTACAATAGGACTGTCTCCAAATTTTGGGTCGCTACTTTCAAGCGTAAGTTGGGATAGTAAATTTACCG
Organism: Aequorivita sp. IT1183; assembly: GCF_058068265.1. Taxonomy (NCBI): domain Bacteria; kingdom Pseudomonadati; phylum Bacteroidota; class Flavobacteriia; order Flavobacteriales; family Flavobacteriaceae; genus Aequorivita; species Aequorivita sp. IT1183. Next base: position 419,588 of record NZ_JBYRHS010000005.1, on the reverse strand, counting down.
TTGATTTTCCATAAACAGGATCGTTATAAACGCCAAATTGATATACGGGAAGCCTGTTGCTTTGTAATGGACCTAATTTTCGGCTGTAAGATATAATGGTTTGCGAGTCGTCTAAAATACCGTTTGGAATTTCGGTACCTAGCACTTCGGAACCGATATTTGTAATTTCTTTTTCACAAGAAGAAAGCGCGATTACAATAAAGAAAATAGCACCAGCAATTGGCAACAAAGATTTAATTTTCATCTGCATAGAATGTTTTATAAATAGGAAAGAATTTTGCCTAACTTATTTGTTTAATTTGTTTTGTAAATAATGGGGAGAAACTTCATCTGTTTTTTAAGTTCTAGTAATCAAATGTTTTATAAACATTCCAACCAAATTGTTGATGAGATTATTCTAAAACTTCTGAGCTGTAAAAGTCTAAATATGCTTGTGAAAAATTTTCCATATTATGATATTTTAACACAGGTTTGTCTAAAGTGTTAATAAAATCTTCAAGCTCCTTCGGAATTACTTCAGAAGCAACTATAATTGCGTCTGAATTTTTAATAGCAATTTTCATAAGGTTTACATAACTTGGGTCTTCAAGTTCTATTATCGCCTCATCATCAATAGCATCATACCTTATTTTATCTATTGTGTTTTTAGCTAACGAGCCTTCAAAGCCAGTATTGTACACAGAGGTAACAATTTTACTGTTTTCGAATAATGGTTCGTTGCCGTAATAATTACGTAAGTACAAAGGTAAAAAAGCTGCAAGCCACCCGTGAACGTGAATAATATCTGGAGCCCAGTTTAATTTCTTAACCGTTTCAATTACACCTTTTGCGAAGAAAATAGCACGCTCGTCATTATCTTTATAGAAGTTGCCTTCTTCATCTGCATAAGTTGCTTTTCTTTTGAAATAATCTTCATTGTCAATAAAATAAACCTGAATGCGTTCTTTTGGGATTGAAGCCACTTTAATTATCAATGGCATATCTAGGTCGTTTATTACCAAATTCATTCCCGAAAGACGAATCACTTCGTGCAATTGGTGCCTTCTTTCGTTAATATTGCCATAGCGGGGCATAAATATTCTTATCTGGCCGCCATTGTTGTTGATCATTCTAGGAGCTTCAAACGACATTGAAGAAATCTCGGTCTCGGGAAGATAAGGTATTACTTCTGATGACACATACAAGACTCTTTTATCTTTCATCTATTAGATTTTTTAGAATTATTTGCAATTTGCTTCGAAGTATCGAGGCATTTAAAAACACGCAAAATTACGAAAATTTATGTAGATTGTCTTTAATATATTAATTTTGCCCGCTCTTAAAGCAATTTTATGGTAATACATACCCAGAAAGAATCCTTAGTACATGCCTTGTCTTCCGTGGCGAAAAATGACAAAATAGGTTTTGTGCCAACGATGGGTGCATTACATAAAGGGCACATGTCCTTAGTTATTAAAGCTTTGGAAGAAAATGATAAAGTGGTGGTAAGCATTTTTGTAAATCCAACTCAATTTAATAACAGCACAGATCTTCAAAAATATCCACGTACGCCCGATGACGATATTTTGCTATTAAAAAATTTAAAGAGACAAATAATCGTGTATTTGCCAGAGATTTCAGATTTGTATGGCGATTCTGTTGCAGCAAAGAAATATAATTTTGGCGCTTTGGAGAATGAAATGGAAGGCAAACACCGAAAAGGACATTTTGACGGAGTGGGAACCGTGGTGAGCAAACTTTTAAAGATTGTACAACCAAATGCGGCCTATTTTGGCGAAAAGGATTTTCAGCAATTACAGATAGTAAAAAAATTAGTCGCTATCGAAAAACTTCCTGTAAAAATCGTTGGATGCCCTATTTTAAGAGAGGACAACGGTCTTGCAATGAGTTCGCGAAATAAACGACTAAGCCCAAAACAGTTTGATGAAGCTGCAATTATTCATAAAACTTTAAAAGAAATTCGCGAAAAATTTGATTCAACATCTATTGCAGATTTGAATGCTTTGGTTGCGGAACGGTTTTTGCAAAATTCACATATAGAATTAGAATATTTTGAAATCGCCAACGAAGAAACGCTGAAAACCGCAAAGCGTAAAAGTAAAGCTTCAAAATACAGAGCTTTTATTGCAGCATTTTCAGGCGAAATTAGGCTGATTGATAATATGTCTTTAAATTAATACCTTTGCACCATGCAAATACACGTAGTAAAATCTAAAATCCATAGAGTAAAAGTTACAGGCGCCGATCTAAATTACATTGGCAGCATTACTATTGATGAAGATTTAATGGACGCCGCTAACATTATTGAAGGCGAAAAAGTTCAAATAGTAAATAATAATAACGGCGAAAGACTCGAAACTTACGCCATTCCCGGTCCTCGCAATAGTGGTGAAATAACACTTAATGGTGCCGCTGCAAGACGCGTGGCCCCAGGCGATGTGCTAATACTTATTACCTATGCAATTATGGAGGTGGAAGAGGCAAAAGCCTTTAAACCATCCTTAATTTTCCCAGACGAGGAAACAAATTTACTTCGTTAAATTGAGTCGTTCCCTTTCAAAATTTTTACAGATTGCCGTTCCGTTAGGTTTGGGGATTTTCTTGATTTGGTATATTTATCAATCCTTCACCCCACAACAACTCGCCGAAACCAAAAAGTATTTTACAGATGCTAATTACGGCTTTGTATTGCTTTCGGTATTGCTTAGTATTTTAAGCCATCTTTCGCGAGCCTACAGGTGGGGGTTTATGTTGGAACCATTGGGCTATCACACTAAATTGGCTAACAATTTTATGGCCGTTTCTGTCGCCTACTTAATGAATATTTTTATTCCGAAAAGTGGCGAATTCTCCCGAGGTATTATTTTAGATAAATATGAAGGAGTGCCGTTCCAAAAAGGCTTCGGAACCATTATTTCTGAAAGAGTTGTAGATTTAATATTTCTGCTTTTCTTCACTGTTGTGGCCTTAGTAGTAAAGTTTGAAGTGTTGTACGATTATGTTGTTAGTAGTATTCCCTCTTCGCTATTATACGTTATTATCTTCGGAATTATTTTGGGCGTCATAAGCATTCCGCTTTATATTAAATTTTCAAAATCAAACATTAATAAGAAGTTGAAAAACTTCGTAATAGGCTTAAAAGAAGGTGTTTTCAGTATTTTGAAAATGCGCAAAAAAGGAGCTTTTATTTTTCACACATTTATTATTTGGGGCTTGTACCTACTTTCCTTTTATACTGCACTGCACGCTTTGCCTGAAACTTCCAACATTCCTTTTAGCACTATAATTACTGCTTTTGTAGTGGGTAGTTTCACTTTTGCTTTTACTAATAGTGGCTTTGGAACCTATCCTGCTGCGGTTGCTGGTATTCTAACTATTTTCGGGATAGCCACAACTGTGGGCATTGCATTCGGTTGGATTGTTTGGGTTTCAAACATTGGCTCAATTGTTTTCTTTGGCGTGCTATCTTTGGTATTGCTTCCTATTTATAACAGGAAACGACTAAAATTGTAGCCCTTTATTTCGTAAATCTTGATTTCTTAAAATTTACAAATGATTAATTTGTTACCTTTCCAATTATTAAAAAATTAGGGTAATGAAAAATATTTTGATGTTCTCCATGTGCGTTTTACTGAGCAACGCATCCTTTTCGCAAATTATATACGAACAATTTAAATCTACTAAACTAGACCAGAACCGTAGATTGAAAATTCAGCTTCCCAGAAATTACGATAAAAACGTTGACAAGAAATACCCCATCGTTTTAGTGTTAGATGCTGATTATCTATTTGAGCCTGTGGCAGGAAACGTAGATTATTTTAGTTATTGGGAAGACATGCCAGAGTCTATTGTTGTTGGAATTATGCAGGACGATTCGCGTTATTTTGATTGCTCTTATGATGACAATACTTTCTTTCCAGATGATAAAGGCGCAAAATTCTTTGAATTTATTGGGCTGGAACTAATACCATATATTGATAAAAAATACCGCACGGCTAAATTTATTATTGGGGTTGGGCACGACTTTACAGCCAACTTTTTAAACTATTATCTTTTTAAAGATCCACCGTTACTTAATGGATATATCAATCTGAGTCCGGATATGGCCCCAATGATGGAGCAACGGCTGGTAGACAGAATACCTCAAATAAAGGAAAAAATATTTTACTATTTAGCTACTGGAACTGATGATATAAAAGGGTTGATGGAAGCAACTGAAGATTTAAACAAACAGTTAAGTGGCTTAGAAAGCAAAACGTTTAGCTATTATTATGACAACTTTGATGGTGCAACCCATTACTCTTTAGGAGGACGCGGTATTCCGAATGCTTTGGAAAAAATATTTTCGGTTTATAGACCCATTAGCAAAAAAGAATATTCTGAAGTTTTGCTACAATTGAAAACGCCTGTTAGTCAATATCTCTTTGATAAATATAAAGTTATTGAAGATCTTTTCGGGATTACAAATAACATTCGAGTAAACGATTATATAGCTGCAGCTACTGCTTCAGAAAAATTAAAGCAGTGGGAATCACTTCGAGAAATTGCCACATTGGCGAAAAAGCAATACACAGAAACTGTTCTTGGCGATTACTATTTGGGACGTTATTATGAAGAAACTGGCGAACCCAAAAAAGCAATGAAAATCTTTCAAGGAGCTTATGATAAAGAGGAAGTAGATTTTATTACAATAGACAAACTATTAGATAGAGCGGAAAAGATAAAGAGTGATTTTGGGTATTAAATTTCATACTACATCAAAAATTCAAACCACTTGGGTCGCTTAAGATTAACGATTTCTATATCGGGTTGATTTACGTACTTTAAAATAAAATTAAAGGGAGGAAATAATTTCTTTGTTTTCCTGTGTCCAAACTGAAAGTGCATCTGTACTGGCAGGTAAATCCAGTTTTGAAATAATATTGGTGCGATGTTTTTGTACAGTACGAAACGATATGCTAAGTAACTCTGCTATTTCTTTAGAAGATTTTTCTTGAGCCACCAAGCGTACAATGGTTCTTTCAGAAGGGGAAAGAAATTTTATTTTTTCGAGCTGAGGCGAAATTTCAGTGCTAAACACATTTTCAAATATATTACTAAAATAATACTCGCCTTTTGATACAGCCTGGATGCATTTGTTTATTTCTGAAAAGGGCTCATCTTTTAATAAATATCCTTGAATTTCCAATTTTTTTGCGCGCAGCACAAAAGCTTTTTCCTTATGCGAAGTGAGTAAAATAAATTTGGTTTTACAATTTTTTTCCTTGCATTTTTTTATTACTTCAAACCCTGAAAGTAAAGGCATTTCAATATCCAACATTGCAATATCAGGTTGTAGTTCGGTAATTAAATCTAATGCGTGGGCACCATTAGAGGCACCTTCCAAAACTGTATAACCAAAGCTTTTTAACTCGTCGCTCAAACCTTTTAAAAGCATGGGATGATCGTCTGCTACTAATATTTTTATTTTGCTGTTCATTTATTTTGAGAGCTTCTGTATTTATTTTCGCTCCTTTTCCCGGATTACTTTCAATTACGCTATTTCCGTTGTTGCGAATAAAACTTAAAATCGTAATTTTTTCCTTAGTATTTTTAAAGATACGGCTTTTGCTTAAGCATGTTTCTTAATATTTGAAAGGCGACTAAAATTTCACACATTTGCAACCACTAGTAAAATGGGCTATTAACAGGTTTTACTACGTACCCATACGTAAAAATTGACGAAAATTCTATAATAATAATTCGTATTATTATAGAAGGTTTCCCATTTCTTACTTTTAAATTTTCCTGCGTTTTGATGCGTTTAGTTTGCCTCACGCATCTTCTGTTTCAATTGTGGTATTAACTTTTAAAACCAATATTATGAAACAATTCTACTCTTTTTTAATACTAAGTATTTTTTCTAGTGCTGCCTTGATTGGGCAAGTTGCTGGAACTACTAGTTCTGTATCACAGAACTTTAGTTATCAAGAAAATATGAATAATGTACAATTAGACCCTACTCCTTTAGTTGGAGGTGCCTCTCAAGTGAGCTTCACAAAGAATTTCCAAAGCGACCGGGCTCCAAATATTGGGCTGGATGTGGCTGTTGGTTTGCTTGGAGCGAACGGAATTAGCATACCGGGTTGGTTACAGAATGCTGCGAATAGTGGCGGCGGAATTTTATGTTCAGGATTTACGCCAACCTTTTCTGTGGGTGCTTCTGTAGATGCAGGTGGATATTATCTAGTTCGCGAAGTTGGAAATTCAAATATTGAAATTGATTATCCTGTTGAAATTACAATCACTTATCCGGAACAGAATACTTTTGGGTGTGGTGATGACATCCGTATTAATACCGCATATACAATCTTGGAACCTTCTAAGCAAGATAAGTTAAAGGTGACCCCTCCATTTATAAATCAAGAGGTAGGTCCGCTGCTTCAAAACCTAGATTTTCACGCAAACGTAGGCGTTAATGCTTATTTCGGAATTGGTGTTAACCCTCCAGACCCACTTCCAAGTTATTGTAAAACATTATATACGTTTAATCAAGGGTTTGAATTTTCATTTGATGGTCCTGGAATCCCCAGTTTTCCTCCCGTGCTAAACATTTGTGAAAATGCGTTCGGACCGAATGCTAATGAAGCTCAATTATTTTCCTGCGGGGCTCTTTCACCTGCTACGCCATTACTAAATATTAGTCAGACACTAATCAATGCATATAATAGAGCCTATGGAACTAGCTATTCGGTAGCGACTTTCCCAAATCAAAATACGGTTACTGTTACTCTTCCAGATTTACCGCCAAATGGCCCAACATTACCTGAAATTGAAGGAACTTTTAAAAAAGTATCGAATTCAGAATTGGGCTTTTCAGCCAGTAATGGGGGCCGAACAATTTCTGTTTCGGGGAATAAAAGTGATTTGAGCGATCTGAAATACGATTTGGTTTCGTTTCTAGATTATGCAGGTTTTACTACTAGTTTCAGCTTAGGTGGTGGTTTAGGAAGTATGGATTTAGGCGATATTTCACCAAAATTTACTGTAGATCAGGAAATGCAATTTGATTTTACTCCTGTGGTGAATTTGCAAATTGATCTGGGCCAATCCATGATTTATACCGTTTATAATGAAAACAACACAGTATCTCATACCGGAACCAATCAACTTGTATCATTAATAGCTGGACAATACATTATTGCAGAATTTCCTTCAGATTTAAACCAACCACAAAATGCTTCTGGGACTACTTTTATGAATGGAGATTTTAAATCGCTCTCAAAGCAAAAATACTTTGAAAGTGTAGAAGTGAAATTTGCAGAAATTAATGTTCCAAATGTTATAAATGAAACACTTGTTGAGCTTACTACGAATCGTAATATGGTAGGAGAAAATACGATTATTGATCATACGATACACCTTGAACCGTCGAATGTATTTCAGTTGCCTAATTTTATTTTAGATCCTGAAAATCCAGTAGTTTCTATTAGTTCGGTAACTGTAGAAGATGTGGTGAATGCTGGTGGAGGTGAACGCTTGGTTGTTTACAAAATTGGTGTTCAGAATAATGGAGATGTTGTTTTAAACGATGTTCGGGTAGATTTTGACTTGGCTTCAACATTTGCTTCAACTGAATCATTTTCAGTAGAATGTATTACAAGTGATTCTTTTTTTACGAGCGCAACTTTTGACGGGGATCAACAAATTAATTTATTAGATGTATCGAATAGCATTGCTGTTAATGAAAATAAATTTATTGAAATATTAGTTAGAGTCAAACCTGAAACTTCAGCAATCCTAGGTGATGGATGTTTTGGTACCGTAACCTATGATGTTTCTTCAAAAGCATTTGCTATCAGTCCTATTGGCACAGTTGTAGAAAGTAATTTCAATCAGTGTACTTTATCGACCACGGCGCCAGATATTGTTGAAACTGTTGACCTTGGCGCAAGTGTAATTTCTTCCTTAGAAGATTTTGCAGTGTATAGTACAAAGTATTTAACTTTCAGTAAAACGCAACGCACCTCAAAAGGAAATGCTGGTGCCACTGAAAAAATTAAATTTGAAAATGTTTCAAAATACAATTCTGGGCCTGCAATTATTGTAGGAGATTTACATTCAGGAGAAAAGATAGAAGTGAAAGGAGAATCTGATGTAATTGTAGATTATGTACAAACTAGTTCTTATATCGATATTTCAGGGAATAAAGCAGAATTTGAAGCATTAGGTCAAATAAGTGAATATTCTTCTTGTGCAACGTTGCCGCAAATTCCTGCACTCTCATTCCCTATAAATACTAGTAAAATAAAGATAAAAGTAGCAAGAAATGAAACCCTCATGCTTCCGCCGGGTACGTACAAGGAAGTAAAATTAGAGGAGAATGCTGTTCTTATACTTCAATCGGGAGATTACTATATTAAAGATTGGAAATTTTCTAAGGATCATGCTACTGTTCAGTTTGATGCTACACAAGGGCCTGTAAACCTATTTCTCCACAAATGGGATGCGAATAAAAAAGATCTATCCTTTGTTGCAATAAACGGAACTTCAACACGCGATATATTTTACTTTGTAGATGGTCATGGCTCCACACATTTTAAGGAATCTTTAGTTCAAGGAACGATTATAGCACCAGAGGGTAAAGTGGAATTTGATGACAGTTTACTGGAAGGTAGTTGCTATGCGGAAACAATTAAATTTAAAGACAATTCAGGATACACTGGCCATCGATTCCTTGAACCGCTTGTAATAAGTGTTTCGTGTCAGGACGTGGTTAATTATAGAACTCCAGAAGTAATAGCAGTTAGTAATTCTGAAAAATCTATAGATAACAAAACCCAGTCTTGGGATGATATGGTTGATATTTCAGTTTATCCTAATCCAATGTCGTATGAATCAACAATAACGGTAAGTCTGGACGAGTCTATCCATGGAAAATTAATTGTACAGGATATTAGTGGAAGAATAGTTACCATTCTAACCGACTCATTGATAGAGGCGGGTAAACATTCATTCACATTTAAAGCTGAAAATTTAAATTCCGGCTTATATTTTATTCAGTTTATTTCTGAAAAAGGAGTCGTTACTAAAAAACTCCTCAAGCAATAAAAAGTGTTCAGTACATTTAAAAAGCTATACCGGATTGTTTCTGGTATAGCTTTTTTTATTACACTTTCTTAAAAACTGTAGCTCTTCAACTCATTGTGTTAACCTTCTAAAAGTAGGGGATAATCGTTTGTTGCTAGTCTTTTTTTGTTCCATCTTTTATAGACAAATGTGCCTTTATGGTTGTTCCTTTTCCCGGTTTACTTTCAATTAAGAAACTGCCATTTAAAATACGGATTCTCTCCGACAAGGTTTTAAGTCCCAGACTTTTTTGTTTGAATGAATCGGAAGTATTAAACCCTTTTCCGTTATCGCTTATAAAAATTAAAATCGAATTTTTCTGCTTTTGTATCATTAAAGAAACGGCTTTTGCCTCAGCGTGTTTTATAATATTTGTAAGGCATTCTTGAATAAATCTATAAATATTCAAGGCTGCTTCTTCATTAAAATATGTGTCTATATTTTCAATTTCTATTGTGAAAAAAATATTAGTTTCTTCATCGAGATCATAAAGTAATTGTCCAATACATTCCGAAAGCCCCAATTGTTTCAAAACTGAAGGATACAACCCCCGTGAAATTTCCCGTACTTCTTCAAGCGCATTATGGGTTAAATTGGTTATTTCATCTTGCTCGAGGTTCTGGGCTTTCTTTTTAATAAGAGTGAGTTGTTGTCCCACACTATCGTGTAATTCACGAGCAATACGCGTGCGTTCATTTTCTTGAGATTGCATAAGATCGTGCGAAAATTTTTCTTGAAGTTTTCGTCGTATTCGCGTTTGATTCAACATCCAAAACATAAATAAAATACACGCCAATGATAGTAAAAGATAAAACCACCCTGTTTTATAAAAGAATTTCTTGGAGTCTATATTCAAAAAGAGTGATTCTGCGATTTTCTTTCCTGAAAAATCCAAAGCTTCTATTTCCAATAAATAGTTCCCTGCAGCAAGATTGGGAAACCGAATAGATTGTTGTTTGTTTAAATTTATCCATTCTTCATTATTAAGCCTGTATTTATAGGTGTTTTCAGGAGACGAAACTGCATTGGTAACTGAAAAATCTAATTCTAAAGCCCTGTTCTCTGATGAAAGAACTATTGTTTTGTTAGTTTCAAAAGCATTTCTGTTTAAAATTTCTTCAACTTTATTTTTCTCGGAGTCATATTTTTTAACCTTCAGTAGGACTAATTTCGAAATGCTCTCCTGAGGTCTTAAATCATGTGGATTAAAATAATTTAAGCCGTTCAATGTTCCAACCAAAAAGCCTTCTTCGGTATTAAGTGCACTATATCTATTGGCTTCATTATCACTCAATCCATCTTGAGTAGAGTAACGCGTTGTTGAACAGTCTAATTTATTAAAGGCCACAAGCCCATTAAATGTATTTATCCACCACAGCGTATCTTCATAAAGTATGGTTGCAATTCCAGCTTTTAATTCATCTTTATAAATTGTTTTAAATTTTTCTGTTTTTGGGTCAAAAGAAACCACATTCCCAGAGCGTGTGCCTAATACGAATCCATTTTCATCAGTATAATCTACCATTAAAATAAAAGGATCTTCAAGACCTTGTAACGTACCGTAAAATTTATGCTTCTTCGTTTCCAGATTATAGGTTAGAAGACCTTTATCTGTTCCTGCAACTATAAGCGGATCTTTGCTTTTAAAAGCCAAATCGTATATGTACAAAGAATCTGTCAACAACAGACTTTTATGTTGCTTGAGACGCGTATTGAAGGACATCAAATAATATTCATTTGTGCCGTAAACAATCGTAGAATCGTTGGGTTTTTCCATACAAATAACTGGAAAAAGACGCCATTCGTGTACGGTATGCGAGGTCGTATCAACCTTTATAATATTTCCAAAATCATTGGACCAAAGCCCATCTTCCCCTGCTATTATATTTCTCGAAGAAATTGGCAATACGTTAATTTGCCCATCAGTAAGAATATACGGCTCAATTTTTTGGGTCTTCGTATTTAGTTTGTACCATCCATCTTTTTCTGTCGCTACCAGATATTCTTCTGCCTTTAATTTATAGAGGCTACGGATTCCTTTATTTAATAGGAACGTTTTTATTTTCTGCGACGGAAATTTAAATTGATGCAGCTGTCTTTTTCCATTTGCGACCCAAATTTCATTTTTAAGATTATTTGAAATTACTTGAACACCCGTTCCGGAATCAAAATCTATTTCAGTAAAAAGTGACTCTAAGTTGCCTTTTTTAAATTCATGAAAATTTATTTGATTGTTTTTAACCGTAACTATTGAATTGTTGTTAAAACCATCATTTACGGTAGATAAATTATCGCTTGCTAAAAAATTCGCTTTGCCATTTACAGGAAGAATAGCTATGTTTTTTTCATCAACAAAATATAACTGCGGATTATTAAAGTTGAAAAAATAGACGGTATCGTTGTGTTTAAAAACCTCATCGATCCACGTTTTTTTTAGATTTGTATTTGAGTTTTTAAAAGATATATCCGTAAAATTCCTTAGTTTATTACCTTTCCAATCGAATGCGGTAGGTAAAAAATTATCATCGCTAATTATACAGAAATCATCAAACGGAATAAAACGAGTTGAAAGATCTACGAAAAATTTAGTTGTTTCTGGCTTAAAAGAAAAGACAGGAATAACTTTAGAGCTACTCTCAATTATGCACAAGGTAATGCTACCTTCTTTTTGGAATAATATATAATCTTTGCCTTTATATTTAAAAATTGATGAGGTCGCTTCAATAGGGTTTCCGAAGTTTGGAAAATTACATTCTTGAAAACGACTGGTGTAAGGATCAAACAACAGCACCAAAGCTCCTTGATCAAGTGATACTGTTACATAGAATTTGCCATCATCCCGTTTATAAATTTGATTTACTTTAAGAATCCTATTCTTGTATTGAGGTAAAGAGATATTGTGAAATGTATTCCCGTTAAAGCGTTGTAAAACAAGTTTTTTATCGCTAATTATTATTTTTCTGACAGAAAGATTTTGTCCGCCAAGCCATAAAAAACCATCATTATCGAATGCCATGGCCGAAATAACATCAATATCAAGACCTTCTTGTTTTGTATATGTTTTTTGAAGTATTCGTCCGGTTTGAGCGAAATTGGCCGTCCATAGTAGCAGAAAAAAATAAAAGAATATTTTTGTCATTCTATATGTGGAAGAATATTTGTTTAGTTGTTTTGAAAGGTACTTATTTTTTTAAATATTTAGGTATGCGATTATATTTCAAAGACTTGAAATGTTTTTGTGAAAATGTTAAAAGCTGAAAAGTTAGGTTTTTTGAGTATTACCGCTAAAGTTCTTTAATAGTCAACCTGTTTAAATACGCCCAAGCCGCAAGTGAATTGGACGATATGTTTTCAATTGCCATTTTCGTGATTATATTGCTTCTATGTTTTTCTACCGTGCGAACCGATATAAATAATTTATCGGCAATTTCACTACTGCTCAATTGTTCGGAGACTAGTTTTAAAATCTTTTTTTCGGAAGTAGTTAGAAGCGTCAACTTTTTTAAATCTTCCGAAATACTGGCAAGCGAAGAAGCTTCGAAAGAACGACTAAAGTAAATATCATTATTCAAAACACCCTGAATGCATTCTTCAACTTCCGAAAATGAATCTTCTTTTAATAGGTATCCATTTATCTGAAGCGCCCGTGCTTGCGAGATGTATTCGGTTTCCTTGTGAAAAGAAAGCACGATAAACTTAGTGTCTACTTCTTTTTGTTTTGCCATTTTTATCACGTCGAAACCTGTTAAAATTGGCATGTCAATATCCAGCAGTGCGATGGTTGGATTATGGACTAAAATCTTTTCCAAAGCTTGCATACCATCTGTGGCTTGGGCTACAACATTATACTCGTTATCATTAAGCTCGTCGAATAATCCTTTCAAAATCATGGGATGATCGTCTGCAATTACAATGGAGATTTTACTTTTGTCTAACATTTAAATAGGGATAGTAAGGGTTACTTTAGTGCCTTTATTTATTTGGCTTTTAATGTCAATTTTTGAATTTAAAATTTTTGCGCGTTCCATCAAGGTTTTCATTCCCAGACTTGCGACTGTTTTAGCCTTCTCCGAAATTTCAAAACCCTTTCCGTTGTCTGCTATAATTGCTTCAATAGTGTTTTTCTTTTTTGCAATCGTCACAGAACCTGCTTTAGCTTCGGCGTGTTTTACCATATTATTTAGCACTTCTTGAATTATTCTATACAAATGCAAGGAGGCTTCTTTGCTCAATAAATCGTCTATATTTTCAATGTGATGGGTGAAAAAAATATTTGTATTTGTATCTACTTCGTCAATCATATTTTTGATTGCGGCTGTTGGCCCTAACCGTTCTAAGGTTGCTGGATGGAGTCCTCTAGAAATTGTTCGCAGCTCATCGAGCGTATTGCTTGCTAGTGTTTCCATCTCAGGATTCCCAATATTTTTTGTTTTTTTAGTAAGAAGCATCAGTTTTTGCCCCACGCTATCGTGAAGTTCTCGTGCCACTCTAGTGCGTTCTTCCTCTTGAGCTTTAATGAGATTATGGGTATAAATTTCATTTCTTTTGCGTTCTATTTTGCTTCTATAATATTGAATAGTAAAAATACTTATAGCGGTAAATGCTAATAAGGAAACCCAAAAAACCCAGGTTTTCCAAAAGGGGAGTTCTATTTTAAAAGAATATTCATAGGGATGTATTTGCCAAAGACCATTACCGTTATCAGCTGTAAACTCGAAAGTATAATCTCCAGGTGGTAAGTAAGAGAATACAGCTTTTGAATCGGTTGTGGGTTCAGACCAATGGTTATCATCTCGAAGGCCTTTCATTCGGTATTTAAACTTAACATTTTCGGGATTAGTAAACGTTATAGCTTCCATCGAAAAACTTAAATAGTTTTTTTGATATGGAAGGATTATGCCGTCTGGAGTCCTGTAAATGCCATCGTCTAAAGGTTCCGAAAATAAATAAACATCTGAAAGATCTAGTTTCGGCGGTTCGGTATTGGGTATGAATGCATTTTCATTGAAGGCAATAATTCCGTTTAACGAGGTAGATAATACTGTTTTGTTTTTTGTTATTAAAAGTGAATTAAAGTCGATGTCATTTCCCAAAAAATGGGGGGCAGTGCCATAATATTTTGCAACTATAGAGTCCTTTTTTAGTAAAATATCAAGATTTACTTTTATCAATAAATCTCTTCCAGCTAGCCATAAATCGTTGCCATCTACTTTTAAGGCTCTAAAATGATTTATTGAACCAAAACGACTCATATTAAAAGTCTGAATTTTAAAATGGTCGTTCTCTAGTTTTATATGATATAACTTTTTATCACCTCCAGCAATTACTTCGTTGGCGTTGATAACATCTAAACTTCTAAAATCGTGGTGCAAATTAGTTTCTAGGCCAGGAATAGTGTCTATTATATCATTCTTCATTTGAAACAAACCGCCTACTTTACAAAGTATATAACGGTTTCCAATAGACTCTATGGCAATGGATCTTTTTGAATTTATATAATAGGTGGAGTCTTTAGCAAGAACCTTAATTCTATCGGTCTCGAATAGAAATGTTTTATTCTTGTTATTGAAAATTAAACTGTAGTCGCCTTCATCAATAAGTTTGGCTGAGGTGCTATTTATAGCGAGTTCAAAAACCGCTGTGCCAGTATTATAAAGAAGATTATTATCTGCTGTAATAAACAGATTTTTAATAGGATTGCCTTTAGTAATTTGACGGATATTCTTGTTGTCGTCTAGCTCAACTACTCCATCATTCGTTGCTAATATTAATTTCCCATTCCATTCCACAATATCATTCACCGATGCTAACCCTTGTGTTTCGTCATAAATTTTGAATGAAGTATCTCTAAATCGAATAATTCCTTCGCCATAAGAAGTCATCCAGTGGTTGCCTTCCGTATCTTTTATGATTTGGTAAATATAATTTGTAGGGAGTCCCTGTGCTTCGTTTATTATTTCTAAATGGCCTGTTTGCTTATTAAAAATTCCAAATCCATTACCCTCAAGGCTTAAATATAGCTCGGTGTCATTTTCCTCGAAAATTCCGTAGATTCGATTCTTATCAAAATCTTCAGGTTTAAATTTATATAAGGTGAGTTTGCCATTAGCTATTTTATAGAGTTCGCCATATCCACCCACCCAAATGTTCTTTTCATAATCCACCAAAGTGGAATAACAAATATTATTTATACCATCTTTTTGGTTATAAATATTTTCAATTTTAAGGGGGTCTAAAGTCAATTTATAAATACCCTCATTCGTAGAAGCCAAGTACATTGTATTATCATCATACCAAGCAGCACTTTGAAGCCCCGAAAGTTGGTTTTTAGTAGCATCTTTAAACAAGTTCTCCAACTTGCCATTTTTATAAACTGCTATGCCATTTATAAAAATAACATATATCAGGCCATCAGCGCCTTCCAATATAGAAGTTACGCCTCCCATACTATTATAATCTTCACCCTTTGGGTTCGTGATTTTACCATTCTCTATTATGCTTACGCCATTATCGAGCGTTCCCACCCAAATGCGTCCCTTAGAATCTTCTAAAATGCTGAATACTATATTTGAAGCCAGCCCGTCTTCAGTAGTGTAATTGGTAAAAGTTTTACCGTTAAAACAACTGAGTCCGCCAGTAGTGCTCACCCAAATTCTGTTTTGGCTATCTTGAAGTATTGCAAATGTTTCATTGCTAACAAGCCCTTCCTCTGTTTTGTATCCTTTAAATTGGTATCGCTGGGCGGTTGCAACCATTGAACATATGCCAAAGAAAAAAAATGTGAGGAATATGTATTTCATTTAGCGAAGGTTGATAGCGTAAATATATTTATTTTAGCGGAAATATTATGGCTAAAACTAAAACAACATTTTTCTGTCAAAACTGTGGCGCTCAATATGCTAAATGGCAAGGGCAGTGTAACGCGTGCAAAGAATGGAACACTATTGCAGAAGAAATTATCCAGAAAGCCGAAAAGGTAAGCTGGAAATCTCCAGATTCATCGGGAACCGAGCGTAATAGACACGCCAAGCCTCAACGTATTTCTGAAATTTCAACACTAGCAGAAGCGCGACTGAACACAAAAAACAACGAATTAAACCGAGTACTCGGAGGTGGATTGGTGCCCGGGTCTTTAACGCTTTTGGGTGGCGAACCTGGCATTGGTAAAAGTACGTTGATGCTTCAGATTGCATTACAGCTACCCTATAAAACACTTTATGTTTCAGGTGAAGAAAGTGCTCAACAAATAAAAATGCGAGCGGAACGTATTCAACCTATTTCTGAAAATTGCTACATTCTCACTGAAACTAAAACTCAAAACATCTTTAGAAATATAGCCGAAATTGAGCCAGATATTGTAGTAATCGATTCTATTCAAACTTTACATACAGATGCTATTGAAAGCACCGCCGGAAGTATTTCTCAAATTCGGGAGACAACTGCTGAGCTTATAAAATTTGCAAAAGAAACTGCAACTCCCGTAATTTTAATTGGTCATATTACTAAAGATGGAAATATTGCCGGACCAAAAATTCTGGAACATATGGTAGATACGGTTTTGCAGTTTGAAGGCGACCGAAACCATATTTACAGAATTCTGCGCGCTAATAAAAACCGTTTCGGAAGCACAAATGAACTCGGTATTTATGAAATGCAGGGCAGTGGTCTTCGGGAAGTTTCAAACCCTTCAGAAATACTAATCTCGAAAAATGACGAAGATTTAAGCGGCACCGCAGTTTCCGCAACTCTCGAAGGAATGCGCCCTTTAATGATTGAAATTCAAGCTTTGGTGAGCAGCGCGGTTTACGGCACACCGCAACGAAGCGCAACAGGTTACAATGCTAAACGCCTAAATATGATTCTCGCCGTTTTAGAAAAACGTGCAGGTTTTAAACTTGGTTCAAAAGATGTTTTTTTAAACGTGACTGGCGGAATAACCGTTGACGATCCGGCGATTGACTTAGCCGTTGTTGCCGCAGTACTTTCTTCAAATATTGATATTGCTATAGATAAACGTCTTTGCTTTGCTGCTGAGGTTGGTTTAGCGGGCGAAGTTCGTCCCGTGACTCGCGTAGAGCAACGCATTTTAGAAGCCGAAAAATTAGGTTTTACTTCCATCGTTATTTCAAAATACTGTAAAATTCCGAAGAACAATTTTCACATAAACATTATAAAAGTGGCGAAGGTTCACGATGTGGTGCATCATCTTTTTGGTTGATTGTGGTTTAATTTCTGTTACTTTAACATCGCTATGAATCAGAGGTTTTTTTCCGCATTAATTCTTTTGGGAATACTTATTTCGAGCTGCAAAGAAGAAATTCAAAAAGCGGCAGATGTATTTGTAAAACCAACCGCGCGCGAAGTTTACGAACGCAATTTTTCAAAAAACGATTCGCTATTGCTTCGTTGGAATATTGCATTTGAAAGCGCAAAACGCGATAGCATACAAATTACGCTTCCGTATTCTGAAAGCGGCGTTTTTTCCGGAGATAATTTTAATGTTTACAGTTATAATATTCAATTAAAAGAGGGAGAACGCATCGTAGTTGAGATTGAAAAAACTCCCGATTCAGCTTCGATCTTTATCGATCTTTTTCAAGCGAAGACCGATTCACTTAAAATATTTAAACATCTAAAAAGTGCCGAAGATAAACAGTCAAAACTTTCACAAGAAATTGAAATTTCTGGTTATTACAAAGTAATTGTACAACCACAAATGCAATTGCAGTTTCCCTTTATTTTGAAAATTTATACTGAACCGCTTTACGAATTTCCCGTAAGTGGTGCGGATAATAAAAATATTCAGAGTTTTTGGGCAGACCCGCGCGGTGACGGAAGCCGTTCGCACGAAGGAATAGATATTTTTGCTGCTCGCGGAACGCCGGTTGTGGCGGTAACAGATGGAAGGATTACTTCTGTTGGCGATGGCGGTCTTGGCGGAAAACAGGTTTGGTTGCGAGATGGCCTTTTCGGAAAAACTATTTATTACGCACATTTAGACAGCATAGCGGTTTCTGAAGGGAAAAGAGTAAAAGTTGGCGATACGCTTGGTTTTGTTGGTAACACTGGCAATGCAATAACCACCGATCCGCATCTTCATTTTGGAATTTACAAATCGCAAGGCGCGGTGAATCCTCTTTCGTTTATTAAAAAAACCGAAATTCAAGTCAGTGAAATATCTTCAACTATCACAAAAGCAGTCACTTTAAAAAATAGATCTGAAATTCACAAAGGCCCTGCTGCGGTTTATAAAGAATTTTTAAGTTTGAAAAAGAACGATACACTTCTTGTTTTGGGCAAAAATCAAAAGTGGTTTCACATTCAAACTTCAAGCGGTTTAAAGGGTTATATAAACGAAACGGTTATAAAACCACTATCTCCAAATTAACTTTTATTTAGCCTAAAGAGAAGTGCATAGTATTATCTTTAGAATTCAATTCTGAAAAAACAAACTATGTCCATTTTTTCCAAAATAAAACAGACCCTTCATTTAATGAAAGAGATTGATCTGGATGCGCTCGGCAAACTTTCTCAAAAAGTAGATCTTTCTGAAATTATGAAAACCGTTGGTGAACTCGATGATCGGCAATTAGCTGGTTTAATGAAAATGTTGAAACACAAAGGTGGAAAAAAGGGACAGCACAAACTGCCGCCCATTGACGGCGATTTTTACGATTTAGCTTTAAAGCTTACTCCCGAACAACGCGAATTACAGATAAAAGTTCGCAATTTCATGGAAGACGAAATAAAGCCGATAGCCAATGAATATTGGAATAAAGCCGAATTTCCGTTTCAGATTATTCCAAAAATGGCAGAGTTGAATATTTGCGGCCTCACTTATAAAGGCTACGGCACGCCAGATGAAAGTTACGTAATGGAAGGAATAATAGCAATGGAACTTGCGCGTGTGGATGTGTCCATTTCTACATTTTTTGGAGTGCATAGCGGCTTGGCAATGGGCTCAATTTATATCTGCGGAAGTGAGGAGCAAAAACAGGAATGGCTCCCTAAAATGGCTCGAATGGAGCTTATTGGCGCCTTTGGTTTAACTGAGCCGGAAGTAGGTTCTGCAGTTGCAGGCGGTTTGGGAACTACTTGCAGACAAGAAGGCGATGAGTGGATTTTAAACGGACAAAAGAAATGGATTGGGAACGCCACATTTGCCGATGTAATAATTATTTGGGCGCGCGATGAGGCTTCCGACCAAGTGAAAGGTTTTTTAGTGCGAAAAGGAAACCCAGGATTTGTAGCCGAAAAGATGGAGAATAAAATGGCGCTTCGCACAGTGCAGAATGCGATTATAACTTTAACCGACTGTCGCATTCCCGAAAGCGACCGACTTCAAAAATGCGATTCGTTTAAAGACACGGCAAAAGTGCTAAGAATGACCCGCGCCGGTGTGGCTTGGCAAGCTGTTGGTTGCGCCCGCGGTGCTTACGAAGCTGCGCTGAAATACACCAAAAAACGCGAACAATTTGGGAAACCTATTGCTTCGTTTCAGTTAGTTCAAAATCATTTAGTAGAAATGGTTGCAAACCTAACCGCAATGCAAACTATGTGTTTCCGACTTTCGGAGTTACAGGATGAAGGATTGTTGACCGATGAACATGCCTCACTGGCAAAAGTCTTTTGCAGTATGCGAACCCGAGACGTAGTAAGTCAAGCCCGCGAAGTTATGGGCGGTAACGGAATTTTGCTGGAATATGACGTAGCTCGATTTGTAGCAGATGCCGAAGCAATTTACAGTTATGAAGGCACCAAAGAAATTAATTCTTTAATTGTTGGTCGAGCAATTACGGGGTATAGTGCGTTTGTATAACCCCTCCGCCTTCGGCACCTCCCTTTGAAAATAGGGGGAGGCACTGTTCCCCTCCTTTTTAAGGAGGGGTGTCCGCTTGCGCACGGGGTGGTTATGGCGCTGGATTCGGAATTTGGTTATGAACGGCATCAATCTCCTTTAAAATTTCTTTTGAAAGTGAAATGTTGATGCTTTCAATATTCTCTGAAAGTTGAGTGATTGAAGTAGCGCCAATAATTGGGGCGGTAACAAATTTCTTCTGAAGTATAAAAGCCAACGCCATTTGCGCAAAACTTAGATTGTGCTTTTTGGCAATTTCGTAATATTTTGCCGTTGCTTCAAAAGCGGTTTTACTGCTGTAACGACTGTATTGCTTAAACTGATTGATTCGTGAATTTTCATCTGCTTTTCCGTTTAAATATTTCCCGGTAAGGGTACCAAATCCTAAAGGCGAATAGGGCAAATAGCCAATATTTTCACGCTGAAGAATTTCACTCAAACCAATTTCGTCTTTCCGATTCACCAAATTATACGGGTTTTGAACAGAAATCATTTTCAAGTTTCCTTTTCGAGATTCTTCCAAAAAGCGCATCACGCCAAAAGGCGTTTCGTTTGAAAGTCCCGCATGGCGAATTTTCCCTGCTTTTACGAATTCCTCTAAAGTTTGAAGCACTTCAGCAAAATTATCGTTCCAAGATTCGTCTTCTTTGTGCGTGTAATCCAATTGCCCAAAATAATTGGTATTGCGTTCTGGCCAATGAAGTTGGAATAAATCTATATAGTCCGTTTGCAGGCGCTTCAAACTTTTATCGATAGCGTCTTCCAAAGATTTTTTGCTGAAATCTAAAGGTTGGCGAATATGGTCCATCGATCGGCTGGGCCCCGCAATTTTTGAAGTAATAATTAAATCTTCGCGATTTTTCTTTTTAGCCAACCAACTGCCAATATACGTTTCCGTTCTGCCTTGTGTGTTTGGATTTGCTGGCACGGGATACATTTCGGCACAGTCAATAAAATTTATTCCTTTTTCAATTGCAAAATCGAGCTGTTCGTGGGCTTCCAATTCAGTATTCTGCTGTCCCCAAGTCATAGTGCCGAGGCAGAGTTTGCTTATTTTTAAATCTGTATTGGGCAGGGTTGTGTATTTCATACTATTTCCCGCGTATGCGGGAATCTTTTTATTATTTGTTGGACCTGCAAGGTTTCAAAAACCTTGTAGGATATTTTGATGAACATGCAGTAAAATTAGGATACCCATTGAAATAAAATCTTTTCAAATTTCCATTCACCATTCAATTTTTTAAACTGCCAAACATAACCGCCACCGCTTAAATATGCAACTTTGCTATTCGTTATTGGTTGCCAATTAGTAGAAATTCCTATTGTAGCAGTATCTTCATCAATTTCAATTTCCCCGAAGGTTAGGTATAGAAAATCCGTAGTTTTATCTGCGATGATCTGTAACTCGGGTTTAGATTTCATACAAAATGAAATTCCTTTGATTTCTGAAGGTATTTCTGAATGAGAAAGCGGAAAAGTTCTTTTCGCTTCTTCGCCCTCAAAAGCACCGTAGTAAAAATCTGAAATATAAATTTTCTGCTTATCTCTTATTAAATCATTGTCTGGAACGTCTTTTTCTTGAACAACGGCGCGTTTCAATATTTTATAAATCAATTCTTTTTTGTCAGTGTCCATCCTATAATTTTTATTTTTTGGACAATCGAAATATTTAGCATCGGTATAAGATGCACATCCAACGAAAGAAATAATAGCAAGAAGCGAGAATAAATTTTTCATTGTGTTATAGGTTATTTTTTTCAGAAAGGTCTATCAAATTCTGACCTAAGATTCCCGCCTACGCGGGAATTCAAGTTCCACCAAAAGCGGACAATGATCGCTATGCATTGCATCCGGCAAAATAACGGCACGTTTAAGATTATCTAATAGCGGTTGCGAAACCAAATTATAATCTATTCGCCAGCCTTTATTATTGTTTCTGGCATTTGCGCGATAACTCCACCACGTATAATTATCGGGCTCTTTATTGAAATGTCTAAAACTGTCTATAAAGCCACTTTTCATAAATCCGTCGAGCCATTTTCTTTCCACTGGCAAAAAGCCAGAAACATTTTTATTTCTAACTGGATCGTGAATATCAATCGCTTCGTGGCAAATATTATAATCGCCGCAGATAACTAGATTTGGAATCTCTTTTTTTAAGTTGTCAATATATTTCTGAAAATCGTCCATAAACGTGAACTTGTGTTCCAAACGGGCAATATTTGTTCCGCTGGGTAAATACAAGCTCATCACAGAAACATCATCAAAATCTACGCGAAGGTTTCTTCCTTCGGCATCCATATATTCTATTCCGGTACCGTATTCTATGTGATTCGGTTTAATTTTCGAAAAAATTGCAACACCGCTATATCCTTTTTTTACGGCGCTATACCAATAGTGATACGGATAACCAGCTTTTTCAATTGCTTCAACTTCCACTTGATCAAAATTCGCTTTTGTTTCCTGAATGCAGATTACGTCTGGGTTTGCAGCTTGTAGCCATTCAATAAATCCTTTGCGCATAGCAGCGCGAATTCCGTTTACGTTGTATGATATTATTTTCAAACTTAAATCCTTTTTCTTTGCGGAACATTGTGCCTTCTTCCTGTTCTTTGTGGTAAAAATATTCCACTGAGTTGTACTACGAGCGACAATGTTTCACAGAGATGTTATGAATTGCTAAAGTAAATAAGATTGTATTTTTACCCTAAATATTTCTTAAAAGGTTATCATAAAATATCCGACGAAATAAAAACCCAAGTGTTTAGTTTTATAGTTGATGAAGTTATACCTGTTTCTTTTCCTATTTATAATTGCGGCCTCTGGCTATGGGCAGGATATTTCTTCAAATTATAAAGAGAAGAAGGTTGCTTTGAGGGATACCGTGGTTTTAGACAGCGCGGGTATTAACCCAAAGAGGTTCGTAATTCTAGATAAAGATGGAAATTCTCCGAATCCATTCAGCTATCGAATAGATTTCAAAAAGGGGATTATTATTTTTTCAGAAGAATTGCAGCAACAGCAGGATTCGCTTAGCATTCAATATTTACAGTATCCCGATTTTTTAACACGAGATTACTACACCCTCGACCCAAAAATTATTGTTGAAAATACAGGGCAAATGGACAAGTTATATTCGCTGGACGAAAGCACGAATACAAATGTTTTCACGCCTTTTGATGGTTTAAATACTTCGGGAAGTATTACGCGCGGCATCACTATTGGGAATAATCAAAACGCGGTGGTAAACAGTGAACTCGATTTACAAATTACGGGGAAACTGAGCGATAAAGTTTCCATTCGTGCTTCCATTCAAGATGCCAATATTCCAACGCAGGAAGGTGGCTATTCGCAAAGTTTAAATGAATTCGACCAGATTTTTATTGAACTTTATGGTGAAAATTGGAACATACGCGCTGGCGATATCGATCTTCAAAACAACAATAGTTATTTTGGAAGATTTACCAAAAAAGTACAGGGAATATCGCTTGGCGGAACTAATAACAATGAAGACGGTTCAAAAATTTCGGCCTATGCTTCGGGTGCTTTGGTGCGCGGCGTTTTTTCAAAAAGTGAATTTATTGGGCAGGAAGGAAACCAAGGTCCGTATAAATTAGTTGGTCCTAACGGCGAACTTTATATTTTGGTGGTTTCGGGCAGCGAGCGGGTTTATGTAAATGGATTGCTTTTAAACCGCGGCGAAAACGAAGATTATGTAATAGATTACAATGCTGGCGAAATAAAATTTAACCCAACATATCCTATCACTAGCAACATGCGTATTTCGGTAGAATATCAATATACCGATAGAAGTTACACGCGTTTTATTGGTTTCGGCGGCGGTAATTATTCTAGTGAAAACTTAGACTTGGGCGTGTATGTATATTCAGAAAACGATGCGAAAAATCAGCCGTTGCAACAAAATCTTTCCGAAGAACAAGTAGCAATCCTCATGGCTGCGGGCGACGATCGTGATTTGATGAATGCGCCATCAGCCGCTCCCGACACGTATGCTGAAAACAAAATTCTTTACAAAAAGGAAATTATCAATGGGCAGGAGGCTTTTGTTTTTTCAAGTAACCCAGACGACGAACTTTTTACCGTGCGTTTTTCTCTTGTAGGAGCAAATAATGGCGATTATGTAATTAGCGATACCAACGCCATTAGCCGTATTTTTGAATATGTGCCGCCAGTAAACGGCGTGCCCCAAGGAAATTATGCTCCTGTTATTAGGTTGAATGCTCCAATAAAACTGCAGGTTGGTGGTTTAAACGGAAGGTTTCATCCATCGGAAAAAACAATTGTAGATTTTGAAGTTGCAGGTAGTAAAAACGACTTAAACCTTTTCAGCGATATTGACGATAATAACAACGATGGTTTTGCGGGAAGGTTGGCTTTTAAGCAACGCGTTTTAACAACCGTAGATACTTTAAAAGTAGAAGCTTTTGGAACTTTAGATTTTGTTCAACGAGATTTCCGGACTATCGAAAGACTTTATAATATTGAATTCAATCGCGATTGGAACCTTATTAATCCTGTGGGGAATCAAAGTTTGATTACTTCGGGGGTTGAGTTTTCTCATCTTAAAAATGGAGGTGGCCGTTATGAATTTCAAAATTTAAATTATTCCGAAAATTTCAACGGAACACGGCATGTAATTACTTCAGATTTAAAGCTGAAAAAACTGCGATTTCTTACCTACGGAAGTTATTTAGATAGCAAAGCCGATTCTATTTCTTCTAAATTTCTTAGGTTCAACAACAGAACTACTTATTCTTTCGAAAAAGCTTGGGTTGGTGGAAAAATTGCCTTGGAAGACAATCAAATTAAAGACGTGGTTCGCGATAGTATTTCGCCCATTAGCCAGAAATTTAGTTCGTACGAAGTATTTTCTGGAATTGGTGACAGCACCAAAGTTTTTGTGGAAGCCGGTTATCAATTTCGTGTAAACGATAGTGTTCGCAATAATTTGCTTCAAAAAGTGAATTCATCGAAGACATACTATTTAAAATCGAGACTTATAAATACTGAAAACACGCAGCTTTCGGCTTTTGCGAATTATAGAACATTGAATTACGAACCAAAATCGGGTCCCGCTTTCAACCCAAATGATTCAATTTTAAATATCGACAAGCGCGAAACAGAACGCTCATTGAATTCGAGATTCCTCTATAATCAGGCATTATTTGATGGTGGAATTCGCTTAAATACAGCCTTAGAATCTAACAACGGAGTAATTGCGCAGCAGGAATTTACGTATGTAAAAACGGAGCCAGGGCAGGGTGTTTATGTGTGGATTGATTATAATAATAACGGAATTCAAGAATTGGAAGAATTTGAAGTGGCACAATTTCAAGACCAAGCAGAATATATACGGATATTGCTACCCAATCAAGTTTTTTTAAAAATTAGGCAGAATAAATTTAGTCAGATTCTTACTTTGAACCCACAAAACTGGTCTAATAAAGAAGGTTTCAAAAAGCTGCTGTCACATTTTTACAATCAAACTTCTTACGTTTTAGATAGAAAAGTAAAGCGAAAAAAGGATGGTTTCAACATAAATCCGTTTGAAGATGGCGGCGATGATCAATTGGGATTGGTTCTTAATTTTAGGAACGCTTTGTTCTTCAATCGCGGGAAGCAACGTTACACAACCAGCTATACATTTATTTCAACCTCGTCAGATAATTTGCTCGCCGTAGGTTTGCAACGCAATAATTTAGAAAGTCATCAATTTAATTTCAATCATAAATTTTATGAAAGCTGGTTGCTTAATTTAAAGGGCGCAACGGGCAGCAATGAAAGCCTTTCGGAGAATTTTGCTAGTAGAAACTACCTTCTTAATTCGAATGAATTCAACCCGAAAATTTCTTACTTGCTTAGTCAGCAGACACGTTTCGATGTGTTTTATGAATTTGCAAATCAAGACAATAAGTTGGGGAATATGGAGTCGCTAAACCAGCAAACGCTTGGTTTTTCTTTCGCATACACCAACGCCGAAAAGATTTCAATGAACGGTGAGTTTAATTACATCGACAACAATTTTGAAGGAAATCCTTTTTCTCCCGTTGCTTATCAAATGTTGGAAGGCTTACAACCGGGAACAAATTTTACGTGGCGAATGCTTTTTCAGAAGCGGATTACGAAATATTTAGATGCTAATTTCTCCTATTTTGGAAGAAAAAGTGAAACCACCAAAACAGTGCATACGGGCAGTGTACAGTTGCGAGCGTATTTTTAAGGTGAGCGCCACGCGGAATGCTGCGAGATATTTCAATTCTCATTGCTGAATTGATGTTTCCTTTTTTGTATCTTCATAAATCATTTAAAAAAAGGAAAAAATGTTTTTAAAAATAGTAATCGCAGTCTTTTCAGCATTAGTTCTTTCCTGTGGCACCACAGAAAAGAAAACACAAAGCACTAACACTTCTGAAACTTCCACAACTACAGAAACCACAATAAATACTGAAACAATGGATCCTCAAAAATTGATGGCTGAAGGCTATTTGCTGGGTACGATAGTATATTCAGATAAAGAAGGCGACTGTCCTTATACCATCCAAATGCCTGGCGATAAAATGGAATTTTACTATTTAGATCCTATGAATCTGGAAGAAACTTACAAAAAAGATGGTCTAAAAGTATGGATAAAATTCAACGGATTACGAAGAATGAACCGTTGTGATAGAGCCACCCCGGCTGAGATTATTGACATAAAAAAAGGAGCGTAAATTAATACGCTCCTTTTTGGAAATATAGAATTAATCACTTGAAAAATTATTCGGAAAGCCAGTGTTTATATGAAATGGTTTCCTTCATTTTTTCTGAAATTTCTGAAATCTGAATACGTTCCTGCTCCATAGTGTCGCGGTATCGTATTGTAACTGAATTGTCTTCAATAGTTTGATGATCTACGGTAATACAGAACGGTGTTCCAACGGCATCTTGACGACGGTAGCGTCTTCCAACGGCATCCTTTTCATCATAAATTACATTGTAATCCCATTGCAGAGCGTCAATAATTTTCTGTGCAATTTCGGGTAAACCGTCTCTCTTTATTAACGGAAGAACAGCGGCTTTTATAGGCGCTAAAATTGCTGGTAATTTTAGAACAGTTCTTACACTACCGTCTTCTAAAGTTTCGTCCTGAAGCGAATTACTCATAACGGCAAGAAACATTCTGTCTAAACCAATTGAGGTTTCCACAACATACGGAACATAGCTTTCGTTCAATTCTGGGTCGAAAAATTGTAGCTTTTTGCCAGAGAATTTTTCGTGTGCTTTTAAATCGAAATCGGTTCTGGAATGTATACCTTCCAATTCTTTAAAGCCGAAGGGAAAGTTGAATTCAATATCTGTTGCGGCATTTGCGTAATGCGCCATTTTTTCGTGATCGTGGAAACGGTAGTTTTCTTCTCCCATTCCCAAGGAAAGGTGCCATTTTAAACGAGTTTCTTTCCAGTATTCGTAGTATTTAAGCTCTTCGCCTGGGCGTACAAAGAATTGCATTTCCATCTGCTCAAATTCTCGCATTCGGAAAATGAATTGTCTCGCAACAATTTCATTACGGAAAGCTTTTCCTGTTTGCGCTATTCCGAAAGGGATTTTCATCCTTCCGCTTTTCTGAACGTTTAAGAAGTTTACAAATATACCCTGCGCAGTTTCTGGGCGAAGGTAAAGGTCCATTGCGCTTTCGGCAGAAGCACCCAGTTTAGTTCCAAACATTAAATTGAACTGACGAACATCTGTCCAATTTTTAGAACCAGTGTCTGGATCGGCAATGCCAAGCTCTTCAATTAACGCTTTTACGTCTGCCAAGTCTTCTTTTTCGAGCGAGCGAGCCATACGTTCTAAAATGGTGCGTTGTTCTTCTAAATATCTTACAACGCGTGGATTTGTTGTTACAAATTCCGCTTCATCAAAACTATCGCCGAAACGCTTTTTAGCTTTTTCAATTTCCTTTTGGGCTTTTTGATAGATTTTTTCGGCATAATCTTCAACCAAAACATCTGCGCGGTAACGTTTTTTGGAATCTTTGTTGTCTATCAACGGATCGTTGAAAGCATCAACGTGGCCGGAAGCCTTCCAAATTGTTGGGTGCATTAAAATTGCAGAATCGATACCTACAATGTTTTGATGCATATACACCATGCTTCGCCACCAGTATTCGCGAATGTTTTTCTTTAATTCTACTCCGTTTTGAGCATAGTCGTATACTGCGCTAAGTCCGTCATAAATTTCGCTCGATGCGAAAATATAACCGTACTCCTTTGCGTGAGAGACTACTTTCTTAAATTGATCGTCGTTGTTTGCCATAGCGCAAAAATAAAAAAACCGCCGTGATAACTCACAGCGGTTTCATTTATTTTAAACTAACCTTCTCTTTATTTTCTAAGAAGTTTATTTCAGCTCCATTGTTGTGGTACCTATTAGGTTTGCACCGTCATAAAGATTAATTGTATAACGACCTTCAATTAGGTTTGATTCAGAAGAATTAACTAAAATACAAACATCTAATTCTTCATTTTCGTAGAAAACGTTTGTGGATGCACTGTAGTTAATGTTTTTGGCTTCAAATTGCTTAACAGCATCATCGCCCATCATTTTGTTTCTTGGGTTGATTACTTGAATGTAAAGCGTTCTATCTCCTTTTTGAGCAATAGCATTTGGAGCTAAAGTAAAGCATGCTCTAATTTTGTCTGCACGACTTGCTCTTTTTGTGTCAACTACTTTACCGCTGTTTCTGATAATTACCGCTTCACCCCGTAAATCTGTCGCTTTAACGACAGAACCTTTTTTAATGGTTTCGTTCATTACCACATTTTCTTGGCTCACAGAATCTACAACCATACGTGTATTTTGAAGTTCATTCGAAGTGCTATCTCGTTCCACAACCAGTTTTCTATTAACCGCAATTAAACTGTCAGCACGTTTAAAAAGCATGATGCGTTCTTGCTTTAATCGGCCTAATTCTGCTTTGTATCTGGTTATAAGAGATACGTTTGCTTGTGAGTCTTTTACTGAATCTAAAAGAACTGTAATTCTCTCGCGAGCAGCTAATAAGTCTTTGTCTTTCAGTTCGTTGTCTTTTATTACTTCATCATAATTCGCAATTAATCCTTCCAGTTCTTGTTCGATGTCTGCTTTTTGCATCTCAAGATTTGAAACCGTATTTTTACTATCATTAAATAGGGTAACCGTGTATACGGCTAGGGCGATAAGTAAAACAGAAAGTACTCCTATGAGTATCTTAAATTTACCACTATTGTTTTCGTTTGTTGTCATAATTAACTAGTTAAGTTTAGTCCGTAAATGTAGGTAGGTAATTCTTTAACAAACGTTTATAAAATGGTAAAAATTCTTAAATTATGTTAAATCTACTTTTTCCGAAGGTTTGCACAGGGTGTAAACAGCTGTTATTAAAGGGCGAAGAGGTGATTTGTATAAAATGCATTCACTCACTGCCATTGGCGAATATTCATAAATCAGGGAGTAATTTACTAATAAATAGATTTTACGGCAGGTTTTTAGTGAAAAACGCCACGGCAATTGTTCATTTTCAAAAGAGAGGTTTGACCCAAGAATTATTACATAATTTAAAATACCGAGGTAAGAAGGAGGTGAGTAGTTTTTTCGGAAAATGGCTGGGTGCTGAACTAGCAGAAATAGATTCGTATAAAGAAATCGAGGTGGTAATTCCTGTGCCGCTTCATAAACAAAAGATGAAAAGACGCGGATACAACCAGGTGGAAGGCTTTGGAAAAGAAATTGCCAAAGCACTTAATGTTCCCTATCGCGATGATGTTTTAATAAAAGTTTCAAAATCTGGCTCGCAAGTTTTTAAAACGCGAGTTTTACGCTTTGAAGCCGAAGAAATGTTTACAATTCAAAATTTGGAAGCAATAACTAACAAACATGTTTTGTTGGTTGACGATATTATAACCACGGGGGCAACCCTAGAAAAATGCGCCATCCAATTATTAAAAGCAGAAAAGGTAACCATCAGTATAGCCACAATTGCGATAGCTTAAAAGTTATTTGTTAATTGTAGCTAGTTATTGTTTAATTTTGAAACCATAACCCCGCGTCAAGTAATTTTAAAGAATTCTAAGTGAAACACCGCCTACTTTATATTCCCATCGCCTTTTTATTTATACTCTCTTTTGTAGACTGTGCAAAAAAGGGATCGCCATCGGGTGGCCCACGCGATACCATTCCACCGGTTATTGTTAGGAGCATCCCTGAAAACTACACTACCAATTTTTCGGGCGATGAAATTGAAATCAGATTTAACGAATACATAAAACTAAAGGAAATAACTAAAGAGCTCATCATTTCACCACCAATGAAATTTGCGCCACTTATAACACCTTTAAGTACTTCTAAAAGTTTGAAGATAAAAATTCTCGATACTTTAAAGCCAAATACTACCTATTCCTTCAACTTCGGAAACAGTATTGTGGATAATAACGAAGAAAATAAGTATGATTATTTTAAATATATTTTCTCCACAGGAAGTTATATAGATAGTTTAAAACTCTCAGGAAAGATTAAAGATGCAAAACTAATTGCGCCAGAATTCCCTACTACAGTAATGCTTTATGAGGTAAATGAAACCTTTTCAGATTCACTTATTTATTCTGAAAAACCAACCTACATTACCGTAACTAAAGACTCAACAGGAATATTTGAATTAAGCAATTTAAAGGAAGGCAAGTATCTGCTTTTAGCATTAAAAGAAAAAAGTAACGATTACACTTTTCAGCCAAAAAACGATAAGATTGGTTTTGTGAAAGAGCTAATTACACTGCCTACAGATTCTACATACGCATTGACGCTATTTAAGGAAACCCCCGATTATAAGTTTATTCGTCCAACCCAAGTTGGTAAAAACCATATAGTTTTTGGTTACGAAGGTCGTGCCGATAGTCTAGCGATTGATGTGCTTTCTGAAGTGCCGGAAGATTATACTTCTGCAGTTTTTAAAGATGAAAAAAAGGACTCGCTTCATTATTGGTTTAAGCCCGCAATAGAAGTAGATTCTTTGGTTTTTAAAGTTGCGAACAAAAATAGTGTCGATACAACTACGGTGCGAATGCGAGCTCTTTTTAAGGATTCGTTGAATATTTCAGCATTAAAAACAGGAACGCTAAAACTGAAGGATACGTTTAAATTGCGCGCCAATACTCCGATTATTTCTTTTGATGCATCAAAATTTGAAGTAATGACGAAAGATTCAATAGTAGTTGAATCAACAGTACGGTTGAACACAGAATATAACTGGGCTGAAATATTTTTTCCGAAAAAGGAAGAGCAAAGTTATTCCATTAAAGTATTACCAGGAGCATTGACCGATTTTTTTGAAAAAACTAACGACTCCATTCTGTTCAATGTAAACACGCGCCTAGCGTCAGATTACGGCACTTTAAGTCTTACAATGGTAAATATTGATCGATTGCCAATAATTGTACAATTGTTAGATAGCAAGTATAATGTGGTGGCAGAAGAATACCTTTTCGAAAACAAAAATGTGTTTTTCGATTCGCTATCGCCAGACAAATATTTTCTGCGGATTATTTACGACGATAACAAAAATAGGCGTTGGGATTCTGGTAATTTCCTAACCCGTATGCAACCAGAAAAAATAATTTATTACCCCAAACAAATTGAAGTGCGCGCCAATTGGGGCTTAAACGAGACGTTTATTCTAAAGTAAATTGATCGCGATCATTCAAAAATTGAAGGTGTTTTCTGTTAGTTGAAATATACTTTTTTTCTAAACTCACAGTTTCAATAAATTCTCCAAAAGCTGAGGAAGAAATTTGTATTCCCAATACATCATAAACTGCGGAGTGGCCAATGTATTCGTGATCATTGCCGTCATAGCCTACACGGTTTACACCAATGCAATATGCCATATTTTCAATTGCTCGAGCGCGAAGTAGCGTGTCCCAAGCAACGGTGCGTACCTTTGGCCAATTAGCAACATAAATTAAAACGTCATAATCTTCTGTGTTTCTCGCCCAAACAGGAAAACGAAGATCGTAACAAACCAATGGGCAGATTTTCCAACCGTGGTAGTTTACTATTATGCGTTCTGTTCCGTTAGTATAAGTTTCATTTTCTCGGGCTAGAGTGAAGGTGTGTTTTTTGTCATATTTTTCGTGTGTTCCATCTGGAAAAACAAAAAACAAGCGATTGTAAAAATTGTTTTCTTCAGTAATAATAACACTACCCGTAATGGCGGTATTGTAATTTTTCGCTTCCTGAATCATCCATTGCAGCGTTTCACCATCATTGGGCTCGGCAAGTTTTTTGGCATTCATTGTAAAACCCGTAGTAAACATTTCTGGGAGAATAATTAAGTCTGTTTCACCTTCAATATTCTTTATTTTCTCTGAAAACATGTCGCGATTAGCCGCTGCATTTTCCCAATGAAGCTCACTTTGAATGATTGTTATTTTGAGATTTTTTTTCAAAATTTGATAGTGTTTGATAGTGTTTGATAGTTTTTCCCTAATTGAATAAGCTTAATGAAAAATTAGTTTTTACTTTCCAAGAGGTTTATTATTTCACGATTTCCCTGCATCTTGGCGTGGTCTATAGCATTGAGTCCTTTATCGTCTTTAGTAAATTTTTCCGCACCATTTTTCATAAGCATATTTGTTATTTCTTTTCTTCCAAAAGTGGCGGCAAAAATAAGTGCTGTCGCGCCATTAAAATTCGCAATATTTGGGTTTGCACCGTTTTCCAATAATAGTTTTGCGAGTGTGTCAAATCCTTTAAAACAGACACCCATTAAAGCCGTATTGCCTGATGCGTCCTGTTCGTCAAGATTCTGTGAATACTTCAAAAGCACTTCTGAAATTTCATAAAGGCCATAATAAGTTGCAAGCAGTAAAGGTGTAGATCCACGTGGATCTTTTACAGAAATTAATTCTGGCGATTGCTTCAAAATTTTTTCAACATCACCTAAATTTTCCTGCCTGATGGCATTAAAAAGTTGTTCTTTCATTTGTTATAAAAGTAAAAAAACAGAGTCACATAATTAGCAACTCTGTTTTATTTATAAAATATTTGACATTTCTCTTATTTTAAATCGAAACGATCTAAATTCATCACTTTGTGCCAAGCGGCAATAAAATCGTTTACAAATTTCTCTTTAGAATCTTCGCACGCATAAACTTCAGCCGTTGCACGTAATTCTGAATTAGAACCAAAAATTAAATCTGCTCTCGTGCCGGTCCATTTAAAAGTATTTGATGAGCGATGGCGCCCTTCAAAAACACGATCGTCATTGCCAATGGCTTTCCAAGTAGTCCCTAAGTCGAGAAGGTTTACAAAGAAATCATTCGTTAATGTTTCGGACTTATCGGTAAACACACCGTGGTCTGTACCGTCGTAATTAGTTTTTAAAACACGCATTCCTCCAATTAAAACAGTCATTTCTGGAATGGTGAGCGTTAAAAGTTGCGATTTATCAACTAAAAGTTCTTCAAAAGAAGCGTGCTGATTTGGGTTCAAATAATTTCTAAAACCATCTGCAGAAGGTTCAAGATGTTTAAATGAATCAACATCTGTTTGTTCCTGCGAAGCGTCGCCTCTTCCTGGTGTAAATGGAACATTTACATTATGGCCAGCATTTTTAGCGGCTTTTTCAATTGCTGCACTTCCGCCCAAAACAATTAAATCTGCCATTGAAACTCTTTTATCGCCATTTTGATTATTGTTGAAATCGTTTTTAATTTCTTGCATTTTTCCCAAAACTATTGAAAGTTGGGAAGGATTATTAACTTTCCAGTTTTTTTGTGGCTCTAATCTAATTCGAGCACCATTGGCTCCTCCACGCATATCAGACCCACGATACGTTGAAGCCGAAGCCCAAGCGGTAGAAACCAATTGAGAAACAGTTAAACCAGAATCGAAGATGCTAGTCTTTAATGAAGCAATATCGTTTTCGTCAATTAAGGCGTGATTAACTGCGGGAATTGGATCTTGCCACAGCAATTCCTCCTTCGGAACTTCGGGACCTAAATAACGTGAAACTGGCCCCATGTCGCGGTGGGTTAATTTATACCAAGACTTTGCGAAAGCATCTTCAAACTCTTCAGGATTTTCACGAAAGTGCTTTGAGATTTTTAAATATTTAGGATCCATTTTTAATGCAATGTCTGCGGTAGACATCATTAAATCCTGCGTTTTTGAAGCATCGTGAGCCATTGGCGCTTTGTGCGCATTAGAAGCCGCCGTTGGTTTCCATTGGTGTGCGCCAGCCGGACTTTTGGTTAATTCCCAATCATAATCTAGCAATACCCTAAAATAATCATGGTCCCATTTATTTGGCGTGGGCGTCCAAGCACCTTCCAAACCACTGGTTATGGTATCGTCACCAAATCCAGATTTATAACTATTTATCCACCCTTTACTTTGGTGTTGAATGCCTGCTCCCGCAGGTTCAGAATCTACATATTTTTCAGCATCGCCAGCGCCGTGGGCTTTTCCGAAGGTATGTCCGCCAGCAATTAAAGCTACTGTTTCATAATCGTCCATTGCCATTCGGCCGAAGGTTTCTCGAATATCATGTGCAGAACCTAACGGATCTGGCTCACCATTGGGACCTTCTGGATTTACATAAATCAAACCCATATGGGCTGCTGCTAAAGGTTTTTCAAGATGCCCCCCTTCATATCTTTTGTCGTTGCCGAGCCACTGTGTTTCTGAACCCCAATAAACATCCTGTTCTGGCTCCCAAACGTCTTCGCGACCTCCAGCAAAACCAAAGGTTTTGAAACCCATTGATTCCAAAGCACAGTTTCCTGTAAGAAGTAATAAATCTGCCCAAGAAATTTGCTTGCCATATTTTTGTTTGATTGGCCACAGTAATAAACGTGCTTTATCTAAGTTTCCGTTATCTGGCCAACTATTTAAAGGTGCAAAGCGTTGGTTTGCCGTATTACCACCACCGCGACCATCGGTAACACGGTATGTTCCCGCGCTATGCCAAGCCATTCTAATGAATAAACCTCCGTAATGGCCATAATCTGCAGGCCACCAGTCTTGTGAATCGGTCATTAAATTTATGAGGTCTTTCTTTAAAGCACCGTAATCTAGTTTTTTGAATTCTTTTTTATAGTCGAAATCACTTTCCATCGGATTCGACTTTGCGCTTTGTTGACGAAGCACATTCAATCGTAAACTATTCGGCCACCAGTCGCCATTAGTTGTACCACCACCAGCAACTTGCTGTTGGGTATTGCCGAAATATGGACATTGATCTGCTGCGCCATCATCATTTATTTCCCAAGCATCGCCTGTATTTCCACTTGGGTTTCCGCTTTTGTGGTAGTTTTTGTCTTTGTTATTTTCCATAATTGAAAGGGTTTTTGTGAGCTTTACGAAAATAACGATTAAAAGTGCTAATGCTTTAAAAAGCAATCGGTTGTTTTAATGTTTTGATTGCTAAAACTTATTGTGACGTAAAGACGGAATAAAATTAAGTAATTAGAATTGTTTAAGAATTTCAGCTGCTTGTGCTAAAGTTTTATCTGTTTTGGCGAAGCAAACACGTATTTGCTTAAAGTCTTTTTTCCCTTCGTTGAAAACTGAAGTAGGAATTGTGGCTATCTTAAATTCCTTCGTAAGCCTTTCCGCGAAAGCGATATCACTTTCATTTGAAATTTCTGAAAAATCGAGCATTTGAAAATAAGTACCCTTTGACGGAATTATTTTGAAGTTTGAACCTTCCATTAAATGCAAAAAGAAATCGCGCTTTTGCTGGTAAAAATTTGAAAGTTTTAAATAGTGTTCAGGATCTTTCAGATAAGTAGCAAATGCTTTTTGAAAAGGATGGTTCACACAGAAAACTACAAATTGATGTACTTTTTGAAACTCTTTCATCAAACTTTCGGGCGCAACACAATACCCCATTTTCCAGCCCGTGTTATGAAATGTTTTTCCGAAGGAAGCAGTAACAAAACTTCGCGATGCCAAAGCTTCAAACTTTGAAGCGCTTTGATGCATATTGCCATCAAAAATAATGTGTTCATAAACTTCGTCACTTAAAATCAATAAGTCGTTATTCTCTGCCAAATTTTGCAAGTGAAGCATATCTTCTTCAGAAAGAAGCATTCCACTTGGGTTGTGCGGACTATTGATGATTATCATCTTCGTTTTGGAAGTGATTTTATCTGCAACTTCCTGCCAATCGACAGCGTAAAATGGAGGTTTTAGTTGAATGGGGATAACCTTTCCACCGAACAATTCCACCGTTGGCCCATAACAATCGTATGCCGGAGTGAAAATAATTACTTCATCTCCTTTACTTATTGTAGCTGCAATTATGGTGAAAATAGCTTGCGTTGCCCCGGCAGTAATAGTGATTTCAGTTTCGGGATTGTAAAAATGATTATGCAGGTTTTCAATCTTTTTTGAGATTTCCATGCGCAGCTCAAAATCGCCTTGCATCGGGGCGTATTGACTAAATCCGTCGCGCATTGCTTGATCTACCAATGCATTTAAAGCCGGATCGCTGGGGAAATTCGGAAATCCCTGCGCTAGGTTTAAAGCATTGTGTTCTGTTGCCATTTTGCTCATTACTGAAAAAATGGAAGTTGGAATGTTTGGAAGTTTTGAGTTTTTAGTCATTTTTTAAGGTATTTGAAAAGTCTATTTCAAGTGCGACTGCCTAAGTTACTATATTTTTCACTCGTCCAAAAATGATATGTATCGAAGCTCATTTTTAAACATAAAAAAACCCTCACATCGCTACAAGGGTTTCAATTTTAAAAGTAAGAGATTCCAGCCAGAGTCTATCTTGAGCGATAGCCGAAAGGCGGGAATTATTAGTATCTGTAGTACTCTGGCTTGAATGGCCCTTCTACAGTTACACCAATGTATTCGGCTTGTTCGGTAGAAAGTTCTGTAAGTTCAACACCAATTTTGGCAAGGTGAAGTTTCGCTACTTTTTCATCCAAATGCTTTGGAAGCATATATACTTCATTTTCGTAGTTTTCGCCATTTTTCCAAAGCTCAATCTGTGCTAGAGTTTGATTGGTGAAACTATTACTCATTACAAAACTTGGGTGACCAGTTGCGCAACCTAGGTTTACCAAACGACCTTCAGCTAAAAGAATGATATCTTTTCCGTTGATAGTATATTTATCAACCTGTGGCTTAATTTCTACGTGTGACTTTCCGTGGTTATTTTTCAACCAAGAAACAGCAATTTCGTTATCAAAATGCCCAATGTTACAAACGATTGTTTTGTCTTTCATCGCTTCAAAATGTTCTGGACGAACGATGTCTTTGTTTCCAGTTGTAGTAATTACGATGTCTGCATTTCCAACAACAGTCTCTAATTTTTTCACTTCAAAACCGTCCATTGCAGCTTGTAGCGCACAAATAGGGTCAATTTCTGTAACGGTAACGATACTTCCGGCTCCTTTAAAAGAAGCGGCAGTTCCTTTACCAACATCGCCATAACCACAAACAACAACGCGTTTTCCGGCCATCATTATGTCAGTTGCGCGACGCACTGCATCCACAGCACTTTCGCGACATCCGTATTTATTATCGAATTTACTTTTAGTAACGCTATCGTTAATATTGATAGCAGGCATTGGCAAAGTTCCTTTTTTTACACGCTCGTAAAGACGGTGAACACCAGTAGTAGTTTCTTCAGAAATACCTTTTACTGCTTCAGCAAGTGCTGGATATTTATCTAAAACCATATTAGTAAGATCGCCACCATCATCAAGAATCATGTTCAACGGTTTGCGGTCTTCGCCAAAGAAAAGTGTTTGTTCAATACACCATTCAAATTCCTCTTCGGTCATTCCTTTCCAAGCATAAACTGCTACTCCAGCAGCAGCCATTGCAGCGGCAGCGTGATCTTGAGTAGAGAAAATATTACAAGAACTCCAAGTAACTTCAGCACCTAAGGCAATTAAAGTTTCAATTAAAACTGCGGTTTGAATGGTCATGTGAAGACAACCAGCAACGCGCGCACCTTTTAAAGGCTGCTCTTTTCCGTATTCTTCACGAAGAGACATAAGCCCTGGCATTTCTGCTTCAGCAAGCTCAATTTCTTTTCTTCCCCAGTCTGCTAGGGAAATATCTTTTACTTTAAACGCCGTGTAAGGCACAGTTTTCGTTGACATATTTGTTATATTTATACCCTCGAATGCGGGTATTTGTTAAGAATAATTTCTGTTTTTCAGTCCGCAAAAGTACAAATTATCTCTTAAAAATCTATGCCACTTTACAAAACTATAACAGTTAATCCCACAACTAAAGTCTTCATTTGGAAGATTGAAGAGTCGTTTGAATCGCTCGCTGAAGAAATTAGTTTAACCGAAAACTGTTCTAATAGAGTGTTGAATATGAAAAGCGATCTGCATCAGCGTGGCTTTATGAGTATTCGGCATTTAATGGCTTTAGAGGGTTTTACCGATCACGATTTATATTACGACGAAAACGGAAAGCCACATTTAACGGGCGATAAGCATATTTCAATTACACATTCCTTCAATTTTTCTGCAATAATTATTAGCGATAAAGAAGTGGGAATTGATATTGAAATGCAACGCAACAAAATTCTACGTATCGCTCATAAATTTACTCCAATTGAAGAATACCGAACCATTGCAAACGAAGATGCAATGATGAGAAAACTTACCATTGTTTGGTGCGCGAAAGAATCTCTCTATAAAAGTTTTGCCGAAAAAGGCGTTAGCTTTTTGCAAAATATTTATGTGGAAGAATTTGCACTTGAAGACTACAAAACTACTGCTACGGTAACTTTCGAAGACAAAACCGAAATTTATAATGTAGATTATTTGGAGTTTGAAGGTTTCACTTGTGCATACGCCCTAAAATCCTGAAAACAGTAGATGGAAGAGTCGTTCTATAATTCTTTACTGAAATCTATTGCCGAAAAGAAAAAGCAACTTGCTATTTTAATAGATCCAGATAAGTTTACTATTTCTGAAACAAAATCATTTCTAAGTAAAATTCCGAAGGAAACTACACATCTTTTTATAGGAGGAAGCAGTGTCGCAAATGGCGAAACTGAGGCGACAGTAAAAGCTGTAAAAGCAGAGACAAAACTTCCAATTTTTCTTTTTCCGGGCGACTATTCGCATATTACCCATTTGGCAGATGCGCTATTGTTTCTAACCTTACTTTCGGGAAGAAATGCTGAATATTTAATAGGGCAGCAAATAAAATCTATTTCGAAAATTAAAAAATCGGCGTTGGAAATTATCTCCACTGGCTATATTTTGATTGATGGCGGAAATAATTCATCCGTTTCAAAAGTGACTCAAACGGAACCACTTCCGCAAGATAATATTGAAACAATAGTAAATACAGCACTTGCGGGACAATTTATGGGCGCCAAATTAATTTATTTGGAAGCGGGTAGCGGAGCCAAGTTTCCTGTAAACCCAGAAATTATTTCCGAAGTTAAAAAGGCTATTCAGATTCCGCTAATTGTTGGTGGCGGTATAAAAACTGAATTGCAGAAAAAGGCAGCTTATAACGCAGGGGCAGATATGATTGTAATGGGAACGGCGTACGAATTTTAAAAGATTTTAAATCTCTGTGTTCTTTGCACCTCTGCGGTAAAATTGCCAAGCAAAGTCGTAAAGGACGCAAAGGAACTTGTAACTTTGAAGAAAAATAAAGAAATGAATATTTCAGTAGAATTAACGCTTTCGCCACTACAGGACGACTTCGAACCTGCAATTATCGACTTCATAAAAAGTTTGCGAAATTCAGGACTCACAGTTTTGGAAAATCCGTTGAGTACACAAGTTTACGGCGATTATGATGCTGTAATGAGCCTGCTTCAAAAGGAAATGAAAATTGCATTGGAAGCCGTGGAAAGAGGTTTGCTTTATATAAAAATAGTAAAATCAGACCGTAGCGACTATGAACCTCATTTTTGATTGGTTTTTTGCCCAATACGCTGAGGTTCCAACACATTTAATTGTTTTGGAATTGATTGGCGTTTTCTTTGGGTTTTTAAGTGTTTGGTATAGCAAGCAGGATAATATTCTCGTGTATCCCACGGGAATTATTAGTACGGCAATTTTCGTTTATATCTTAGCAATTTATGGGCTTTTGGGCGATATGATGATAAATGCCTACTATTTTGCAATGAGCATTTACGGTTGGTATATTTGGACAAGAAAAGTGGATGAAACCCATTATACTCCAATTACCAAAACCACAAAAAAAGAGCAAAAAACTTCTATATATATTTTTGTAGGATCACTGATTTTAGTTTTTGCACTTTATGAATTTTTCGAAAAATGGAATAGTTGGACCGCTTACGTTGACACAATTACAACTGCCATTTTCTTTGTAGGAATGTGGCTTATGGCGAAAAAGAAAGTTGAAAACTGGATTTATTGGATTATTGGCGATATTATTTCGGTGCCGCTCTATCTTTATAAAGGACTCGTGTTTACTTCGTTTCAATACCTTTTATTCACTATTATTGCCATTTATGGATACCGCGCTTGGAAGAGAAACTTGAACATACCCGAAACCAGTCTGCTGAATTGATAAAAGTAGTTTTATACGGCCCCGAATCTACGGGAAAAACTACGCTTGCAAAACAATTGGCGGAGCATTACGATACGCTTTGGGTGCCTGAATTTATGCGGGAATACCTTCAGGAAAAGTGGGATTCTGAAAAAAAATTGATTTCAAAAGAAGATTTAATTCCTGTCGCAAAAGGGCAGCTAAAACTTGAAAATGAAGCCTTGCAACTTGCTGAAAATCTTCTGATTTGCGACACAAACCTGCTTGAATTAAAAGTGTATTCTGAATACTATTACAACGGATTTTGCGCGTCGGAAATTAAAAATGAAGCAACCAAAAGTAATAATAGCATCTACCTTTTAACATATATTGATACGCCTTGGGAAGCAGATATTTTGCGGGATCGACCAAACAATCGCGAAGAAATGTTTCGTATTTTCGAGGCCGAATTAAAAACGCAAGGTTTCCCTTATAAAATATTAAAAGGAAACAAAGAAGAGAGATTTAATAGCGCAGTTGAAATTATTGACCAATTGCTAAAATCAAAATCTCTGTGAACCTCTGCGGTTCTCTGCGCTACTCTGTGAAACAACTATAACACAGAGTTACACCGAGAAAAGTCAAAGAGCGTCACAGAGAAATAATTACAAAAAATGTTTACTGAAAAAGACATAAATCAAATAAAAGCCCACGGACTTTCCGAGGCAAAGGTTAAAGAACAGTTGCAAATATTTAAGAATGGAATTCCGTTTGCAAACGTCGTTGCTCCCGCTTCTGCAAATAATGGAATTGAAATCTTATCTACAGCACAGCAAGCAGATTTTGTTTCACTCTTTGATAGTAAAAAAGATGAGTTGGAGCTTCTTAAATTTGTTCCCGCTTCAGGCGCAGCAACGCGTATGTTTAAATTTTTGCATCAGTTTTTAGATAATTTCAATCCCGAAAATGATGTTTTTGAAACATTTCTTCTAAAGGAGGAAAATAGTAATCTAAAAAGATTTTTGGGCAGCATTGACAATTTTGCTTTTTCTACTTTGGTGAAAGAAAAATTGAATGAAAAGTATTCTAATTTTGAAGATTTCAATAAAGGGAAACAGTACTTTTTATTCGTTCAAGAAATGCTGGCAGAGACAGGTTTAAATTTCGGCAATACGCCGAAAGGACTTGTTCCTTTTCATAAATACGACGCCAATTATGTTACTGCCTTTGGCGAACAACTGTACGAAGCGGCTTTCTACGCAACCTCAAATGGGACTGCAAATTTGCATTTTACCGTTTCTGCAGAACATGAAGAAAAATTCAAAAAACGCTACCTTGAAATACAGGAAATAGTGGCGAACAAAACTGGAGTGACGTATAATATTTCGTATTCATTTCAAAAAAATGAAACAGATACAGTAGCTGCAACACCCGATAACAATTTGTTTTTAGATGAAAACGGCAATTTGCTTTTCCGTCCTTCGGGTCACGGCGCATTGTTGGAAAACTTAAATGATGTGGATGTAGATATTGTTTTCATAAAAAATATAGACAATGTAGTTTCTCAAAACTTTGTAGAAACAATCGCTTTTCAGAAAAAAGTACTTGCCGGCAAATTGATTTCCTTTCAGCAGCAAATTTTCGAGTTTGTTGAAAAACTTCATTCAAATAATTATTCCGAAGAAATTCTAAAATCTGCTTCTAAATTTATTTCCGAAGAATTAAAAATTAAGGATACACCTATAAATATAGAGGCGCTTTTAAATGTTTTGGAACGGCCAATTCGCATTTGCGGTGTGGTTGAAAACACGGGTGCTCCCGGCGGCGGACCATTTCTTATAAAAGACAAGAATGGAAACCTGTCCTATCAGATTGTGGAAATGTCGCAGATAGACATCCATAATCCGAAACAAAAGCAATTTGTTGATAAAGCAACTCACTTTAACCCTGTAGATTTAGTTTGTGGGGTTCGCAATTATAAAGGTGAAAAATATGATTTGACGAAATTTTCAGATCCAGACACAGGATTTATTTCTGAAAAATCATTTTTTGGACAACGCATAAAAGCATTAGAACTTCCCGGACTTTGGAATGGGGCTATGGCAAATTGGAATACTGTTTTTGTTGAAGTGCCGCTCATTACTTTCAATCCTGTAAAAACCGTAAACGACCTTTTAAACGAAGCACACCAGCCAAAGTGAACAAAGACCAATTAATATCTGAACTCTCTTTTAAAGCCATCCGCAGTAGCGGGCCGGGCGGACAGCACGTAAATAAAACGGCTTCGAAAGTTGAGGTATCCTTCAACGTTGATTCTTCACAAGCGCTATCGGAAAGAGAAAAGGAGCGACTTCATCTTAAATTATCTTCACGAATTACTTCCGAAGGAATTATAATGCTGCAATGCGGCGAAACCAGAAGCCAGCATCGTAACAAGGCAATTGTTATTGAAAGGTTGGTGAATATCCTTGAACACAATTTGAAAGTTGCAAAACCTCGCAAGAAAACAAAACCTTCGAGAGGGGCAATTGAAAGGCGAATAAAATCAAAAAAGGAGAACGCCTTTAAAAAAGCCAATCGCAAACCACCCAAACTTGAGTAACGATTATACAATAGTTGTGTAAAATTTACACAGTTGTTCTACTTTTTATACACTTTCCGCGTTTTTCAGAATAAATAAATATTTTCTAAACGACTGTATTATAGGTTCTTACAGCTATGTTCTGTTGCTATATTTCTATGGCACTACTTTTTCTATATACAAGTCAACAAACAAACTTAGAAACGAATAAATAATAAGTAAAATTTAAAACAGACATTATGAAAAAGTTAATTTTAAGTACAGCAATTTTATTAGGAGGTCTAACTGCAGCAACTGCGCAAACAGACAAGGAACCAACCGCAATGAACGAGCAAAAACAAACCGCTGTTGAAGCGCAAGTGGAAAGCAGATTGGATGTTGCTCAGGATACGGATGCAGTAATTGTTGCTAAAGCAGCACAAGATTATAAGGAAGTACAAGCTTCTAAATTACCGCAAACGGTTCAAGCTGCCGTAGCTAAAGATTTTAGCGAGGCTACTATTTCTAAGGCTTATGTAAATGCCAAAGGAGAATATAAAATCGAACTTGCAACTGCCGATGCAAAAAGCGCAACTGTTTATGCAAACGCAAAAGGTGAGTGGATTAAAAATGAATTAAAGAAGCAGTAAGCTGCGGGTATTTTAGATTCAATACTTCAGAAAAGGCGTCCAATTTTGGACGCCTTTTTTTTGTGAAAAATTTAGAGGTTAGCCGCTCATTTACTGATTATTTTTACCATCTTGAAAAACCTAATGACGCAGCAAATACATATAGTTGAAGACGACGTAGCTTTTGGAAAAATGCTAACTACTTTTTTGGAAAAAAGGGGCTTTCAAATTACCGTTTCCCTAACCGGTGAAAATGCCCGAAAAATGTTGAATGAAAATAATTTCGACATTTTAATTACTGATTTACAACTTCCCGACGACTCTGGTTTGGAGCTTTTAGAATACTCCCAAAATATATCTCCCAAAACAAAAGTAATTTTAATGACTGGTTATGCCGAAGTAGATACAGCGGTAAAAGCCATAAAAAAGGGAGCTTTAGATTATATTTCGAAACCTTTTCGTCCAGAGGAATTGTTGATGATTATTGAAGAAGATTCTAAGAATAAAACAAGCTCAGAAAATGTTTCTTCGCAAACACAAGTATCGAAAAGCACGGAAGAAAATGAAACCAGCGAGCAGACAAATCATATAGAAAAACCTCAATTTGTTGTTGGAATTAGTGAATCTTCGAAAAAATTCAATGAATATTTGAAAATCTTGGGCCCAACGGACATGAGCGTTTTAATTCAAGGTGAGAGCGGTACCGGAAAGGAAGTTGCCGCAAAAGCCATCCACAATTATAGCAAGCGAAATGACTGCAATTTTATCGCCGTAGATTGTGGTGCAATCCCAAAAGAAATTGCGGCAAGCGAATTTTTTGGTCACGTAAAAGGGAGTTTTACAGGTGCCGTAAACGACAAAA
Organism: Aequorivita sp. IT1183; assembly: GCF_058068265.1. Classification (NCBI taxonomy): domain Bacteria; kingdom Pseudomonadati; phylum Bacteroidota; class Flavobacteriia; order Flavobacteriales; family Flavobacteriaceae; genus Aequorivita; species Aequorivita sp. IT1183. The sequence goes on along the minus strand of NZ_JBYRHS010000005.1, from coordinate 375,042 downwards.
AAGGTCATTTTGAAGCTGCAGATGGCGGGACGCTTTTTTTGGATGAAGTAGGAAATCTTTCCTATGAAAACCAGATTCAATTATTACGTGCTTTGCAGGAAAGACGCATTAAACCCGTGGGTAGCAATACTGAAATTGAAGTGGATGTACGTATTCTATCAGCTACAAATGAAGATTTGTTAAAAGCCGTTGCCGAAGGTAAATTTCGTGAAGATTTATACCATCGGTTAAATGAATTTTCAATTCACATTCCTTCGCTGCATGAGCGAAAAGAGGATCTATTTTTATTTATAGAATACTTTTTGGCGCAGGCAAATGTTTCTTTGGACAAAGAGGTAAAAGGATTTTCAAAAGAAGTGGAAGAAGCTTTTAAAAAATACGCTTGGCCTGGGAATTTGCGTGAGTTGAAAAACGTTATTAAACGCTCCGTATTATTGACCAATTCAGATTTAGTTCCGTTGGAAGTGATTCCCAGAGAAGTTCTTTTTTCTTCAGAATCAAAAAAAGAAACAATAGATTATTCCAAAGAAAGTAACGAAAAACAACTTATTTTGAACGCTTTAAAGGAAGCAGATTACAACAAAACCAAAGCCGCAAAATTGCTTAATATTACCCGGAAAACGCTCTACAACAAGCTTGAGCTTTATAAAATTGAGCTTTAAAATCACCGACTTTCAAGCGCTTTTTGTAAATCTTTTATATTCAAAATCAACTTTTCATAATCCTTTTGCAATTCAATTTCTCCAACTTTTTTGGCATCAATCTTATCGTAATCTTCCATTTTTTCAAGAATTGAAACTACAGCCGTCGCCCTAATTTGTCGATGCATTGTAAGCATACGGTGGGCGATTTCTGAGATTTCTTTAATGGCCTTTTGCGCTATCAAACTGTTCAGTTGTTTTAAATCATTCTCGGTTTGATCATTGAAAACTTCCAGCACTTCTGCCATCGCTTCGGGTGTATTCAAAAAAGATTTTAAAAGTGAAAGGTCAAATTTTTCATCTTGGGAAGCACTTTGTTGTGTTGTTTCAACCAATTGTTCTTCTACTACTAAATTGCTTTGTTTAGGAAAAATTTTCACCAAAACTGCAGTTAGTTGCTGCTTAGTGAAGGGTTTTGGAAGCATTTCTGCAAATCCTTTTTCGAAGTAAAAACTGCGCTCGTGCTCCCGACTTCCCGTCATTGCTATAACTGGCTGATTGTTATACGACGAAATTTCACGATTTTTCAATCTTTTTAAAACCGTAAAACCATCGGTTTGTGGCATTTGAATGTCGGTTAAAACGAATTCGTTCCTCAACTCTGCTCGAGTACCGAAAACAAAGTTTGAAGCTAGGAAGTTTTCAAAACTGCTGAATGCCCGTGAGCTAATCTCCATTTGTTGAAAAATTTCCTGTAAAAGCGCACGCATTGCTTCGTCATCGTCAATTATCACCGCGTTCAAACCTTTAAAGGAATTTTGCTCTTTCGCTTTGGTTAAAATTCGATCAGAATTTTTAAGTGGTACTACTAAAGAGAAGCTGCTCCCTTCACCTAAAACGCTTTGTACTTTTAAATTTCCGTTTAATAATTCAGTAAGTTTTTTAGAGATCGCCAAGCCCAAACCGCTTCCGCCAAATTTCTGTGCAATCTCGCTTTCCGCTTGCGTAAACTCGTTAAATATAAGTTGCTGTTTTTCTTCTGAAATACCGATTCCCGAATCGATTACTGAAATTTGAATGGTTGAAATTTTGCCTTTCTTTTCAATTTCTTCCACTTCTATTTTAACGCATCCCTCTTCGGTAAACTTAAAAGCGTTGCCCACCAAATTGTTTATTATTTGCCGAATTCGCAACGGATCGCTTTCGAAGATTTGGTTTTTTATCTCTTCGGCAATTGATATTTTTAGAGCAACTTGTTTTTGTGGATACAGTTGTTTTACAGCGTTTCCGGCTTCGGCAATTATGTTTTCTAGTGAAAAAGGCACACTATCAATTGCCAATACTCCCGCTTCCAATTTTGAATAATCCATCAAATCGTCCACTAAATGCGAAATAAAATGTGAGCTGGAAGTAATTTGCGTTAAATAGTATTTTTGCTTTTCGGAAAGGCTTGAATTTTGAAATAATTCGGCGTAGCCACTAATTGTATTCAGTGGGGTTTTTAAATCGTGACTTACTGTAGAAATAAGCTGTTCGCGACTTTTTAGAAGTGATTCTGCATAATTTTTTGAGTCTTCTAAATTCTTTTTAAAACGTTCTGCCCTAAAAAAGTCTGAAAGGATAAAATATGAAAATAGTAAAACCACGATCCCGCCTAAAATCCCAGCAATCTTCAAAATCTGTTTGGTGCGCTCAATTGATTCTGCACGCTGTAGTTTTTCGAGATTATTATTTTTGGTAATCTCGCGGTCGAAACTTGCAATTATTTCGCGCAAACGCTCGGAAATATTAAGGTCATTGCGAATAAGGTCATTCTCTTTTTGAATTAAAGATTCACGAATTCGCGAGTTTTCTTTTTTAGCCTCCGCCACAATGTAGCGCGACGCAATAAGCATAGAATCTACGGTTTTAGACTTAACGGTAGAAGTATCGCGAATAGCATCACTGTTGAGGTAATCGGCATAATTCTGCCAGAAATTGCGCTCTTGATTATTTAAATCTGAGGGGGTGCGGATAAGCGATTCCACAGAGTTTAAGCCCACGGAAGCCTCCAATTTACGCACTTCGCGCATTATATCGTCAAGCGAAGTATCTTTTTGATTTGTAAGCCTTAGTATGCGTAATTGCTCAATATTTCTATTTTTTTCTTTGAGCAGCGAATGGACACTGTCTAATTGTTTTATTTGAAATTCGTTTGTGGTAAGCGATTTAATCTCTTCAATTTTTTTGAAAAGAGAATCGGTTTTTTCCATATATTTTTCAAAATCATCATCACTTTCTGTTAAAAGAGCGAGCCTTGAAAATCCATCGGTTTTATACACAAGGTTTATAAGCGTGCCTGTTTCAATAAACTTTTTTTCACCTGTTTTTTCAGCAGATTCAGCAGTGAAAGATTTAAATTCAGAATATAAAAAAAAGCCAACCAAAACCGATAAGGCTCCCAAAACAAGGTAGCTTAGGATTATTTTAAAAGTGAATTTATTTTTTGAATTAGTCATTGTTCAAATATAAAGACTATTAAAAGGCGAAGTATTAATGATATGATAAAATGTAGAAATTGAAAATGAAAATGAAAGTGGAATTTAAAAAAGAAATGTACATTTGCCGAACATCTCAAAGGGGTGCCAATCGAAATTTTGAATTCTGAATTCATAATTGAGAAAAGCTGAGATTATACCCAAAGAACCTGGGCGGGTAATGCTGCCAAGGGAAACAATAGGAACCCCCTGTAATAATGCGCGACGCATTGTTTTCAGGGATTTTTTATTTTAACATTTAACTAATAAAGAATAATGCCCCTTTTATTCGTATAATTTAAAATTATTACGAATGAAAAAGTTATTGATTTCTACAGTTTTCACCTTTTTTAGTTTTATCATTTTTGCTCAGGAATATACCGTGTCGGGTTTTGTGACTGATATTGACGGGCAACCTTTACCTGGAACAAATGTTATTCTGAAAGGGGATGGGGGTACCATTACAGATTTTGATGGAAAATATAAAGTTTCTTTAAATTCTGGAATTCAAACAATTCATTTTAGCCACATCGGCTATTTACCCGATAATCGTTCTGTAATCGTAAATGGCGATTTAGAATTGAATATTACGTTAAATAGAGCACCAGAATCTTTAGACGAAGTTTTAGTACACGCCGTTCGTGTTGATGCAGATTCGCCTATTACACACTCAAATCTCGACAAAGAGGAGCTTAAAAAACGAAACCTTGGGCAAGACATTCCGTATATGCTTAACTACCTGCCATCGGTAGTTACAACTAGCGATGCGGGAGCAGGCGTGGGTTATACCTACATTCGGGTTCGTGGGAGCGATGCTTCGCGGGTGAATGTTACACTAAACGGAATTCCGTACAACGATTCTGAAAGTCAAGGATCATTTTGGGTGAATTTACCCGATTTTACTTCTTCGGTTCAAAGCTTGCAATTGCAACGCGGCGTGGGAACTTCTTCCAACGGTTCGGGGGCTTTTGGCGCTAGTTTAAACTTATTAAGCGATGCGGTTTCAAATGAAGCAAATGGTGAATTCTCAAATTCATTCGGTAGTTACAATACACGAAAACATAATGTTAAGTTCAGCACTGGCTTGCTTTCCAACCATTTTGAATTAGCGGGAAGGTTGTCTACCATCAAATCTGATGGATATATTGACAGAGCCAGTTCCGACTTAAAATCATACTTTTTACAAGGTGCATTTGTGAACAAAAACACACTTATAAAAGCTCTCGTTTTTGGTGGCACGGAAGAAACATACCAATCTTGGAACGGCCTTGAAGACCCCGAAAAATTGGAGAATGATAGAACATACAACAGTGCTGGAATGTACACAGATGAAGATGGAAATATTCAGTTTTATGAGAAGGAAGTAGATAATTATGCGCAGGATCATTATCAATTACTTTGGAACCAACGCTTCGATACTAATTGGAGTACGAATTTATCTTTCAACTACACTAGAGGAAAGGGTTATTTTGAGCAGTACAAGGAAGGTGAGGATTTTGAAACTTACGGTTTTGAACCTGTTGAAATAGTGAATGACACCATTAATTCGACTGATTTAATACGTCGTCGTTGGTTGGACAACCACTTTTATGCAGCGAATGCAAACGTAAACTACAAAAACAATAAAATTGATTTTACGGGTGGCGCATTCTATAGTTACTATACTGGCGACCATTATGGCGAAGTAATTTGGGCGCGCTACGCCAGCAATTCTGAGATTCGCGATAGGTATTACGACAGTAATGGTGAAAAAAGTGAATTCACCGTTTTTTCAAAAGCTACGTACAGAATAGACAGTCAATGGAGCGTTTTTGGCGATTTGCAGGGAAGATTTCTAAACTATAAAACTTCCGGAATTACTTCAGATTTAGTTGAAATGATTTATGATGAAAACTATGCATTTTTCAACCCGAAAGCTGGAATAACCTATAAATTAAGTGCTTCGAATCAATTCTATTTTTCATATGGAAAAGCACATCGCGAACCTTCAAGAAACGATTACGAACAGGGAATAATTACACCAGAAAAATTAGACGATTTTGAACTTGGCTGGCGTTTCGCTTCAGGAAAAGCAAAGGTGAACTCCAATATTTACTTTATGAATTACGAAGATCAATTAGTGCTTTCCGGCGAATTGAACGATGTGGGCGCTGCCTTACGAACAAGTAGCGGTAATAGTTACCGATTAGGACTTGAAATAGATGCCGAAATTCAACTTTTGAAAAACTTGAGAACCTTACCAAATATAGCACTTAGCACGAATAAAAATATAGATTTTGTTAGCTCCCGCGATGGTGAATTGGTAAATTTAGGAAACACAGATATTTCGTTTTCACCTTCAATTGTTGCAGCAAATATGCTGGAATACTCGCCAATTAATAATTTGCAACTTGGTTTTCTTTCCAAATTTGTGGGGGAGCAGTATATGGGGAATATTGATAGTGAAGCTTCAAAACTTAGTAGTTATTTCATAAATGACATCAATATTGTTTACACTTTAGACACACTTCCGTGGATAAAAGAAGTTGTTTTTTCAGCTTTGGTGAACAATATTTTCAATGTGAAATATATCTCCAACGGTTATTTTTATACGTATGATGACGATTTCAGCAATCCGGGAGCCATTACTACTGTTGAAGGCGCTGGCTATTATCCGCAGGCAACAATTAACTTTTTGGTGGGAGCGACGGTAAAGTTTTAAGAATTTACGCTTTAGCTCCGTTTCTCTATAACGGAGCTAAAGTGCTAATTAGTGACGTTTACAGTATTACCATTTCTAATTGCAAGATATTGCTGCATAGGGTATTTTGCATCTGGCTCTGTAACATGTCTTCCAAAATTAACGATGTTGTATTCATTTTCATCGGTAGTACAAGGGCAAGTTGCAATTATTCCGTTAACTTCCATCCGTGAACAACTACTTGGCGCGTGATTTGGATCTGTTAAATCATATGCGAAATATTGGGTTTCGGTAACGCAATAAACTACAATCCCCTTGATGCCTTGGGAGGTGATAACGTAATTTCCTGGAAATTTCAACGGGTTGTATTCTGGTAAATTTAGGTTTAAATTTAAATTTACTACTGGGTTTGTTAAATAGGGATTTTGATCTTGTTTGTCGTCATTTTTTGAACACGATAGTGTTACTAAAACAAGTAAAAGTAAAAGGATATTATTTTTCATTTTTATATAATATATTTAGAAAATGGGGTACTAAAGCTACACACGCCAAGGCTGTGAAATACTCCTAAAAATTTGCTGTAATTGGTTTGTAATCTGTGAGTGGGCAATTCATCAAAAAAATATTCTGGACGAAATTACAACAAATTACGCAACAACTAAATTTTTAGTATATTTGTTAAACACAATCCCGTCTGCGTATGGGATTTTTTCAATTTATTAAAGTGAGTCCCGCCAATTGTCGGGATTTTGTTATATAAAGAATATGTATGTTCTACATACACAAACGATGAAATTATGAGCAAAGTATCTTATTATACAGTCGAAGGATTAAAAAAATTAAGAGATGAAGTAGATCAATTACGCGATGTGGAGCGGCCAAAAGCTTCCAACGCAATTGCTGAGGCTCGCGATAAAGGTGACTTAAGTGAAAATGCCGAATATGACGCTGCTAAAGAGGCGCAGGGAATGCTTGAAATGCGAATAGCGAAGATGGAAGAAGTGCTTGCAAATGCCCGTTTAATAGATGAGTCGCAATTAGATTTAAGCAAAGTTTTGGTGCATTCAAATGTGAAGATTAAGAATCAAAATAACGGAATGGAAATGGTCTATAAGTTGGTAGCGCAAAGTGAAGCCGATTTAAAAACCGGAAAAATTTCCGTAGATTCCCCTATCGGAAGAGGATTGTTGGGTAAACAAAAAGGCGAAGTTGCCGAAATACAAGTGCCAAATGGCGTCCTTAAATTTGAAATTTTAGAAATTACAAGAGATTAATTATGGCGTCAATTTTCACACAAATAATTGAAGGAGAAATTCCTTGCTACAAAGTTGCTGAAGACGATAATTTTATTGCCTTTTTGGATATAAATCCAAATTCAAAAGGCCACACCCTTTGTGTTCCAAAAGAAGAAATCGATAAGATTTTTGATATGGGTGAGCATATGTATTTGCAATTAATGCAATTTTCTCGAAAAGTAGCTCGCGCCCTTGAAAAAACAGTACCGTGTAAACGCGTTGGAATGGCCGTTGTAGGTTTAGAAGTGCCACACGTGCACGTACATCTTATTCCTTTAAATGAAATGGACGATATGCGTTTTACCAAAAAAGTAAAAATGACTTCGGAAGAATTTGAAGCATTAGCTGAAAAAATTAGCGAAAAACTAAAATCTTAAGCCGGAATTAAAGCATAAATTAACACAGCAACCACTACAATTGCTGCCAAGATTAAAATATGTAATAGCGGTTTTACCTTTAAATAAAGTTTATTGGTTTCCGCTATTTTTTTGTTGTAATCGAAAACACGCTCGATGTCTTCCGTCCAGTTTACAGGATAAATAACGTTATTGCAGGTATGGCAATACAGCTGTTCGGTTATTTTAGTGGAGGGTTTAACATAAAGAGGTGTTTCGTTTTCCTTTTGCGAAAATGTAAATTCTAAACCGTCTGCACCAAAGCAGGTTGGGCAGTTATTATTTAAGCGCGCTGTATGTATTGTATGGTTTTTAGAACTCATTTCTAGGTATTTGTCTTTAGGGCTATTTCCATTGTTGTGCCTTGATTGGGGATGCTTTTTATAACGCGTATTTTCCCTTTATGGTATTCTTCTACAATTCGTTTTGCCAATGAAAGTCCTAAGCCCCATCCACGTTTTTTGGTCGTGTAACCAGGAGTGAAAATTCTTCGGAATTCACTTTTTGTAAGTCCTTTTCCAGTGTCGGTTATTCGTAAGAAGACAAATTTTGAATTTTTTTCTATGGAAATTGTTATGGTGCCTTTCCCTTTCATCGCGTCAATTCCGTTCTTTACTAAATTCTCAATCGTCCAACTAAAAAGTTGTGGATTCAATTGAACATATATAGGGGTTTCTGGAATATTGAGTTGAAAATTTATGAGTTTGGAAGATCGCTTTTGCAAGTAATAAAACGTAGTTTTTGTTTCTTCTATCAAATCGTGCTGATCTAGCTTGGGAATCGAACCAATTTTAGAAAAACGATCTGTAATTGTTTCTAATCGCGAAACATCTTTTTCCATTTCAACTATATATTCTGGATTTACATTTTCACTTTTTAAAATTTCTGTCCAGCCTACTAATGAAGAAAGTGGCGTGCCAATTTGGTGTGCAGTTTCCTTTGCCATCCCTGCCCAAAGTTTATTTTGTTCAGAAGATTTTGAGGTTTTGTAGAAAAGATAAATTGCCAAAATGAAGAGGAAAATTATTAAAATAAGTGCTGCGGGATAATATTTAAGTTTGTTTATCAACGGCGAGTTTCCAAAATAGATTACAGAAAGCACTTGTTCGTTAGATTTCACTTCAAAAGGTTCGTATTCTGAAATAAATTGTTCAATTTTCTTTTTTAGCGCATTTTCGTTATTTAGTACTTCTTCATCTATGTTTCTCCCTTCATAATTATTCTCTTTCAGCGTATGCAGAATCATAGGCGTGGTACTATTACTACGTATTATAGTAAGCGCTGTTTCGCTTACGGGGCTGCCGTCGTCATCTTGACTTTGGGCCAACTCCTCTTGAGCAACAGCCCAAATTTCCATCTTAGCACGTTCATTCTCTTTTAACTGATTAAAGAAAATATACGTATTCCACAAAATAAGACTAATAACAATAATAGAAGCAGATATAAAACCCCAACGGGAGAGTGATTTGTTGCGCAGCATAAAGAATAAATTTTTCTAAATTGCCTGCTCGAAGGCAGGTTTAAATATAAAGCAAATATGTTGATATTATTGTACAATCAAGTTTTTACAAGCTATATTCTTTAGGTACATTTGCGCCAATGATTTCTATTGAACCACACAAATTATCTACCGCAAAATTACACGGCTATCTATTGGGCGCAGTCTCACCAAGGCCTATATGCTTTGCTAGTACCGTTGATAGCGAGGGAAATATAAACCTTTCGCCTTTCAGTTTTTTTAATGTTTTTAGTGCCAAACCGCCAATTTTGGTTTTTTCGCCAGCAAGACGTGGGCGCGATAATACCACAAAACATACGTATGAAAATGTTTTGCAAGTACCCGAAGTGGTTATAAACATCGTGAATTTTGACATGGTGCAGCAGGTATCATTATCATCCACCGAATATGCCAAAGGTGTAAACGAATTTACCAAAGCTGGTTTTACAGAAGTAGCTTCCGAAATGATAAAACCACCACGTGTGGCAGAAGCTCCCGTTCAATTAGAATGTAAAGTAAACGAGGTAATTTCACTCGGAAAAGAAGGTGGCGCGGGTAATTTAGTTATCTGCGAAGTGGTAAAAATTCATATAAAAGAAGATATTCTTGATGAAAATGGAGCTATCGATCCTTTCAAAATTGATACCGTTTCCAGACTAGGCGGCAATTGGTACAGCCGTGCAAAAGCTGGTCTTTTTGAAGTCCCAAAACCGTTAACAACTCTGGGGATAGGCGTAGATAAGCTTCCCGAAGAAATTCGCAATAGCAAAGTTTTAACCGGAAATGACTTAGGGATGTTGGGTAATGTAGAAAATTTCCCAAATTCAGAAGAAATTAATACCTTTATAAATGCTTCGGAAGAACTTAAAAAAATAGTTATTTCTAACAATTCAGAAGCAATTCATAAAAAAGCAAAAGAATATCTTTGCGAAGGAAAAGTTGATGAAGCGTGGAAAGTTTTGCTAAGCAAGAAGTAGGCTCGCGATTAATCGCGTGCAATTAAAAAAAGTAGAATAAAAAATTACAATAAAGAATAAACAATAAAAAGATGGAATTACAAGGAAAAATTAAAATGATAGATGAAACTAAAACCTATGGTAACAATGGTTTTAGAAAACGCGAGCTAGTAATTACTACAGAAGAGCAATATCCACAAGTTATAATGATAGAATTTGTGCAGGATAAAACCGATTTATTGAACGCTTACAAAGTGGGACAAGATGTAAAAGTTAGCATTAATGTTCGTGGTCGCGAATGGGTAAATCCACAAGGCGAAACTAAATATTTTAACAGCATCCAAGGATGGCGCGTTGAAAATTTATCTGCAGCAGCCCCAAGTGGCGATATGCCGCCAATGCCACCTGCTGATGCTTTTGAGCCTGCAAACGATTTTAACGAAGAAGAACATGACGATCTTCCCTTTTAAATTAGGGCGTAGACCATTCCCATGGTTTGAATTGCCTCGAAGAAATAACAATTTCTTCGAGGTTTTTTTATGTGAAAATTTTCACCAATTTTGAATGATGCATTATTTAACTGAACAGCTTTGGTTCCCTGATACTTCAGAAGCTACCGATGATGGTTTGCTAGCCATTGGTGGCAATCTATCGATGCAGCGATTACTTCTAGCTTACAATTCAGGAATTTTTCCGTGGTTTGAAAAAGATCAGCCCATTTTTTGGTGGAGCCCAGACCCACGAATGGTTTTATTTCCTGAAAAATTCAAGGTTTCTAAAAGTCTCCGAAAAACGATAAATAGTGAAAAATTTAAAGTCACATTCAACAAAAATTTTATAGAAGTCATTAAAAAATGCGCTACCGTTTTGCGGAAAGGACAACCCGGAACATGGATAACTCAAGATATGCAGCATGCATACACTGGTTTACACAAAGCTGGATTTGCAGTTTCTATTGAGGTTTGGGAAAACGAAAAATTAGTTGGCGGACTCTACGGAATAGACCTTCCACAGAAAAAAGTGTTTTGTGGCGAGAGTATGTTTAGCTTGGTTAGCGATGCTTCAAAAGTGGCTTTTTATCATCTTTCGGAATATGTAAAAACAAAAAATTATAAATTTATTGACTGTCAGATTTATAATGAACATTTGGAAAGTTTAGGGGCAGAGGAGATTGGAAGAGCCGAGTTTTTGGAAATTCTTAGCGTGTAGCATTTTCTTAGTTGGAATTATTTAATCAAACTTGATAGCTTTTGAAGGGATAGAAAAACAATTTTGCTTGTATTTGAAAATAAACCGACTAAAAAACTACCTTCGTATTTCTCAATTCGCTAATCGCATGAAAAACAACTACATAAAATACCTATTGGTATTATTGCTGGCATTACAGACTTCTTTTGCCATTTCACAGGAAAAACCAAACTTACCACACAACTTAACCGAAGCCGAGAAAGGTCTGGTTTCTGAATTTCAGTTTGCAAGTCAGCGGTTTTCGCCGCCCCCCTCAGGCTCGGTTCGCGCTGCAGCAGAGTGGGAAGAGGTAGAATACTTGATGGTAACCTGGAATCCTTCATATCCAAATATTCTTCGCCAAATTGTACAAGCTGGTGTGCAAGAATGTAAAGTGATGATAACCACTCAAAATGAAGCTTCCGTAGCTAATTATTTAACTACGAATGGGGTAGATCTTACAAACGTAATTTTCTTGAATGTTAATTGGGATAGTATTTGGATTCGCGATTATGCAGGAAACACTATATATTCCAACGATGTGGGTGAACTTGCATTAACAGATTGGATTTACAATCGCCCACGCCCAAATGACGACGTTATGCCAATTGCGCACGCCGCTCAAGCAGGTATTCCACTTTATACTACTAATTCTGGCACCAACGATTTGGTGAACACTGGAGGAAATTATATGAGCGACGGACTGGGTAATGCCTTTGCTTCAAACTTAATTTTGAATGAAAATGCACCCGGAAATCCTTACGGAGTAAGCGTTAAATCTGAAGCGCAAATTGACGGAATTATGCAGGAATATATGGGTATTAACCGTTTTGTGAAGATGAATACACTTCCGTACGATCAAATTCATCATATAGATATGCATATGAAATTGCTTGACGAAGAAACCATTCTTGTAAGTAAATATCCTCCCGGAGTTGCCGATGGTCCGCAGATTGAAGCTAATATTCAATATGTATTAGACAATTTTGAATCGCCTTTTGGGACACCTTACAATGTTGAATGGATTGACGCACCTCCGAGTACAGGTGGAAATTATCCTAATAATGGTGGTCCGTACAACACATATAGTAATGCGGTTTTTGTAAATAAAACAATTATGGTTCCTACCTACCGCCCAGAAGTTGATGCCCCGGCCTTAGCACAGTATCAGGAAATGATGCCAGGTTACAATATTGTGGGCATAGACGTGGATAACCCAGGTGAAAATTTAATCAATTCATTAGGCGCTATTCATTGCATAACACATACCATTGGCGTTTCAGATCCACTTTGGATTGTGCATCAACCCATAGACGATGCCAGTTCAGGCAGCACCATAACGATTGAAGCTATGGTAAAACATATTTCCGGCGTTGAACAGGCAAAAGTTTTTTGGAGAGAAGAAGGTGCTAGTACCTATAATGAAATTACAATGGCTCCCTCAAATGGCGATAACTGGGCTGCAGATTTAACCATTCCTGGCTATCCTGTAAATATTGAATATTACATTTGGGCGAAAGCAAATTCTGGAAAAGAAATGAACCGACCCATTGTAGCTCCCGAAGGATACTGGACCATTGAAGCACAATTGCTTTCTGTCGAAGAGTGGGCGCAAAACCATATTTCAGCTGCATATCCTAACCCTACTACTGGCAAAGTATCTTTTAAAATGAATGAAATTCAGGGCGCTGTAACTGTAAAAATTCACAACCTTTTGGGTCAGAAAATATACCAAGCAAATATTGATAATGGTAATGGGATTATAACTTTAGACCTAAACCAAAACTGGCAGGGAACACTATTAGTCACTTTTGAAGGTGACTTTGGACAAATTCATAAAAAGGTAATTAAACTTTAAAAATCTGTAAATTCAAAAAAGATATTTAGTTCACGGAAGTAAAAGCCGCGCGTAAATTTGTTAAATTATTCCGCCTAGACAATATATTGAAATTTTTTTAGTTTTTTTGCGCGACGAACCACGCAGAACTGCTATATTCACTTTTAAATTACGTTTTTCGTAAACCTAATATTCCCCAATGATTAGAAAGCAAAACCTACTTGCCTTACTTATATTTTTTAGTATTTCAACTTTATCTTTTTCGCAATCTAAAGCCAATGTAACGTCGGTAGATAAAAACATTGATATGGTGCGTGTTTACGAACAAGTTGTTCGAGAAGGCTACGGAACTCCTTTTATCTACGAGAAATTAGCGACTGCTTACTATTTTAAAAGTGAGTATGATAAAGCGGTTGGTTGGTTTCAGAAATTATATTCTGAACAGAAAAATACAGATCCGGCACTTGCTCATCAATACACTCAAGCTTTAAAAGCTGTTGCCTTTGCAAATTCAAATAATTCTGAAAAAGATATTTTGCTGAAGTAATTACAGCTCATTATAGCGAAAGCAATCTTCAATGTGATCGTTTACCATTCCTGTAGCTTGCATATGTGCATAAATAACTGTGCTGCCTACAAATTTAAAACCGCGTTTTTTTAGGTCTTTACTTAGTGCATCACTTTCAGTAGTTGTTGCGGGTGCATCTTTATGCGTTTTCCAGACATTTTTTATTGTTTTGTTGTTCACAAATTGCCACATATAGTTACTGAAACTACCAAATTCCTTCTGTAATTCCATAAAGAGCTTTGCGTTTGTAACTGCGGAATCTACTTTTAATTTATTTCGAATAATCCCTGCATTTTGAAGTAGCGAATCAATTTTTGTTTGATCGTATTTCGCTATTTTTTTATAGTCGAATTCATCAAAAGCTTTTCTGAAATTTTCCCTTTTCCGAAGAATAGTAATCCAACTTAATCCAGCCTGAAAGGTTTCTAAGATTAGAAATTCGAATAAAATTTTATCATCTTTCACAGGCACGCCCCATTCTTCATCGTGATATTTCACATAAAGAGGATCGGTTCCGCACCAGCCACAACGTACTTTTTCTGAATCCATACTTATTGTTTTGAAAATTGGGCGCTATAAATCGCAAGCCGATTGACTACTGAATTATTGACCCGGAAAGTTAAATGAAATTGTGCCTAATTGCTTGTCTTTTGAAGCGTCCGTATTAAAACGAGCTTGCTCCGAGTAATCTAAAGCTGCTTCAATTAAGCATTCATTAGATGTTGTGGAGGCCGTTTTATTGTATGAGTTTTTAACTACTTTTCCGAGATTATTCACCTCAATATTTATTACCACTTTTCCAGATCCGTAGCATGTGTACACGGGGTTTGGAAGATCAATATCTTTCCGGTTTATTAATTGGTAACTTATAGTTGTATTTCTGTTTCCACCTTTTACAACCGCTTCTCCTTTTTTATCACTGTCGCTGTTGGAGAACTTCTTTTTTTTCTCCTTTTCGGGTTTCGTAATAACCGAATTTCCTGTGCCGTTATCGCTGTTAGAGTGCGCTATAGCCTCGTTCATCTCCTGTAGCTTGCCTTCTGTAGTTTCTGTAATTTCTTGATTTTGGTTATCGAAGGTAGAAATAAATTTTTCCGCAGAGTTGTATGCACGATTAGTTTCAATTTTTACTTTTTCGGGTGTAAGTTCAGCAATAGCGAGATCTTCGGGAAGTAATTCATCGGGCGCCATAACCACATCGTAACTTTCTTCATTGCTTTCTTGCTGCTCGCCAGAAAGTTTCATGCTGTAAAGAAATAGCACTAAACATCCTGAAAGTAAGGATGTAATTAGAAAAGCTCTATATGAATAGTTGAAATTCATTAATGCAAGTACCGAAATTTTGCGCAAAAATCCACAAAACTCCTGAAAATTAAGGTAGTATTAATGATATTTTAACTTGGTAGTGAATTTTCAAAGGCTTCAATTCCTACTGCATTTTCCACAGAAAATTCGCCAATTCTTGTTCGGCGCAGGGCAGAAAGATGTGCGCCATTATTTAAGGCTTTCCCAAAATCGTTTGCCAATGAGCGAATGTAAGTGCCTTTGCTGCAAACTACTCTAAAATGTACGATTGGAAGATCGATTCTCGTTATTTCAAATTCTGAAATAGTAACCGTTCTAAACGGAATTTTAACTTCTTCACCGCTTCGGGCATAT
This sequence comes from Aequorivita sp. IT1183, assembly GCF_058068265.1. NCBI lineage: Bacteria > Pseudomonadati > Bacteroidota > Flavobacteriia > Flavobacteriales > Flavobacteriaceae > Aequorivita > Aequorivita sp. IT1183. The sequence goes on along the minus strand of NZ_JBYRHS010000005.1, from coordinate 359,770 downwards.
TCATATAAACGAATTCCGTCTTTTTTCAAAGCTGAAAAAACGGGTGGTTGTTGCTGTATTTCGCCAGTAAATTGTTTAGTAGATTCCAGTATTTGTTCTGAAGTAATTTCTGAAATATCAAAAGATTGGTCAATTTCAGTTTCCAAATCGTAGCTTGGCGTAGTAGCGCCCAAGGTAAACGTTCCGGTATATTCCTTTTCTTGCGCTTGAAAAGTGTCAATTTTCTTAGTCAATTTTCCGCTGCAGATAATTAAAAGACCTGTTGCTAAAGGATCGAGCGTACCCGCATGACCGACTTTTATTTTTTTTATGTCGAAGGCTTTTCTAATCAGCCAACGAACCTTATTAACCGCTTGGAATGATGTCCATTCTAAAGGTTTATCTATTAAAATTACTTGGCCTTCTTTGTAGTCTTCTCCGGTCATTATATATAAAAGCTAACTGTTATTGCAATAATACCAACAATTAAACAGTATATAGCGAAGTAGCGAAGTTTACTTTTTTTAACTAGAGAAATCATCCAAGTACAGGCAATTATTCCACATATAAATGCAGCTATAAAGCCTACGCTCATTACGCCGAGATGTGTATTATGGGTAGAAATATCACCGCTTAAAATATCCTTAGCAATTTTTCCGAGTATTAACGGAACAACCATTAAAAACGAAAAACGAGCAGCTTTAGATTTATCATTTCCTAAAAGCACAGAAGTGGAAATTGTTGCTCCACTTCTAGAAATACCAGGCAACATTGCGATGGCTTGAGAAACGCCTATAATAAGTGAATCTTTCATCGTTACTGGCTTTCCAGTATTTTTTGAACGATCTGCCAGCCATAGTAAAATGGCTGTTACAATAAGCATCGCGCCAACAAAAGCTATATTACCACCAAAAAACGATTCTAATTCTTTTTCAAAAAACAATCCAATAAATACTGCTGGCAGCATTGAAATTATAATTTTTACTGCAAATTGAGTTTCTTCATTCCACTTAAATTTAAGTAGCCCTCCCACAATCTCAATTATATCTTTTCTGAAAACCACAATTGTACTTAAAGCAGTTGCAAAATGCAGTATTACTGTAAAAAGTAAACTTTCTTCTGGGACAGAAGTATCTCCTAAAATTGCTTTTCCTAATTCAAGGTGACCGCTGGATGAAACGGGTAAAAATTCGGTAAATCCTTGAATAATTCCAAGGATAATGGCGTCAAGATAATCCACTAATTTTCTTTTTTACGATCTGGTTTTAATAAAATGGCGTACACTTCAATAGCAAACCCTAAAAGTACCATGGCAGGCGCTAAACGAATCCGGCGCCAGTTGTAAATTTCAGGATTAAAAACGTTTGGGTCATCGCTTCCACCACCCGTCATTAGTATAAAACCAAATGCTATAAACGCCAAGCCAATAAGCATGAATTTGTAGTTTTTTCTTTCAAAAACAAAGGCAGGTTTATAATCTTCTTTTCGTTTTTTCTCTCCCATTATTGAAGTTTTTGTTAGTTTATAATTTGTTCCAATTCCCGCTTAACGGTTAGAGGGACTAATAATACAAATCGTCTGTGCGTAAATTTAAAAATCGTTGTGTAGCTATAAAAGTGCTTATCCAAGTTATTAAAACGCCCATTAAAAATATGAATATAAAAAGCACAGCTAATAGCACTGGGTCACTCAACAATTGTAATTGCGGGAAACTTAGGTTAAGGTAGTAAAGCACTAAGCCCATCCCCAACATCGCCACGATTGCGCCAATAATGCCCAAGCGAACGCTATTCCAAACAAAGGGTTTGCGAATAAATTTTTTGGTCGCGCCCACCATTTGCATCGTTTTTATGGTAAAACGTTTTGCATAAATACTCAATCGAATGCTACTATTAATAAGCAATACAGCAATAAAAGTAAATATTCCGCTAATTACTAAAACCCAAAAACTAATGCGTTTTACATTTTCGGTAAGCTGTGCAATTAAGGGTTTGTCGTAGATTACATCGTCTACAAAACCTTTACTTTTTAGCTCGTTTGTTATTTCCTCCATTTTTTCTGGGGTAACATAATCTGCCAGAATGTAAACGTCTATGCTATTTTGCAGCGGGTTTTCACCTAAATATTCTATAAAATTTTCACCTAAAGTTTCTTGGTGTTCCTTGGCTGCTTCTTCTTTTGAAACGAAGCTAGCAGACTTTGTATATTCGGCTAAAGCGAGGCTTTGTTTTAGTTGTGTTATTTCAACTTCTTTTGCGCCGTCCTTCAAAAAGACGGTTATCGCTATTTGTTCCTTAAAATAATCGGCTACTTTTTTCGAATTTAAAACCAGTAGTCCGAGCAATCCTAGCAGAAAGAGCACTAAAGAAATACTAATAACAACTGAAAAATAGGAAGAAATTAATCTGCGTTTTTGATATTTTTCAAAAGAAGAACTCATAGGGTTAGCGGAATTTTGGCGTAAAAATACAAGTAATTTTGCATCTTGCACTAAACAACGTTTAAAGTTTTAACTTTCGTACAATAGGCGTAAATTTGCGCTTTTCAAGAAAAGTTAGCAATGAGCAAATATCACTTCAACGAAATAGAAGCAAAGTGGCAGAAACACTGGGCTAAAAACCAAACTTTTAAAGCATCCTCCCCCGATTCCTCCAACGGCGGGGAGAACCTAAAGCCAAAATATTATGTTTTGGATATGTTTCCCTATCCTTCCGGTGCAGGTTTGCACGTAGGGCATCCGCTCGGTTATATCGCCAGCGATGTGTATTCAAGGTTTAAGCGCCATCAAGGTTTCAATGTTTTGCACCCCATGGGTTATGACTCTTTCGGACTTCCGGCGGAACAATATGCAATTCAAACTGGGCAACATCCAGCCGAAACTACAAAGGTAAATATTGAAGGTGGCGTTGATAAAAACGGAAATGAAATTGACGGATACCGCAAACAATTAGATAGAATTGGGTTTTCATTCGATTGGAGTCGCGAGGTGCGCACTTCAAATCCCGAATATTACAAATGGACACAGTGGATTTTCCTCCAACTTTTTGATAGTTGGTACGATAAAGATTTAGACAAAGCACGCTCCGTTGAAGAATTGCGAGTTATTTTTTCTTCGGAAGGAAATATACACGTGAATGCCGCTTGTGATGAAGGAATAGCACATTTTACAGCTTCAGAATGGCTTGGTTTTTCAGAAATGGAAAAGCAGGAAATTCTTTTAAAATATAGATTAACCTATTTAGCCGAAACCGAGGTAAACTGGTGTCCGCAATTAGGTACCGTTTTGGCAAATGACGAAATAGTAAACGGCGTTTCCGAACGTGGCGGCTATCCCGTTATCCGCAAAAAAATGAAGCAGTGGAGTATGCGTATCACCGCTTACGCCCAACGCTTGCTTGACGGACTCGATAAAATAGACTGGCCGCAACCGTTGAAAGATTCGCAAACTAATTGGATTGGCAGAAGCAAAGGAGCGACCGTAACTTTTAAAGTTAAGAATATCCCTTCAAGCGCAGTCGAGAAGTCTTATTCTATTGACGTTTTCACAACCCGTCCCGACACAATCTACGGCGTAAGTTTTATGACTTTAGCGCCTGAACACGATTTGGTTTCAAAAATTACAACTGCTGAACAAAAAGAAGCTGTTGAAAATTATATTGAAGCAACCGCAAAACGCAGCGAACGCGAACGAATGGCAGATGTAAAAACCATTACGGGTGTTTTCACAGGAGCATATGCAGAGCATCCATTTTCGGGTGAAGCTATTCCAATTTGGATTGGCGATTACGTTTTGGCGGGTTATGGCACAGGAGCTGTAATGAGTGTTCCTTGTGGCGATCAGCGTGATTATGATTTTGCAAAACATTTCAATTTACCGATTCCGAATATATTTAAAGATGCAGATATTTCTTCGGAAGCATACTCCGATAAGGAAAATACAATCATCACCAACAGCGATTTCTTAAACGATTTAAATTATAAGCAAGCTACAGACAAAATTGTCGCGGCTTTAGAAGAAAAAGGCATTGGCAAAGGCAAAATAAACTACCGTTTGCGCGATGCTGTTTTTAGTCGCCAGCGGTATTGGGGCGAGCCTTTCCCAATTTATTATAAAGACGGTATGCCGCACGCAATCCCAACAGAAAGTTTGCCGTTACACCTTCCCGACGTAGAAAAATATTTACCAACCGAAGAAGGTGAACCGCCTTTGGGCCGCGCCGATAATTGGAGTTGGGACGAAAAAAACAAAAAAATTGTTTCCAATGAAAATGTCTCCGCGAGCGCAGTCGAGGGGTCTTCTAATGAAAACGGAATATATCCTTTGGAATTAAACACTATGCCGGGCTGGGCGGGAAGTAGTTGGTACTTTTTCCGATATATGGAAAGCGAAAAGCGCGACGAGGTTTTTGCCTCAAAAGAAGCGATGGACTATTGGCAAAACGTGGATTTATACATTGGCGGAAGCGAGCACGCAACGGGCCATTTATTATACAGCCGTTTTTGGGTGAAATTTATGCACGACCGGGGCTTGGTTCCAGTAGAAGAACCATTTAAAAAGCTGATTAACCAAGGGATGATTTTGGGGGAGAGTGCTTTTGTCAGAAAACTTAATTACAATGATTCTGAAGTTCCTCCAATTTTCATCTCCAATAAAAAGTTTTTAAAAGAAAGTAAAGCCAAGGAAGAAGAGAAAAGCATCGTGGACTATGAGTTTCAGTTTTCAAAATTATTTGATAAATATTTAGGTGAAAACAGAAAAATTCAAGTAACGATGGGGACTTTGGATTTACATACTGATGTGGCTTTTGTAAACACTCACAACGAATTAGATATCGAAGCCTTCAAAAACTGGCGAGAGGAATATAAAAACGCAGAATTTATTACTGAAGAAGATGGAACTTTCAAAGTTTCACGCGAAGTTGAAAAAATGTCCAAAAGCAAATACAACGTAGTAAACCCCGATGATATTTGCAGTCAATACGGCGCTGATACTTTAAGATTGTACGAAATGTTTCTCGGTCCGCTTGAGCAAGCAAAACCGTGGAGCACGTCTGGAATTTCTGGCGTGCACGGTTTCCTAAAAAAACTTTGGAAATTATACCATTCGGGTGAAAACGAAAGTTTTAATGTTTCAGGCGAAGCTGCTTCTAAAGACAGTTTAAAAACGCTTCACAAAGCCATTAAAAAAACGCAGGACGACATTGAGAATTTCAGTTTCAATACTTCGGTTTCATCATTTATGATTGCGGTGAACGAGCTTACTGCGCAAAAATGTAATTCGCGCGAAGTTTTGGAACCGTTGGCAATTCTTATTTCGCCTTATGCGCCGCACATTGCAGAAGAGCTTTGGGAAAAATTGGAGCATTCGGAAAGTATTTCCACAGCGCCTTTCCCCAAGTTTGAACAGCAATATTTGGTAGAAAGCAGTAAAGAATATCCAATATCTTTCAACGGGAAAATGCGTTTTACACTGGAACTTCCGTTAGATCTTTCAAAAGAAGAAATTGAATCTGCCGTAATGGCACACGAGAAAACTGCCCAGTATTTAGAGGGAAGAACGCCGAAAAAGGTAATAATCGTGCCCGGAAAAATTGTGAATATTGTAGGTTAATTCCCGCGCAGACGGGAATCCCAATGATTTGAAAAAACAAATTATCTTTAAATTTTTGCAAAACTTATTTCAGAATAGATATTTTTTGCACAATATTTGCTAGTTTTAAAATAGAAAATTATTAACTAAAAAAAGGAGATGCCCGCCGTCGCGAGCATAGAAAAAAATGTTTGGATACTATATAATTGCAGGAATTTTCTTTTTGGTAAGCTGGTACGTAAGCCGCAAGCTAAAAAGCAAGTTTAAAGAATATTCGCAAGTTCACCTTCAAAATGGAATGAGCGGAAAGGAAATTGCTGAAAAAATGCTCGCTGACAATGGAATTACAGATGTAAAAGTAATTTCGGTTGCTGGTCAATTAACAGATCATTACAACCCAGCAGATAAAACAGTAAACTTAAGCGAAGGTGTATATATGCAACGTAACGCGGCAGCCGCAGCAGTTGCAGCCCACGAATGCGGTCACGCAATTCAGCACGCCAAGGCTTACAGTTGGTTAACAATGCGCTCGGCTATTGTTCCTGCGGTAGGAATTGCCAGTAAATTATCAAACTTTGTGATTATGGCGGGATTGATAATGACGACGATGAATATTATGGGTGCATTGGGAAATACTATCTTTTTTATAGGAATTATACTTTTTGCTGCAACCACTGTTTTTGCATTTGTTACTTTACCCGTGGAATACGACGCTAGTAATCGCGCATTAGCTTGGTTGGAAAGCAGTAAAATGGTTACTCCACAGGAACACGATGGAGCAAAAGATGCGTTAAAATGGGCTGCTCGAACTTACGTAGTTGCAGCGCTTGGATCGTTAGCTACTTTATTATATTTCATCTCTATTTTTATGGGAAGAAGATAAAAGGATTTAAAATTTATAAAATAGAAAACCCGCGAATTCGCGGGTTTTTACATATATAATTTCTTTGGAATTATTTTTAGCCGAGGTGTAGATTCTCTGGATTATATCCCAAATATGGAACTTCTTCCTCTGTAAAAAAGACGCCGTTTTCTTCGAGTTCTTTTAAGATTGGTCCATAAACCTCTTTAGCAATTGGTCGTTGAACTCCTGGCGTTTTTATTTCACCATTTAGAATTTTAATGGCGGCTATTGCAACGGGTAGTCCTACTGTTTTCGCCATTGCAGTGTGCGTTTGATCTTCACCAATTAAAGCCATTTGGCTATCAATTTGATATTTTTTCCCATCTAATTCATAACCGAATTTGTGGTACATAACGATCATATCTTTATCCTCTGGCGCTAATGTCCATTTTTCCTCCAATATTTTTTGAAGTGCCATCGCTGGTGTAGCATTCTTGATGCCAATGGTTTTTTCTTTGCTGAAAATCTCTAGTTCCTCAAGTTTATCCCACATTAAATCATCTTGATCGATTTTTAGCGCATAGCGAAGTTTAAGCTCCACAGAATCTGTTGGAGAATAAGCCAAAAATAAATTCACGAATTCGCGATACGTAAGGTTTTCAGAATCTGGAATTGTGTAGGTATCATCGGTCATTCCCAGTTGTACAAACATATTCCAAGCCTTGCTAAATCCAACTCTTCTAATAGTTCCGCGGTATAGGGTTAGAATGCTTTCTAGTCCGTAAACAGATTGGTATTCAAGAGAATTTCTATTTGCTAAAACCTCAAATTTTCCGTAGCCTTCAATATTAATGAATTCTGTTCTTCGGAATAATCTGTGATATGGTATGTATTTAAATTTTCCTTCTTGAATAAATTCTGCAGCGCCACCTTGGCCTGCTAAAACTACATTTCGAGGGTTCCACGTAAACTTATAGTTCCATAAGTTGTCATCGCTTTCGGGAGCTATTAAGCCACCTGTAAAAGATTCAAAAAGAAGCATTTTCCCGCCTTTTGAACGAATTCTGTCAATCACTTGCATAGCACTCATGTGGTCCACTCCTGGATCGAGGCCTATTTCGTTCATAAAAACCAAACCTTTAGATTCGGCTTTAGGATTTAGCGATTGCATTTCTTTACTTACGTATGAAGCGGTAACCATATGCTTTCCAAATTCAATACATTCTCTGGCCACTTCAATATGATAGCGTGCTGGCAGCATTGAAATTACTAAATCGCTATTTTGAACTGCTTCTCTTCTTTGCGCTTCATTAAAAACGTCGAGCATTATTCCGCGAGCATTTTGATGTTCGGCAGTGAACTTTTGCGCAGACTGAATAGAGATATCACCAATTGTAATAAAAAGGTCTTCTTTTTCACTTTTGTCTAGCAAATAACGAATTAAACTTGCGGCCGATCTTCCTGCGCCTATAATTAATATGTTTCTCATTGGAGAGTTTTTTTTAACTTTGGAAATAGATTTTGTAAGGGACGAAATTACTAATTCCAAATTTCAAAAATGACGGTTTTCGATAAAAATATAGTGATGACGGCTTGTTTTCTATCAGCTATTACTATTGCAATTGGTGCTTTTGGAGCACACAGTTTAAAGAATATGGTAGACGCCACGGCGTTAGTTACTTTTGAAACTGGAGTGCGCTATCAAATGTACCACTGCTTAGCTCTTTTAGCTTTAGGATTGGTGCCATCAATTCCAATAAAAACAAAGAAAACGGTATTTTGGCTCTTTATTATCGGGATTCTTTTTTTCTCAGGATCTATTTATTTGCTTGCGCTAAACGAAATCTTACCATTTAATGCTGCAAAAATTGGTTTTATAACTCCAATAGGTGGATTACTGTTTATAATTGGCTGGTTTAGGTTTGGCTATTCAATGGTTTCTTTAAAGAAGCGATAAATTTTTTTTATTTTTCCTCAATCTCTAGAAGATTTGCTACTTTTGCAGTCTACAAAATCTAAAAAAGGTATGGTCGATAAAAACCAAGCTACGAAATCGATTTCGGTTGAAAAATACGGAATCAAAAATGCAAAAGTTAAATATCAACTTTCTTCACAAGAGCTACACAACGAAACATTGCAAAAAGGACAAGGCACAGAAGCCGCTAGCGGTGCCTTGGCAGTAAACACGGGAGAATTTACCGGAAGGTCTCCAAAAGATAGGTTTATTGTAAAAGACGATGTTACCCGCGAAAGAGTGTGGTGGGGGAATGTGAATATTCCATTTCCACCAGATATGTTTGATAAGCTTTATGATAAGGTTGTTGACTATCTTTCTGAGAAAGAAGTATACGTTCGCGATAGTTATGCTTGTGCTGATGACGATTACAAATTAAACATTCGCGCAATTAATGAAACACCGTGGTGTAATCTTTTTGCACACAATATGTTTCTTCGTCCTAAGGAAGAAGAATTAGCGTCTTTTGACGCAGAATGGCTAATAGTAAATGCTCCCGGATTTACAGCAGATCCAGAAGTTGATGGAACAAGACAACACAACTTTGCTATCTTGAACTTTACCAGAAAAATTGCTTTAATTGGTGGTACAGGTTACACAGGAGAAATTAAAAAAGGAATTTTCTCTGCACTTAATTTTATACTTCCGGTTTATAAAAATACGATGCCAATGCACTGCTCGGCAAACGTAGGCGATGATGGAGAAACAGCTATTTTCTTTGGACTTTCTGGAACTGGAAAAACAACACTTTCTGCAGATCCAGGTCGCAAACTAATTGGTGATGACGAACACGGATGGACGGCAGATAACAAAATTTTCAATTTTGAAGGTGGATGTTATGCTAAGGTAATAAATCTTTCAGCAGAAAATGAGCCCGATATCTACAATGCAATAAAACCAGGCGCGCTTCTAGAAAATGTAATAATGGATGAAAATGGCGAAGTTGATTTTGCCGACACTTCAATTACACAAAATACACGTGTAAGCTATCCTATTTATCATATTAAGAATATTCAAGTGCCTTCTATAGGCGAAAACCCGAAGAACATCTTCTTTTTAACTGCAGATGCTTTTGGTGTTTTGCCTCCTATTTCAAAACTTACTCCGGGGCAGGCTGCGTATCACTTTATAAGTGGTTACACTGCGAAGGTTGCAGGAACGGAAGAAGGAATAAACGAACCTACTCCAAACTTTTCAGCTTGTTTTGGCGCACCATTTATGCTGCTCCACCCAACTGAATATGCCGAAATGTTGAGCAAGAAGATGAAAGATTCTGGTGTAAATGTTTGGCTAATAAACACAGGATGGACAGGTGGTCCTTACGGCATAGGTAGTAGAATGAAACTTAAATACACTCGTGCAATGATTGCCGCTGCATTGGAAGGTAAACTGAAAGATGTTGAATTTGAAAATCATCCAATTTTTAACCTAATGATGCCAAAATCTTGCCCGAACGTTCCTTCGGATATATTAAACCCAAAGGAAACTTGGAAGAATAAAAAGGCGTATGATATTCAGGCTAAGGAATTGGCAAACTCTTTTAAAGAGAATTTTGCCAAGTATGAATCTTACGCAAATGAAGAAATTCTTTCCGGAGCTCCTGCTTCAGAATAATTGCAGAAATAGTATAAAACAAAAAAGGCTTGCCACGATGGCAAGCCTTTTTTTATTGCAATTAATTGAGTTTATTTTTTGTGGTTAACCTCTCTAATGTACTTTTCTAAAGCCATTGTCATAGAAGGTGTTTCTGGAGTTGGCGCTTGTATATCTACACGCAAACCTTGATCTGTAGCAGCTTTTACCGTAGTGTTTCCGAATACTGCAATACGGGTATCTTTTTGTTCAAAATCTGGGAAGTTTTCAAAAAGTGATTGAATACCGCTTGGACTGAAAAACACCAAAATATCATAATACACATTGCGTAAGTCTGAAAGATCGCTTACTACTGTTTTGTAGAATGTAGCTTCTTTCCAATCTACTTTTAACTCGTTTAATACAGCTGGAACATCTGGCTTAAGTTTGTCGGAAGTTGGAAGTAGAAATTTTTCGTTTTTATATTTTTTAATGATTGGCGCAAGTTCAGGAAATGTTCTTTTACCTACATAGATTTTCCTTTTTCTATAAACCACGTATTTTTGAAGATAGTAAGCCACGGCTTCACTTAAACAAAAATATTTCATCGTGTCTGGCACTTTAAAACGCAGCTCTTCTGCAATTCTGAAATAATGATCCACAGAGTTTCTGCTAGTAAGAATAACGGCTGTGTATTTTGCAAGATCAACCTTCTGGGCTCTTACCTCTTTGCCTGGAACGCCCTCAACGTGAATAAAGGGACGGAAATCTATTTTTACCTTTTGTTTTTCAATTAAATCGAAATAAGGGGAGTTTTCAATTTTAGGCTCGGGTTGAGAAACCAGTATAGTTTTCACTTTCATAGATAGACCAGATTTTTTTAAATATTATGCTTAAACAAAGCTCTTGTAAAGGATAATATAAGGTGAAATTTCAAGTGCGCAAAGATACAAAATAAAATAGAAGAAATTGCGGAATATCAATTTTCCATTTTTCTTATAGCTGTAAAGCAGTGCAATAGCGTTAAGTAGCATAGCGAACCCACCAAATAGAAGCATTCCCATTGGTGTGGGCGGATATATATAAAGGAAAAAGAGGTTACCTGCAAAAAATAATATGCCTAAAAAATTGCGATAACTTAATTTTTGATAGAGATAATTATTGATAACAATATCCATTGAAAAAATATTAGCCACAATTTTCTCGAGCGAAAATTTAATTAAGACAAACATGCTGTAAGCGGTACAAATTTGAATAAACAGCCATTCATTTTGCGCTACTTTAATTGGATTGAATACTTGGAAAAGTAAAAATATAAAGATAGAAACACAGATTATCTGGGCTACAAAGAGAATCATATTGAAGGGATGATTCAATTCATCATTTTTGCCGTGTACAAAAAAGTACTGGTTGGTTAACGGCAACAACGAAAATTCGTGGAATCTTTTGGGGTAATAATACTTGGCGAGTGCGTAAAGAACAAAGCATCCAAGCAGCAAATATGTAGCCCAATCGTTAGATTCTATAAGTCTTTGGCTAAAATCCACTTTTAATATTTTTGGTAAAGGTACAGTAAAATATAATTGCTTTTTGAGGCATGAATTAGATTTTACTTCACATTTATTTATTCAAAAAAGGGTACATTTGCGCTAAAATAGCAGTATGTCCAAGGCGGTAGTGGTGGTGCCAACTTATAATGAAATTGAAAACATAGAACGGTTACTGCGAAATGTTTTTTCATTACAGCGTGAGTTTCACATTTTAGTTGTGGACGACAACTCACCAGATGGTACTGCAAATCTTGTAGAAAACAGTTTCGAAACCTACCCTAATAAACTCTTTTTGCTGAAAAGAGCTGAGAAAAATGGTTTGGGAAGCGCCTATATAGCTGGTTTTAAATGGGCATTACAGAAAGATTACGACTATATTTTTGAAATGGATGCCGATTTTTCTCACAACCCAAATGACCTTATTAGGTTGTTTAATGCTTGCCACAAAGACGGTCATGATTTAGCCGTTGGCTCGCGCTACGTTACAGGAGTAAACGTTGTAAACTGGCCAATGAGCAGGGTGTTGTTATCGTGGCTTGCTTCAAAATATGTGCAGTTTGTAATGGGGATGAATATTTACGATACAACGGCAGGATTTATTTGCTACAGAAGAGCTGTTTTGGAGAGAATAAACCTAGACAATATTCGTTTTGTGGGCTACGCTTTTCAGATTGAGATGAAATTTAAGGCTTACATCAGCAAATTCAAAATTAAAGAAGTACCTGTAATCTTTACAGATCGTACCAAGGGGGAGTCTAAAATGAGTTCGGGCATTATTTCCGAAGCCATTTTTGGAGTGATTGCAATGAAATTTAAAAGTGTATTTAATAGAAAAAGATTTAATGAAAAATCGTTTCATTAAAATAATAATGTTGCGTAGAATATTGAATAATAATGTTCTAAATGTCCTATAAAAAAGAAGATAAAATACAGATGAAAGCAGTTTTAATTAAGAACGCAAACATAGTAAACGAGGGAAGGATAATAAAAGGAGACGTTCTAGTTCAAGACGGCCGTATTGCAGAAATTTCTGAAACCATCAGCATGAAATCTGCTGAAACGAAAGTGATAGATGCCGACGGAAGCTATTTATTACCGGGAATGATAGACGATCAAGTTCATTTTCGCGAACCAGGATTAACACACAAAGGCACTATTGAAACTGAATCTAAAGCAGCGGTAGCGGGCGGAATAACTTCTTTCATCGAAATGCCGAACACCGTTCCACAAGCTACAACTATTGAGCTTTTGGAAGAAAAATTTGATATTGCATCCAAAACTTCTTGGGCCAACTATTCTTTTATGTTTGGTGGTACCAATGATAATTTAGATGAAATATTAAAAGTAGATCCACAGAAAGTGGCGGGTTTGAAATTGTTTTTAGGCTCATCTACAGGAAATATGCTAGTAGACGATCCAAAGACTTTGGAAGAAATTTTCAGCAAAACCAAATTGCTTATTTCGGCTCATTGTGAAGATGAAGGCACAATTAAAAAGAATTTAGCGAAATATGAAGCTGAGTTTGGCGAAGACATCGCAATTGCACTTCACCCAAAAATACGCAGTGAAGAAGCTTGTTATATTTCCTCTTCAAAAGCGGTAAAGCTTGCAGAAAAAACGGGGGCACGTCTTCATGTATTTCATGTTTCTACAGAAAAGGAAACGCATCTTTTCAGCAATAAAAAGCCACTTGCCGAAAAGAAAATAACCGCCGAGGTTTGCATTCATCATTTATGGTTTTCAGAAGAAGACTACAAAGCAAAAGGCACAAAAATAAAGTGGAATCCCGCAGTTAAAACGCAAAAAGACAGAGACGGATTGTTAAAAGCACTGCTCGATGACCGTATTGATGTTATTGCTACAGATCACGCGCCGCATACTTTAGAAGAGAAAAACAATAAATATTTAAGCGCACCTTCGGGTGGGCCAATGGTGCAACACGCCTTGGTAGCGCTTTTAGAAATGTATCATAAAGGTAAAATTTCTTTGGAAAAAATTGTTGAGAAATTTGCTCACAATCCTGCTATTCTTTTTCAAATAAAGGATCGTGGCTACATTAGAAAAGGATATAAAGCAGATTTAGTTTTAGTAGATCTTAACTCGCCTTGGACGGTAAAAAAAGAGAATCTACTTTATAAATGTGAATGGTCGCCGTTTGACGGAACCATCTTTAAATCGCGCATAACTCACACCCTTGTTAACGGAGTTGTAGTTTATGAAAACTTTAAATTCCCAAACAAAAGTATTCCTGAAAGACTAACCTTTAACAGATGATGAAATATTGCCTTTTTGTTTTTGTATGTATTTTAAGCTTTTCTGGTTGCCAAAATGTGGAGCAACCTAAAAAGCCAGACAATCTTATTTCAAAAGACAAAATGGTCGATATCTTAACGGAGACATATATGGCAAACGCTGCCAGAAGTGTGAGCAATCAAATTATTATAGAAAAAGGGGTGATACTGGATTCTTTGATTTATAAGAATTTTGGTGTGGATAGTCTGCAATTTGCAAATAGCAATGATTACTATGCGGCTAATGTAAATAGCTATATAGAAATTTTTCAAATTGTAGAAGCAAGACTTACTGCAATGCAGCAAAAAATGGACAGTATTCGCGAAATAGAGAGAGATTTAAAAGACTCGATTGGCAAGCAAGAAATTGAAGAAAAAACAAATATAGCACCTCTAAAAGACAGCTTAATTTAGAGGGTTTCAGCTTTCTTCGGATACTCGTTTTAGTGTTTCTTCTGTTGGTGTAAATTGAAAATTAAGATCTTCTATTATTTTGGAAGCATCATAATGCGAAGTTTCAAACATTGAGTTAACAGTAGTTTTTACAATTCTTCTTTCTGTATTGAAAAGCTTATTCGAAAGCCAATCTATTCCTATTAAAAAATACATCAAACCTTTCGGAAGTTTTTTCGTTGGAGGTTTTTTACCAGCAAGTATCGCTAGTTTTGAAAGTAGTTGTTTGAATGAAATGTTTTCTCCAACCAATACGTAATTTTGGTTCGTGACATCAGAATCCATCAGTGTTTTCATTGCTTTCACCACGTCTTGAACATCAACAATACCCATTGCTCCAGGGGGATAAAATGGTATACCCCGTCTGCCCAACTTAATAATTACATTGCTTCCACCGCCATTGGGTGATGTGCCCAAAATAACGCCAGGATTTACAATTACAGCATTAAGGCCTTCTTGTGTACCGCGCCAAACTTGCATTTCGGCAGCGTATTTTGTAAGTGCGTAAACGTTGTTTTTTTCGTAAGGATTCCAAGGAGTTTTCTCGTTAATTGACTGGTGGTTTGCATTTCCTCCTAAAGTGGCAATCGAACTTACGTAACAGAGTTTTTCAATGTTGTTGGAGAGGCAAAGATTTATAATGTTTGCTGTGCCTTCCTCATTAATCTTTTTTAAAAGTGAATATTTTGAAGGGTCAAAATTTATAATAGCTGCGCAGTGATAAACATTTGTAATGTTTTTAAAAGCTTCGGAAAGAGCTGGAATGTCTGTCACATTTGCTTCGACCCATTCAATTTTTTTGAAGAGAGAATCTACATCATCGGTGTAAAGTGCAAACACTTTTTTTACAGATTGTATATCGCTGCTTTTTCTATGAATAGCGCGCACTGCGGTATTTTCTTTCAACAGAAAATACAAAAGGTGCGAACCCACTAAGCCTGTGCTGCCAGTTACTAAAATCATACTGCGAAAATACTGAAATTGAAATCGAAACCGAACTAGAATTCAAAATGAAACTTGTATTCTATTGAAACTTGAATTTTAAAATTTCAACCTTGAATCTTTAAAGGAGAACCTTATCTTTGCATCCTCATAGTCCGAAGCCTTGATGGCAGCGGAAAAATAAAGCAAAAAAATGGCACTTAAAAATTTCGTTGAAGAATTACAATGGCGAGGCATGGTACATGATGTAATGCCCGAAACTGAAGCACACCTTTTGGAAACAATGCGTTCTGCTTATGTAGGTTTTGACCCTACCGCAGACTCATTACACATTGGCAACTTGGTGCCGATAATGCTATTGTCTTTCTATCAGCGCTCCGGACATAGGCCAGTTGCTTTGGTGGGTGGAGCTACGGGAATGATTGGCGATCCTTCTGGAAAAAGTGCCGAGCGTAATCTGCTTAATGAAACAGCCTTACGCCACAATCAGGAATGTGTTAAAAACCAGCTTTCTCAATTTTTAGATTTTTCTTCGGGAGCCGAGAACCAAGCCGTACTTGTAAATAATTACGACTGGATGAAGGAGTTTTCATTTCTAGATTTCATCAGAAATGTGGGCAAACACATTACCGTAAACTATATGATGGCGAAAGATTCTGTAAAAACCAGATTGAGCGGTGAAAGCTCAGATGGACTTTCATTTACAGAGTTTACATACCAACTAATACAAGGGTATGATTTTGTGCACCTTTATAGAAATTTAGATTGCACCCTACAAATGGGCGGAAGCGATCAATGGGGAAATATTACTACTGGTACCGAATTAATTAGAAGAATAGACGGTGGTAAAGGCTACGCGCTAACATGCCCATTGATTACAAAAAGTGATGGAACCAAGTTTGGTAAGAGCGAGGGGGGAAATGTATGGTTGGATGCCAACAAAACTTCACCTTACAAATTCTACCAATACTGGTTAAACAGTAGCGATGATGATGCCGAAAAATATATCAAGATCTTCACTTTTCTCGATAAAGAAACAATAGATAGTTTAATTATAGCGCACAAAGAAGCGCCACATATGCGTTTGCTTCAAAAGCGATTAGCGCAAGAGGTTACAACTACTGTGCACAGTGCCGAAGAATTTGAGAAAGCTGTTAAAGCATCTGAAATTTTATTTGGAAACTCTACTTCCGAAGATTTAAAAACGCTAGATGAAAAAACTTTTCTTGATGTTTTTGATGGCGTTCCACAAGCCGAAATTTCAAAAGAGGAAATAAAAGACGGCATTGAGATTATTACTGCTTTAGCGGGAAAAACAGGATTTTTAAAATCTAATGGAGAGGCGCGACGTGCCTTGAAGGAAAATTCAATTTCGGTAAATAAAGAAAAGATTTCTGAAGATTTTAATATTACAGAAAGTGATTTAATCAACGGGCAATTCGTGTTATTGCAACGTGGTAAGAAGAACTATTTTATTATAAAAGCGGTATAATTATGTATCTTTAGGTTGAAATTATTTGCGATATGGAAACGACAGAGCTAAGAAAAAAGGTGATTGCTTATATAAATGAAGCAGATGACGATACTTTGCGAATTGTGAATGCAGTTTTTGAGCGTTATGAATATACAAACCAATATGAACTTCCTGAAATTGCTGAAAAATTAATTCTACAAGCCATGGAGGAGAGTGAACAAGGCATTGTAAGACCTCATAACGAGGTGATGGACCGTTTAAAAAGCAATGAAATCTCTAAATAGATGGACGTTTTTTGGACAAAAACTTCTGAAATCACGTACGCCGAAGAGATAGATTTTATTCTAAAAAAGTGGAATAAAAAACAAGCGTTAGATTTTAGAGATTTAGTGTTCGATTATATCTCAACACTGCAATCTGGAGTGCTTATTGGCAGACCTTATAAAGTGAAAAATGTGTGTGTTTCTGTTATATCTAAACAAACAACTTTAGTTTATAAAGTTTTTGAAAATGAACGTAGAATAGATTTGTTACTATTTTGGAACAACAAAAGAGATCCACGAGAATTTGAAAAATTCCTCAAAGAATAAAATAAAAAAAATCCCCGGCAAAGTTTGCACGGGGATTTCTCAATTAACTAACCAACCAAATTATGAAAAGTAATCATCTTCTCACGGTTATTTGGTCGGTACATTTGCATTATACTTACACTGTATTTCAGTAGTTTATGTTAAATATTTCCCTAAAAAACCATTAGGTTACAGCCTCTAATATCGCTGCTATCAAAGCGTCCTATAATCTCAAACGAACCGTCTTCAGAAGTTTTTCCCAGATCCTGTGTAGCAATAAAAGAACAGGAATAGAGGTTTGCTAAATCTATTACATTTATTCCGCCAGTCTTTCTAAAAGTATAGGTTAACGCATCTTCGGTGTCGCGCGTTAAAACTTTCATCCAAGGCGGGCAATTAAAAATTCCATCGCCTACAGAATATGCTTGCGAAAGCAGTTCGGTCATTCCGTACTCACTGTGAATTTTACTTACTCCAAAACCGTTAGCTAAAATCTCGTGCAGTTCTTCTTTTATCATTTCTTTTCGGCGACCTTTCATTCCGCCGGTTTCCATCACGATTGTGTTTTTTAGCTGAAAATTTCTTTTTTCAATCAAATCTAATAAAGCATAGGAAACACCAATTAGGAGGGTTTTTAGATTGCTGTTTTCTAAGACGTTCAGCTTTTCAATCAGCTCGTCCATTTCATATAAATAGAAGCCGCTGTGTGGGTTTTTGCTTGTTTCAATTAGGTTTTCCACCATATATATTAATGAGGAGCCATCGCGTTCCAAATAGGAGGGCAACAGTGCTAAAATCGCAAAGTTTTCGGGTTTGCCATATTGTAGCTGAAATGCTTTTTGAAAACTAGTTTCGTAAAGTTTTAAATTTGAAACAAAATGTTGACTCGTAATACTTCCGGTCGTGCCGCTACTTGTAAATATGGTTTCTTCAGTTAATTCGTAAGCCATTATTTTATGGCTTTTGAAAAACTGAATAGGCAGAAAAGGAATTTGTTCTGTAGATTTTACTTCTGAAACATTTGTTTTCAGAAGATCACAGAAATCGCGATATACATCAACATTTTCATATTGAAAACGAAAGACTTCAAGGGCAAGACGCTCAAAATCTTCCGAGGTTTTAATATTGAAAATTTCTTTTTCAAGCATTTTTAACAAGCTGCAAATTTTTCTTCAAAAATAGTTAAATAAAAAAAGCTCCTGTCGAAACAGAAGCTTTTAAAGTGTTTTTTCGGTGAATTACTTTACAACCAATTTATTGGTGACGGAACTATTGCCTTGCTCTATTTTCAGAATATAAACACCACTGTTCAATCTTGAAATATCTAATCTATCACCAATAAGCCTGGTTTTTATAACTTGTTCGCCCAATATATTAAAAATTGAAATGTTTTTTGGTCCGCTAACATTTGAGGTAATATTTACATAACCTCTTGTTGCGGGATTGGGATATAAAGCAAACTTTGTTGTAGTTTGTTCCGTCACACCAATTGCACCAACGTACATAATATTGTCAAACCAAAAAGATTCGCCCCCTGCATTGTTTCTGCCTTCAATTACAAGTTGCACAATACTCGAGGGCACAGGTACCACAACATTTTGCCATTCTAACTGATATTCGCCAGTGCCAGTATCAAAAGGCACTAAATCGTCAAGGTCTGTTCCTGTGGAGTTGAATATATCGGTTTCAGTACTATTGGTAATATCTTTAACATAGATGCGCAATCTGTCTGAACCAGATTCATTAACGGTTCCATCACCTTCGTAATTACCATTTGCAGGATTAGTATTTATGGATATTAAAAAATCTACTGAAATACCGGGCAAAGAAATGCCTGTTAAATCTATCTGATCGAATTCAAGAATATAGTTTCCATCAATGTCGCTCATTCTATACCCCTTTGCTCCATTTGTAAAATTTACAGATGAAGAAGGTGATTTGTCTGTTACCCCTACATCGTCACCATCGGTGAGCCCAACATTTGGAGTGTCATAGGGAGCGTAAGAAGCATTAAAACCTAATTCTGCGCCAACACTTGTGTAGTCCACAAAAGGTTGCCCAGCATTATTGATTAAATCGTGTGCTACATTCGGATCGCCAGTATCCGTATATTTCCCTGAAAGTGCGTCTGGCTCCTCAAAACTGGTTCCGGCAATTTGAGCAAAAGCTACGGTACCTACTAAAAGAGCCACAAATAAAGTAGTTTTCTTCATCGGATTAAGTTATAAGTTGTTATACAAATATAATTAATTATTTTTTTGTAAAATACTGATAATGAGTGAAATTGAATTTCGATAAAGGAAAATTCACCTGCTTTAGTGTCAAAATATTGAACATGTTATGTAAAGGTTATCTAATGGTTAACAATAAGCGTGCTAAACATATGCTCACGTTAAATAATGCTATCTTTGAAACGTTAAAAAAAGAAATGTTACTTCGTAAATAGCCATAAATAATGAAGAAAAAAGATATTACAATTTTGTTGGTAGACGACGAACCGGACATTCTTGAGATAGTGAGATACAATCTAACTTCTGAAGGTTATACTGTTGAAATAGCAGAGAACGGATTAGAGGCCATTGAGCAAGCAAAAAAAGTAAAGCCACAACTAATTATCATGGATGTGATGATGCCAGAAATGGACGGTATGGAAGCTTGCGAAAAAATAAGAAGCATCCCTGAACTCTCTGAAACTGTAATTACTTTTCTAACTGCAAGAGGCGAAGATTATTCTCAGATGGCAGGATTTGAAGCCGGTGCCGATGATTATATTACCAAACCAATTAAACCAAAAGTTCTTGTAAGCAAAGTAAAATCATTGTTG
Source organism: Aequorivita sp. IT1183 (assembly GCF_058068265.1). Classification (NCBI taxonomy): domain Bacteria; kingdom Pseudomonadati; phylum Bacteroidota; class Flavobacteriia; order Flavobacteriales; family Flavobacteriaceae; genus Aequorivita; species Aequorivita sp. IT1183. The sequence continues at coordinate 339,668 of NZ_JBYRHS010000005.1, read as the reverse complement.
CGAAGATTTAAGGAAGAGGAAGAAGACGAAAAAATTAAACTGGGCAATCTTACCATTAACCGTGAGGAATATAAAATTATTCTGGGTAAAGAGGAAATGGTGCTCCCCAGAAAAGAGTTTGAATTATTGGCGCTTCTTGCCTCTAAACCAGGAAAAGTTTTTAAACGCGAAGATATTCTAGACAGCATTTGGGGCAATGATGTAATCGTTGGCGGACGCACAATAGACGTACACATTCGGAAGCTGCGCGAAAAAATTGGCGACGATAAATTTAAAACCGTGAAAGGGGTTGGCTATAAGTTTGTAGTTTAGCTGAAATGAAATTTTCTAAAAAATATAATTTCGCTTTTTCCACATCGCTATTCATTGCTCTGTTTTCAACACTGGCAATGGGTGTTTTCATGTATTTTTTGCTAAAAACCGTTTCTGCCTGGCTACTTCTCTATTTTGTGTTCACGTTTTTACTTTCCTTTTTCATACTTCAACAGAGGTTAGAAAAATTTATTTATTTGCGAATAAAGAAAATTTACAAGGACGTTCGTATTCTTAACGAGCAAGATTTTCAAAAGCCTTCCATTACTACAGATATGGAAGTGCTAACTCGCGAAGTTGAGAACTACGTAAACGTAAAAAAGCTTGAAATAGAAACCCTTAACGTCCGAGAAAATTATAGAAAGGAGTTTATGGGAAACATTTCTCACGAGTTAAAAACGCCATTATTTACAGTGCAAAGTTACGTTCTAACATTGCTGGATGGCGCAATGAAAGATAAAAAAGTGCGCAAAGAATACCTTCGTCGTGCAAGTAAAGGGGTGGAAAGACTCATTTATATTGTAAAAGAATTAGATATGATAGCTAAACTTGAAGTGGGTGGTCTGGTTCTGAACAAAGAAAATTTCGACATAATTGTTTTGGTTCAAAATATTTTTGATGCGCTGGAAATGAGAGCTGCGAAGAAGAATATTTCGCTAGTTTTTGACAAAGATTACACAAAAGAAATACTGGTATATGCAGACCGCGCTAGAGTGGAGCAAGTTCTTACAAACCTTATTGTGAATTCCTTGAAATACGGAAAACAAGATGGTACCACCGAAGTAAGTATTGAAAATATTTTAGAAAAGAAACTTCTGGTGCGCGTTACCGATAATGGGGAAGGTATACTGAAAGAAAATATGCCGCGAATTTTTGAACGTTTTTATAGAGTAGATAAAAGCGGTTCTAGAAAAGAAGGTGGCAGCGGTTTGGGCCTTTCCATCGTGAAGCATATTGTGGAAGCGCACAACGATAAAATCTACGTTGAAAGTCAGTTTGGTATAGGTTCCGAATTTTCATTCACCCTCGAAAAGGGAAAATAATTCTGTAAAATTTATAGACGGATTAGAGAGTGTTTTCAAACCTTTATAATCCGCAACTTTGTCCAACTCATTTATTTTGAATTTCTTTTGTTTACAAGAAGGAGCAATTCCAAGATTTGTTAATCGCTTTGCCAAATATTCCTGCTCGTATTGTTCGGGAGTGGGCACAAAAATGGCTTTTTTCTCAAGCATGGTTAAATCCATGATAGTAGTGTAACCCGGTCGGGAAATTACCAATTCACTTTCGTTAATAGTTTTTTCCAGCTCTTCAGTTTTCATAAAATTTACCGTTTTAATATTTCCGAAGTTTTGCCAGTTTTGTATTTCTTCAACGACACCTCGAACCATTAAAATGTTTTTTTCACTTCCTTTAAAAACGGTTTTCAGTTTCTCCTCAAATAAGGTGCGTTGCGGTTCTGGCCCTGAAAGTAACAACAGAATATCTATTGTTTTAGGTAGTTCGATTTTCTTCATTCGACTTAATACACCAATATATTTAACTGGTAATGAATTCTTTTTTAAATGACCCAGCTTTCCGCTGAGGTTGATTAATAAATTGTCCACATCAGGCACCCAACACACATCAAATTTTTTAATAATATTCTGATGAATTTTACTACTGAAATACGTCGTATTTCCTGTTAAAACATTTAGTTGGTGCGTAATAAATACTGAAGGCACAGGGGGATTCCTGACCCCAAATCGATTGTCGCTAATTATTCCGTGTATTTTTCTCTGGGTAAGAATTTCTTCAATTTGTTCTTTTTCAGCTAAAATTGTGCGTTTAATCTGTGGAAATTTCAGCAACATTTTCCACTTAAAAAGACCACCTTTTTTTGGATATGTAATGTTATATGAAGGTAATTCAATGGACTCTAATTCAGGAAATTCCTTTTGAAGCAGTAGTAATGCGGGACCGTCAGAAGCAAGCAAAACGTTATAGTTTTGCTCAAGTAATGCGCGAATAATAGGAATACAGCGTGTAGCGTGGCCTAAACCCCAATTTAGAGGAGCAACCAAAATCAACTTTTTTTTCGGCATAAAAACAAAGGTAGCAATAATTGCTGCGGGATTTTATTTCCTTAATTTTACCAAAAATTTAAAAATTTTGGGAAGTAAGAACAAACTGAGACGTTTTAGAGAGAATGAAACTTTTGATAATGTAGTGCAACCATCAAGAGAAGATGTGCTAAACGATTCACTGAAACTAAAAGGAAACTGGCGCAAAGAATTCTTTAAAAATGAAAACCCCCTTGTTTTGGAACTGGGGTGTGGTAAAGGGGAGTATTCGGTAAGTTTGGCACAAGCGTATCCACAAGTAAACTTTTTAGGTATTGATATAAAAGGGGCTCGCTTTTGGCGTGGTGCAAAAACAGCTTTGGAAGAAAATCTAAATAATGTAGGTTTTCTGCGTACCCAAATAGAACTCGTTGATCATATGTTTGACGAAAACGAGGTTGATGAAATTTGGATTACTTTTCCCGACCCACAGATAAAGTACAAGCGTACAAAACACCGTTTAACTAACGAAGATTTTCTTCAGAAATACAAAAAAATATTAAAGCCAGACGGTGTTGTGCACCTTAAAACCGATAGTGAATTTATGCACGGCTATACGCTTGGTCTGCTTCACGGTTTAGGTGAAACTATTGAATACGCTCACCACGATGTTTATGGAAGCCAGGGAGCGCCCGCGGCAGTAACAGATATTCAAACATTCTACGAAAATCAATATCTTGAAAAGGGAAAAAAAATAACCTACGTTAGGTTTAAATTCCGTTAGATATAAATTCAGTATATTCACAGAAACTAAGGCCCTAAATGGCGATTTTTTACAACTTACTTATTGGTTTACTAGGGTCATTTATTGGGGTGCTACCACCTGGATTAATAAATATGTATGCGGCAAAAATAAGTATGAGAGAAGGCCGAAAAAGAGGCTTCCTGTTTGCTATTGGTGTTTGTATTACGGTAATGATTCAAACCTATATTGCGTTAATTTTTGCAGGTTATATAGGCAAACATCCTGAAATTGTTAACCTGCTTCAAAAGGTGGCGTTAGGTATATTTATAAGTCTTACTTTTTACTTTATTTTTATTGCGAAAGAAACTAGCAGAGAAATACGGGATCACGGAGAAAACTCTAAGAAAAACCGTTTCTTCTTAGGAATTTTTATTGCGATGTTAAACCTGCTTCCACTGCCTTATTGGATGTATTTAAGTATAACCTTTTCATCATTTGGCGCATTTTCTTTTTCGCAGCCTGCAATTTTTTTCGCAGTCATTGCATCTGGATTGGGCACATTTGCTAGTTTGGCTTTATACGTCCAATTTTTCAGACCTAAGGAAGATTCGCGCAAGTTAAAGCTGAATATGAATTATGTAATAGGAACAATTACCGCCATAATTTCTGTAATCACTTTCTTGAAAATTTTAAAGCAAATGTAAGGTGGGCAACGAAGGTTTTTTTGATAAAGTCTATCAAGTTGTAAAGCTAATTCCTTACGGAAAGGTAACTTCTTACGGTGCAATTGCGAAGTATTTGGGCGCTGCAGGAAGCGCTAGAATGGTTGGTTGGGCAATGAATGTAAGCCAGAAGCAAGAAGTACCTGCACACAGAGTAGTAAACCGAAAGGGTTTGCTAACCGGCAAACATCACTTTCAAGGAACTAGCCTAATGCAACAGTTATTAGAAAATGAAGGAATTGAAGTAGTTGACAACCAAATCCAGAATTTCGAAAAGCACTTTTGGGATCCAATGAAAGAGCTCGAATAAATAATTACTTTAAATACTTCACATTTTCAAGAACGTGTAGATTTCCTAATTTTTTAAAAATTTACAAATATTAGGAAATACTTCAAGCTCGTATTCAAAATATCTCTCCATCCTAAAATTCAATTATCAAACTATAAATCATTTCAATCTTACTGCTTCGTTTTCCGAAGTATTCCCACTATATTTGCACTTTAGAATGAATCTAAATATTACAAGTAAAAAATGAGCATTTCAAAACAAGATATCCTTCAAGCCCTTGAATCTATTACGGTTTCAGGTGAAGGTAAAAATATGGTAGAGAGCGGTGCAGTTCAGAATGTGGTAACATTTGCAGATGAAGTTATCGTAGATCTGAAACTTTCCACACCAGCACTTCATATAAAAAAACGCGCCGAAGCAGATGTTATTAAAACTATTCACGATAAAGTGGATGCAAATGCTAAAGTGCAAGTAAATATAAAAATTGAAGCACCAGCAAAACCACAAAATCCAAACTTAATAAAGGGAAAACCAATTGCTGGCATTAAGAATATTGTTGCCGTAGCTTCTGGAAAAGGTGGTGTTGGAAAATCTACTGTAACGGCAAATTTAGCAGTTACACTTTCAAAAATGGGCTTTAAAGTCGGTATTTTAGATGCTGATATTTACGGACCATCCATTCCAATTATGTTTGATGTGGCAAATGAAAAACCACTTTCTATAAACGTCGGCGGAAAAAGTAAAATGAAGCCAGTTGAAAATTATGGGGTGAAAATACTGTCTATTGGCTTTTTCACACAACCCGACCAAGCCGTAATCTGGCGTGGGCCAATGGCTTCAAAAGCCTTAAACCAACTTATTTTTGATGCTGCTTGGGGAGATTTAGACTTTATGCTAATTGACCTTCCTCCTGGAACGGGCGATATACATTTAAGTATTATGCAATCGTTGCCAATAACTGGAGCGGTTGTAGTTAGCACACCTCAAAATGTGGCTTTGGCTGATGCTAGAAAAGGAGTGGCAATGTTCCGCCAAGAAAATATTGACGTTCCTGTTTTGGGAATTATCGAGAATATGGCCTATTTTACTCCAGCGGAACTCCCTGAGAATAAATATTATATCTTTGGAAAAGAAGGCGCAAAACATTTAGCTGAAGATTTGGATGTACCATTTTTAGGCGAAATTCCTTTGGTACAAAGTATTCGTGAATCGGGTGATGTGGGCAGACCAGCAGCATTGCAAACTACAACACCAACCGAGGAAGCCTTTGAAGCAATTACTAGAAACGTTGTTGAAGAAACCGTTCGAAGAAACGAAAACCTTCCTCCAACAGAAGCAATACAAATTACAACAATGGCAGGTTGCAGCGCCGTAAAACAATAATATGACAACCCAAGAACTTACAACAAAAATAGAAGAGGCGCTCGACGAAATTAGACCGTTTTTACAAAGTGATGGCGGAGATATTTCGCTCGTTTCTATTGAAGACGGAAAAGTAGTAAATGTACAGTTGGAAGGCGCATGCGTGGGTTGTTCGGTAAATCAAATGACCTTGAAAAGTGGGGTTGAAATGACCATTAAAAAGTATGCTCCACAAATTGAAAAAGTTGTGAGTATTTCCCACCAATGACAACCGTCATTTTTTTGAACCAATTTCTAAATTATTTTTGAACTTAATTAAGAAATAGTCTTTCATGATAAAAACAGATATTCTCATAATCGGTGCGGGACCTACGGGTCTTTTCGCTGTTTTTGAGGCCGGATTACTGAAGTTGAAATGTCATCTAATTGACGTACTTCCACAAGCTGGCGGACAGTGCACAGAAATATATCCTAAAAAACCTATTTACGATATTCCAGGTTTCCCAGAAGTATTGGCGGGCGATTTGGTTAGTAATTTAATGAAACAAATTGAACCGTTTCAGCCTGGTTTCACTTTAGGGGAACGCGCAGATACTATTGAAAAATTAGAGGATGGTACTTTCATAGTTACCACAGATAAAGGTACAAAGCATCACGCGCCAATAGTTGCAATTGCAGGCGGATTGGGAAGTTTTGAGCCACGAAAACCACCTATTTCAAATCTCGCTAATTTCGAAGATAAAGGCGTAGAGTACATTATCCGCGATCCAGAATTGTACCGCGATAAAGATGTGGTTATTTCTGGTGGTGGTGATTCAGCATTGGATTGGAGTATTTTCTTAACAGATGTGGCAAAAAGTGTAACATTGGTTCATCGCAGAAATGAATTCCGTGGCGCGTTGGACAGTGTTGATAAAGTTCAAGAATTAAAAAACCTCGGAAAGATTGAACTGCTAACTCCCGCCGAAGTAATTGGTTTGGTTGGAAATAATGGTTTAGAAGAAGTAGTAATTAAACAAGGTGCTGAGGTTTTTAATAGAGAATGCGATCATTTTATTCCACTTTTCGGATTATCGCCAAAACTCGGTCCAATAGCCGATTGGGGTCTTGAAATTGAGAAAAATGCAATTAAGGTAGATAACACTTTAGACTACCAAACTAACATTCCCGGAATCTATGCCATTGGCGATGTTAACACCTACCCCGGAAAGCTGAAGCTAATTCTTTGCGGTTTTCACGAGGCAACTTTAATGTGCCAAAGTGCTTACCAACGCATTTTCCCTAACAAGCGTTATGTTATGAAATATACCACTGTTGGAGGTGTTGAAGGTTTTGATGGAAGTAAAAAAGAAGCTCCTAAAGCAGTAATTAAGTCGATTAATTAAAATGACTGATATAAAAATTACGATTATTGATCGCGAAGGAGTGAAGCACGATGTCGATGCTCCAACAGATATGAATATGAATCTAATGGAAATAGTTCGTTCGTATGAATTAGCTCCCGAAGGCACAATAGGTATCTGTGGCGGGATGGCAATGTGCGCTTCCTGTCAATGTTATGTTTTGAGCGAACACGAACTTCCCGAAATGAGTTATGACGAAGATTTAATGCTTTCTGAAGCTTATAATGTGAAAGAAAATAGCCGTTTGGGTTGTCAAATTTTTATTAAAGAAGAACTCGACGGTTTAGAAATAGAATTAGCTCCCGAAATTTAGCGAAGTATTTTCAAAACTTTTTCAAATAGCATTTCAACAAACTTTTTATAAGCCACTTCCGAAGGATGTAAGTCATCAGCTGCAACTAAATCTGGGGTATCTATGCCTTTTTGCGTGATTGGTGTAATATTCACAAATTTGACGCCTCTTTCTGAAGTTACTTTTTCTGCGAAAGCATTGTATTTAATTAACTCTGAAGTTATTTTTTCGGCTTTGCCTGATTTCTGTCCAAAGGGCGTATAAGCATAATCTGGAATAGAAAGTACAATCACGTTTTCGTTCTTCCCTTTTGCAAAAGCTATTGCCATATCCAACAGTTTTGGGAATTCTTCTTCGTAAAGTAAAAACGGTTTACCTTGGTATTGGTTGTTTACACCAATTAGCAAAGTAACTAAATCATATTCTTTTGAAGGATTTTCTGCCGCGATTGCCGACACTAAATTTGTTGTAGTCCAGCCCGTTTTTGCAATTATTTTTACGGAAGTTTTTTTCTTTGAAGTATTGTTTAAACTATCGGTCAATTGCTTCGGATAGTTGCAGTCGCCACAAACACTTTCGCCAATAGTGTAGCTATCGCCGAGGGCTAAGTATTTGTAAGTTGTTTCTTCCGAAGAAACTTTCTCTTTTGAAACCCCACATGAAATTGGTAGGAGCGCTAGTAATACTATAAAATTTTTGAAAGTCATCATTTTCGTAATTTCAGTTTATAATAATACGATAAAAGCGTGTACTCAGTTTTATAACCAGTGAAATATTGGCTGTTAAACGTTTATCAAAGAAAAATATTGAGAAAATTTAAAACCACGAATTCACGAATATTTTATAATTCGAGCATTCGTGGTTTTTTAAAGGATGTCCGTCGGTTTATTGAAAAGCGTTCAGCCCAGTAATATCAAGACCAGTTATCAACAAGTGGATGTCGTGTGTGCCTTCATAGGTAATCACACTTTCTAGGTTCATGGAGTGGCGCATAATGCTGTATTCGCCAGTGATACCCATTCCGCCTAGCATTTGTCTTGCTTCACGAGCAATAGTAATCGCCATATCTACATTGTTTCGTTTTGCCATAGAAATCTGTGCGCTTGTTGCGGTTCCTGCATTTCGCATTACGCCTACACGCCAAGCAAGTAATTGTGCTTTTGTGATTTCAGTAATCATTTCGGCAAGTTTTTTCTGCTGAAGTTGGAATTGGCCAATTGGCTTTCCAAATTGCATTCTTTCTTTTGAATAACGCAGTGCCGTATCGTAACAGTCCATTGCGGCGCCAATAGCACCCCAAGCAATTCCGTAACGTGCAGAGTCAAGGCAGCCAAGTGGCGCGCCTAAACCAGATTTGTTTGGTAGTAAATTTTCCTTCGGAACTTTTACGTTGTCAAAAATAAGTTCGCCCGTTGCCGAAGCTCGAAGCGACCATTTATTGTGTGTTTCAGGAGTAGAGAAGCCTTCCATGCCACGTTCTACAATTAAACCGTGGATTCTACCTTCTTCGTTTTTAGCCCAAACAACGGCAACTTGTGCAAACGGAGCATTGCTGATCCACATTTTTGCACCGTTTAAAAGATAGTGATCGCCTTTATCTTTAAAGTTGGTGGTCATTCCACTCGGGTTACTTCCGTGGTCGGGTTCTGTAAGTCCGAAACAGCCCATCCATTCGCCAGAAGCAAGTTTTGGTAAATATTTTTTGCGTTGCTCTTCGTTTCCGTATTTATAAATTGGATACATAACCAATGAAGATTGCACAGATGCGGTACTCCTAACGCCACTATCGCCACGTTCTATTTCCTGCATAATTAATCCGTACGAAATTTGGTCAAGGCCAGCACCACCGTATTCTTCGGGAATGTATGGGCCAAAAGCGCCAATTTCAGCAAGACCGCTGATAATTTGTTCTGGAAATTCCGCCTTTTGAGCGTATTCCTCTATAATCGGTGATACGTCGCGCTTTACCCAATCACGGGCAGCTTGGCGTACCAATTTGTGTTCATCGGAAAGTAATTCGTCGAGATTGTAATAATCTGGAGCTTCAAATAAATCTGGTTTCATCTATAAGTAATTTAAAGGAATACAAATGTAGAAATCACAAGCTTAAAGACCTACATTTTAAGGTAAAATTCCTGTACCAGTTTTTTGTAGTCTTCGGTGTAATTATGACGGGAAGTTTCAATGGTGAGATTTTCATTTTTTACAGCAGTTTTTTCAAAGGAAAACTCGAGCATACTTCTTTTTTCTTCGGAAGTATTATTGCCGCGAACTCTGCAAATTCTGTTTGGTAACAAATTTACTTCCGAAGCCATTTTTATAAAACCTTCTTCTTCTTTACGTGGAATAATAACTGCGAAAACCCCTTCGTCTGAAAGTAAAAGTGAAGCACTTTCAATCAATTCATCAAAAGGAAGTGCATCGTTAAAACGTGCCACATCGCGAGATTCGTCGGTTGTTTTGAAATCTTCAGAGTAGAACGGTGGATTGGAAATTATGAGATCGTATTTGTCGTCAATTTCTTCAACAAATTCTTCCAAAGAGGCGTGATAGCAAAAAAGTCGGTCTCCCCACGGCGAATTTTCAAAATTGTCTACACACTGCTCATAAGCGTTTTCGTCAATTTCGATAGCATCCACCATTTCTGCGTGCGATCGTTGTGCAAGTTGAAGTGCAATAATTCCGGTGCCTGCACCAATATCTAAAATGGAATACGGTTTGTTTTTTACAGAAACCCAAGCTCCTAAAAGTACGCCGTCCGTGCCAATTTTCATCGCACAGCGGTCTTGTTCAACGGTAAATTGTTTGAATTTGAAAGGTTTCAAAAGGATTTTAGATTTACGATTGCTGATTGCTGATTTTTGGAATTTGTTTTTTGAAATGTATTTGGAATTTGGTTCTTGAAATTTGGGATTTCAATTCTAAAGGTACATTTCAATCAGTCCATCTGGCACATCCAAAAGTATGGTTTTATTTTCCCGATCCACTTTTTTAATGAAATGGTCAATCATCGGTATTAAAATCTGTTTTCCGTCCCGATCAATTTCGAATAAGGCTTGCGAAGTAGTGTCGTTAACGCCGGTGATTTCGCCAATTTTCCCGAAAGATTCATCTTCAGCAGAAAACCCGATAATTTCGTGATAATAAAATTTGTTGCCAGTGAGTTTTGGAAGAAATTCTAAAGGTAAGTAAAGATGTGCGCCAATAAGTGCGTTTGCTTCATCTTCGTTATTTACATTTTCAAAGCGTACTCTAAGTAGTTCGCTTTTATGTAGCGAACTTTCTTCAATAAAAAATGGAATCAAGTTTTTGCGCTGTTGCACAAAAACCGATTCCATTTCAGTAAAAAGTTCAGGTTCGTCTGTATCTAACTTAATAAGCAGTTCCCCCTTAAAGCTATATTTTCTAACGATTTTGCCCAAGTAGAAGCAATTCTCCTTTTGCATCGTCTTTAGATTTAAGCTTCTTTTTTGTTTTCTTTTGCTTCGTCTGCAGCTTCTTCAATTGCAGATTTAGCAGCTGGAGCTTCTTCAGTTTCAGTTTCAGCAGTTGCTTCAACTACTTCTTCAGTTGTTTCCTCTACTACAGGAGCAGCAGCGGCAGCAGCTTCAGCAGCGCGCTTTTCGTTTACAACTTTTTCAGCAGCAAGAGCTTCAGCTTTCGCCTTTTCTTTTACTTCAGAAAGTGTTGCTTTTTTGTGATCGATTGAACCTGTTTTAGATTCCATCCATTCATTGAATTTTGCTTCAGCTTGTTCTTCTGTTAAAGCACCTTTACGAACACCACCAGCAAGGTGATTTTTCATTAAAGCTCCTTTATAAGAAAGAATCGCACGTGCAGTATCTGTAGGTTGTGCTCCATTTTGAAGCCATTTTACAGCGCTGTCTACGTCAAGATCAATCTGTGCAGGGTTTGTTGTTGGATTGTAAAAGCCTATTTTTTCAAGGTATTTACCATCTCTTTTGCTACGGCCATCGGCAGCGATAATCCAGAAATAAGGTTTCCCTTTTTTTCCGCGTCTTTGTAGTCTGATTTTTACAGGCATGTTTAAATTAATTTTTGGAGTTCTCGACTCCGGTTATAATTAAGGACGGCAAAGATAGTATATTTTCGTTTTGAAATTCAATCAATTAAAGTTTTTCTTTACATTTGTAAGAAATCACTTATACCAACTTTTGCTGATGAAAAACTTTCTTTTTGTACTCGTAGCCATAATGTCGCTGGTTTCTTGCGATGATACACAAACCAATATAGTTGCATTGCAAGCAAAAGTAGACAATAATTTATACATTTCTACAGACGCTCGTGCCGCGGTAAACCCAAATGGTACGGTTACTATTCAGGGTTTTGATCAAGATGAATCTATTACGCTACATATTTCGCGTTTGGGAGAGGGGAATTATACAATTGAAGAAGGTGCCAGAAATTATGCAATCTATGCAGATATGGGCGGGAACCTTTATACTACAGATCCAAATGGAACAGGTATAATTACTATTTCCGAAGTTAACGAAACTAATAAAACACTTACCGGTACTTTTAAATTTAACGCTTTCCTTGCGGGGATAGATACGGTATATGTATCTAAAGGTGTGCTTTATGATGTTCCTTATTCTGGTGTAAATATAGACGATCCCAACAATGCTGGTTCATTTAGTGCTAAAGTTAATGGCAATACATTTATGCCACTTACTGTATCATCACGTAGCACAACTAATGCAATAATTACTTCTGCAAGCTCAGACAATGCCACGCTTATGATTTCGGTACCAATTAATGTGGAACCGGGAGAATATACTTTGCCAAGAGCAGGTTTTACAGCAAGATACCAAGGTGTCGATGGGCTAGAAACAACAGTTGAAGGATTAGTAAAAATTCTTGAACACAATATTCCTGCAACGACTCTCAAAGCTACCTTTTCTTTCGTGACAGATTTGTCTGTAATTACTGAAGGTCAGTTTGATGTGGGATATTAATTTGTTATTCGCTCAATAAATAGCCTTAAAGTTAAATCTTATTAATTTGTGAAACCGTCTTTGGAATTCTCCAAAGGCGGTTTTTTATTGTGAACAACTACTAATAATTTAACTACCCAAAAGGGGTTGATTTTTCTATTTTTACCTTTCCAAAAATGATTCCTACGCGGAGCCGAAATCCGCTGTAAATAATAACAATCAATAAGAAATCCCAATGTATTTAATCTTCGATACAGAAACAACAGGTCTTCCCAAACGCTTTAACGCCCCCGTTAGCGATAGCGATAACTGGCCGCGCTGTATCCAGATTGCTTGGCAATTGCACGATGCTAATGGAAAACTTTTAGAGCATCAAGATTATTTAATTAAACCCGAAGGTTTCAATATACCCTTTGATGCCGAAAAAATTCACGGAATTTCAACAGATTTGGCAATGGCCGAAGGAATTTCCTTAGAAGAAGCTGCTGAAAAATTTCAAACTGCACTTTCAAAAACGAAATTCGTTGTTGGTCAAAATGTAGGTTTCGATTTAAATATAATGGGTGCAGAATTTTTTCGACTGGGAATTGAAAATCCGCTGCCCAATCTTCAAGTTTTGGATACCTGTACCGAAACTACGGCTCAAATTTGTCAAATTCCTGGTGGTCGTGGCGGTAAGTTTAAATTGCCAACATTAACAGAGCTGCACGAGTATCTTTTTAGCGAACCATTCGCCGAAGCGCACAACGCAACTGCAGATGTTGAGGCAACTACGCGTTGTTTTTTCGAATTAGTTCGTCGTCAAATTTTCACAAAAGAGGAGTTAGACGTACAGCCAGACTATTTCGAAAATTTTTCTGAAGAAAACCCCAAAACTATTGAGTTAATTGGGATAGAGCATATAAATCTGAAAAAAGCTTCTGAAAATATCAGAAAGCAAATCTTGGCCGCTTCGGAAACGGAACAGATTTCTTCAGAAGAAATAAAAGAAAATATTGCAACTCTTGAAGAAGCAAAATTTGTGCATCTTCACAACCATTCGCAATTTTCTATTTTGCAATCTACTTCCAGCACTTTAGATTTAGTGAATGCCGCTGTCGAAAATAATATGTCTGCGATATCATTGACTGATACGGGAAATATGATGGGTGCATTTCATTTTGTCCAGGCCGTTAGTAATTACAATAAAACGCTCGCAGATTTACCTAAAAATGATGAAGATGAACAGCCTCCAAAACCACTAAAAGCAATTGTTGGTTGCGAATTTTTTGTTTGCGAAGACCATCTCAATAAATCACATAAAGACAATGGTTACCAAATTGTATTGCTTGCCAAAAACAAAAATGGCTATCATAATTTGGCGAAAATGGCATCTATTGCCTACACAGAAGGGTTTTATTACGTACCGCGAATTGATAAAAATATAGTCGAAAAGTACAAAGAAGATATCATTGTTTTAACTGGAAGTCTTTACGGTGAAGTACCCGGGAAAATTTTAAATCTTGGCGAAAACCAAGCAGAGGAAGCGCTACTTTGGTGGAAAGACCAGTTTGGAGATGACCTTTATGTGGAAATTATGCGCCACGATCAAGAAGATGAAAAGCGCGTAAACAGCGTGTTGATTGATATGGCGAAGCGCAACAACGTAAAACTGGTTGCCTGTAACAATACCTATTATATAAAGAAAGAAGACGCCAACGCCCACGATATTTTACTTTGTGTTAAGGATGGAGAAAAACAAGCTACGCCAATAGGTCGCGGCCGAGGTTACAGATACGGTTTGCCGAATCAAGAATATTATTTCAAGGGACAGGACGAAATGAAGTTGCTGTTTAAAGATCTTCCTGAAGCGATTTTGAACATTGAGGAAGTGGTTGCCAAAGTAGTGCCCTACAGTTTGCATCGCGATGTTTTGCTTCCTAATTTCGGAATTCCAGAAGAATTTTTAGATCCTGAAGATATTGATGGTGGCAAACGCGGGGAGAATGCATTTTTGCGCTATTTAACTTATGAAGGCGCAAAAAGACGCTACCCAGAATTAATTGAAGTTTCCTATGAAGCGCTCACTGATGCCGAAATTCCCGAAGGTGCATCTCAGCGCGTAAAGGAAATAAAACAACGATTAGACTTTGAGTTGAGTGTAATTGCAAAAACAGGCTATCCTGGCTACTTTTTGATTGTACAGGATTTTATTGCCGAAGCTCGAAAAATGGACGTTTCCGTTGGTCCGGGCCGTGGTTCGGCGGCTGGTAGTGCGGTGGCCTATTGCTTAGGAATCACGAATATTTGCCCCATAAAGTACGATCTGCTTTTTGAGCGTTTCCTAAATCCGGATCGTGTGAGTATGCCCGATATCGATATTGATTTTGATGACGAAGGGCGAAGCAGGGTAATGGATTACGTAATTAATAAATACGGAAGCAACCAAGTAGCGCAGATTATTACCTACGGAACAATGGCGGCAAAATCGTCTATTCGCGATACGGCAAGAGTTTTGGATTTGCCTTTGAATGAAGCCGATAGAATTTCGAAGCTTATTCCGAATATGACCAAACTGAACAAAATTTTCGGTTTGACTCCTGCGGAATTGCGAAGCCGTTTCCGAAGTGATGAGCTGCCGAAAGTGAATGAACTTTTAAATCTTTCGGAAGGAGATGATCTTGAAGCGCAAACTATAAACCAAGCAAAAATTCTGGAAGGTTCCGTTCGGAATACCGGAATTCACGCCTGTGGTGTAATTATTACCCCCAGCGATATTACAGATTTCGTGCCTGTTGCTACGGCAAAGGACTCCGATTTATACGTTACACAATTCGATAACTCGGTAGTGGAAAGTGCGGGTCTTTTAAAAATGGACTTTTTGGGGTTGAAAACATTAACCCTTATAAAAGACACGGTAAAACTTGTAAAGCACAAACACGATATTGATCTAGATCCGGATGCTTTTCCGCTGGATGATGAACTAACCTACGAGCTTTTCCAAAGAGGAGATACAGTAGGGATTTTTCAGTATGAATCTGCAGGAATGCAGAAATATATGAAGGAATTAAAGCCCACGGTTTTTGCAGATTTAATTGCAATGAACGCGCTGTACCGTCCGGGTCCGATGGAATATATTCCAAGTTTCGTGCGTAGAAAACACGGCGAAGAAGAGATTGAATATGACCTTCCGGCGATGGAAGAATATTTAGATGAAACCTACGGAATTACAGTCTATCAAGAGCAAGTGATGCTTCTGTCGCAAAAACTTGCTGGCTTTACAAAAGGTGAAGCCGATGTTTTGCGAAAAGCGATGGGTAAAAAACAAAAATCGGTGCTCGATAAAATGAAGCCGCAATTTGTTGCTCAAGCTGCAGAAAAAGGCCACGACGCAGGAAAGCTCGAAAAAATTTGGAAAGACTGGGAAGCATTTGCGAGTTATGCCTTTAATAAATCGCACTCTACTTGCTACGCTTGGATTGCATACCAAACAGCTTATTTAAAAGCGCATTATCCAGCAGAATATATGGCTGCGGTACTGAGCAATAATATGAGCGACATAAAACAAGTTACCTTTTTTATGGACGAATGTAAGCGAATGGGACTTACGGTTTTGGGTCCAGACGTGAACGAATCTTTTCACAAATTTACGGTAAACGATCAAGGTGCTATACGTTTTGGGATGGGCGCTGTAAAAGGGGTTGGTAGTAGTGCGGTGGCAACAATAGTGGAACATAGAAAAGACGGTAAATACAAATCGGTTTTTGACTTGTCTAAGCGAATCGATCTGCGATCTGCAAATAAAAAGGCTTTTGAAAACTTAGCTTTGGCTGGTGGTTTCGACAGCTTCGATACGCATCGCGCGCAATATTTGCACGACGATGGCGATGGAATAATGTTTATTGAAAAAGTACTTCGTTATGCCGCAAAATATCAAGAAACGCAGAACTCTTCGCAAGTAAGTCTTTTTGGAGACGCTAGTGACGTGCAGATTCCCGAGCCAGAAGTTCCACCTTGTGAAGAATGGGGCACGATGAAGAAGCTGAAACAGGAACGAGAAGTAGTTGGTGTATATATTTCGGGACATCCGCTGGACGATTTCAGAATAGAGATGGACAGTTTCACCAATTGCAAAGTTTCAGATTTCAACAATCTTGAAAAATTTCTCAATAAAGAAATGTGTTTTGGTGGTGTTGTGAGCGATGTACAGCACCGAGAATCAAAAGCTGGAAAAGGTTGGGCTATTTTTACCGTTGAAGATTATGAAGACAGTTACGACTTCAAAATTTTCGGGGAAGAATATCTAAAGTGGCGCCATTTCTTAGTTCCAAACAGTTTTATATACGGCCGTGTTTTTGTGAAAGAAGGTTGGACAAATCGCGATACCGGTAAAAAAGGTGAACCGCGACTTCAGTATAATAGCTTCTTATTATTGCACGATGTGATGGAAATTCACGGAAAAAAATTGACGCTTACATTTCCTTTAAATTCTTTAGAAGATGGTAAAATAAATGCGCTGAAAGATCTCGTAAAAACGCATAAAGGTGAAAAGCAATTGTTTTTTGTGGTATATGAAAACGAGGAAAAAATTCATCTTACGATGCCCAGCAAAAAACATAAAATAAATATTTCGAAGGAATTACTAGACGAGCTGGACAGGGAACAATTGAGTTATAAGTTGAATTAATGAGTGGCTAATAATGTTAAAGGTGCAATAAATGTGAATAAAAAGTATTGATAGAAATAAACAATACCTACATTTCCTAAACATATATTAACCCCGTAAGTTTTAGTAAAAAATATGACTACTTTTGTGAAATCATTAAAAAAACATAGATTATGGCATTAGAAATAACAGACGCAACATTTGAAGAAACGGTTTTAAAAAGTGACAAGCCGGTATTGGTTGACTTTTGGGCAGCCTGGTGCGGACCTTGCCGAATGGTAGGACCGATTATTGAAGAAATAGGAAAAGAATACGACGGCAGAGCCGTGGTAGGTAAAGTAGACGTAGATGCAAATCAAGAGTTTGCCGCAAAATATGGTGTACGTAACATTCCAACCGTTTTGGTTTTCCAAAATGGCGAAGTAGTGGGCCGCCAAGTAGGTGTTGCTCCTAAAAATGTTTACGCTGAAGCAATTGATTCGCTTTTGTAAAAATATTTGAAAAAGAAAAATTAAAAACAAAAAGGCTTGGCGTATTGCTAGGCCTTTTTCTATATTAGTAAAATGTCTGGTCAGACGTGTTATGCTGAGCGCAGTCGAAGCACAGTCGAGACCTTTTGCTTTAAAATAATTGCTTAAAACCCACGCGACTGTGCACGCGGGAACAGACCAAGATTATGATAAAAACAAATAAAGTACAGGATAAAATTGACGATAAATTACTAGAGGAACGCAAAGTTTTCCTTTGGGGAATGGTAGACGACAAAAGCGCGCGCCACGTGGTAGACAGATTGATGTATTTAGACGCAATTAGCCACGACGAAATTAAATTTTATATTAATAGTCCAGGAGGCTACGTTACTTCAGGGTTTTCAATTTACGATACGATTAAAGAAATAAAGAGTCCTGTTTCTACAATCTGTACTGGCTTAGCAGCCTCTATGGGAAGTATTTTGCTTTCTGCTGGTGAGAAGGGTAAACGCTTTATTCAGCCGCACGCTCGAGTGATGATTCACCAACCAAGTGGAGGTGCAAGAGGCGTTGCAAGCGATATTGAAATAACTGCTCAAGAAATTTTGAAAACAAAAGAAATTAGTGCTCGAATCTTAGCGGAAAATACGGGACAATCTTTCGAAAAAATAATGAAAGATTTTAACCGTGACCATTGGATGGGCGCTGAAGAATCTGTAGCATACGGCATCGTAGATAAGATTTCAAAATAGAAGTTATGAAAAGCGTTTCACTTGCTTTTGTAATTGCAGCTAGCCTCTTAGTAGGATGCAAAAACGGCGAAAAGAACGAAACAACTTTAGAGGAAACTATAGAAAATGTTGATTCAACTGTTGTAGATGCGCATAATTCAGAAAATTCATTGGATTGGGCTGGTGTTTATGAAGGCACTACGCCCTGTGCAGACTGCGAAGGCATTAAAATAGTTTTGGAACTTAAAGCTGACAACACTTATACGTTATCACAAGCCTATTTAAGCAAGGTTGAGGGGCAAAATATGTTCCAGCTGTCCGGAAATTTTTCATGGGATGAAACAGGCTCTAAAGTGCTATTGCAGTCTGAAAACGATACTTTTCAATACAAGGTTGGTGAAAACCAATTGTGGATGCTGGATAAATCTGGAAATGTAATTTCTGGTGATATGGCAGATTTGTATATTCTTAAAAAGACACTATAATAATTTCAGCTTTTGAACATAGAAAATGAAATAAATGAAATTACAGGTTTCAAAAACCTCGAGCTACTTGCAAAACAAGTGGTGGAAGGCTTTATTTCTGGGCTTCATAAAAGTCCGTTTCATGGTTTTTCGGCTGAATTTGCCGAGCATAAAATCTACAATAGTGGTGAAAGTACAAAGCATATAGATTGGAAGCTTTTCGCAAAAACCGATAAACTATATACCAAACGCTACGAAGAGGAAACAAATTTACGCTGCCATATAATTATAGATAACAGCAGTTCGATGCATTACCCAAAGTTGAAGCAATTCAATATAAATTCCTTAAACAAAATAGGTTTTTCTGTATTGGCGTCCGCAGCCATTATGAATTTAATGAAACGCCAGCGCGATGCGGTAGGAATGAGTATTTACAGTGACGAATATGAATTTTATGCTTCAGAAAAGGGCAGTGAGCGTCATCACCAGATGTTACTTCAAAAGTTGAACGAAGCTTTGCTTTCTTCAAAAGAGAAAACAGAAACTAAAACCTACGAGCATCTTCATTTAATTGCTGAAAAGTTGAAACGGCGTTCGTTGGTTTTCCTTTTTACGGATATGCTTCAAAGTGATGCAGAGGCGGAAAAGCTTTTTGAAGCGCTTCAACATTTAAATTACAACAAACACGAAGTAATACTTTTCCACACATTTGATAAAAAAAGGGAAGTATCTTTCGATTTTAGCAATCGTCCAAAACGATTTGTAGATGTTGAAACAGGCGAACATGTTAATCTTTATGCAGACAATATTAAGGAGCAATATGCCGAAGCAGTGCAAAATTACTTCACAGAATTGCAATTGCGATGTGCCCAATACCGAATTAAGTACGTTCTGACCGATATTAATGAGAGTTTCAATAAGATTTTGACTACGTATCTAGTGGAGCGTCAGAAGTTTGGATAATTTTTTATATTTTTTAAAAAAATAGTTTGTGAAAATGAAATGGAGTGGTATATTTGCCACCGCTTAATACAGCAAGGAACTTGTTCTAAAATGTATTGGTAACAATTTTTCACTTTGCCCAACTGTTGTTGGGGTTTGCCGAAAGGTAGATTGAAAAACTTGGTCTGGTAGTTCAGTTGGTTAGAATACCTGCCTGTCACGCAGGGGGTCGCGAGTTCGAGTCTCGTCCAGACCGCTTAAACACCCGAGAAGTCGGGTGTCTCATCCAAACAGAGATGAGATTCCTGCCTCCGCAGGAATGAAGATGTTGTGTTGAGTCACTTAAAGGTGGCTTGTGGTTTAGAAATAGACCGATGAGAAGCTTATCCTAAAGGATGGGCTTTTTTTGTTTTTGGAAATATCTACTTTTATTCCTAATTCAAAAAGCGGAGTAAGCTAGGCCAGAAGTTGCCCAGCTATTTGCCAATACCACATAGGAATAAGCCCTACTTTCATCATATTTGAAAGATAAGGCTAAGTTACAGAAGTGAAATACTAACTAAATTTCTCAGGCATACATCCTCAAAACTTCCACTAGATCCGGAATAGACTGAATTTTCAGCTTTTCAAACACACGATTTTTATACGTGCTTATAGTTGAGGAGTGGAGATTTAATCGGTTAGAAAGCTCCTTTAAAGGTAGGCCTTCCACTAATTTGTTAGCAATTTCAAGTTCTCTATTAGACAAGGTCTCTAGAGGCGAAGAAGTCGGCTGTTTGTTTAATGAGCTTGATAGAATAGAATCCTTTACTTCTTCACTCATAAATCGTCCTTTCTGAAGCATTGCAGTAAGAGCGTCATCTATTTTCTCTTTAGATGAAAGTTTATTCAAGAATCCATCAGCACCCATTTTTAGGTAACGTAGGGCGTAAAGATTTTCATCTTGAGAGGAAAAAATAAGAATTTTTAATTCCGGTTGCTTGAGTTTAATAAAGTCAATTGCCTGCTGTAAGGTACCATTGGGCATGTTAACGTCTAAAATTGCAAGGTCAAAATTTTCGCGAGAGATGAGAGATGAGAGCGATTTGTAGTCGTCTACCTCTGATAAGTGAGCGTGTGGCCGGAGCTGCTTTATAATTTGCACCAGCCCCATTCGCACTATACCATGATCATCCGCAACTAAGATGCGAGTGTTCGTGTGCATAATATTTTATTTTTCGATTAGGGGCAGGATCATAGAAATTTTGGTACCCACATTTTCAGTGGAATCAATTTCTACTTTTCCATGCATCAAGTATACGAAATTTTTTGCAATCTTCAAACTTAATCCTGCACCTATTTCTTTTTCAGTACCTTGAAAGACTGGACTTTGGAAAGTGAATAGCAATTCTTGAGTGGATTGGGTCATTCCCAAGCCTTGATCGATTATAGATAAAATAACAGTATTATTCACTTCGATAGCTTCAAAATAAATATCGCTTTGTGAATGTGAATACTTAATGGCATTGTTTAAAAATTTCTTTAACACAAAGAAAATCAGGAAGTTATCATTTTCAAAAGCCAAGCTTTCATTTCCTTTAAATTGAAAATCGATTTTCTTATTGCTCAGTTTTACTTCAAATTCATTACGAAGCTGGATAAACAAATCCAGCACAAATATTTGTGATTTCTTAAGTTCAAAATCATTTAATTGAGTTTTAACCCATTCATTTGTATCAGTTACGGTTTGAAGATTTTTTTTAGCATCTTGCTTTGATCGGGCTAATAGCTTAAAAAAGTCGTCTTTGCTTATCGTTTCATTTTCCACTGCTTCAATTAACCATAACAAACTGCCAAAAAACTCTTTAAAATCGTGAGTAATCAATGAAATCCACCCCGTTTTTAATTCATCCTGTTCTTGTAATCTTCCGATTTCCGCAGTGAGTTTTTTATTTTCCGTCTTCATTTAATTAAATATTCTTTAAATTCTATTCCTTAACTTTTTCGTTCATATCAAAATGTGTCAACAATTTTATTAATTTCCTCCACCAATCATCTGTACTCCCAACCATTTTGAAAGCATGTTGCCCAAGGTTTGTTTTAACAGCGGCTTGGTAAGAAAATCAGTCATTCCCGCATCAAGGCATTTTTCTTTTTCGCCGGGAAGACTACCAGCGGTCAAGGCAATTATTGGTACTTCCACATGCGTTTCAGAAGCTCTAATTTTTCGGGTGGCATCTAATCCGTTAAGTATAGGCATTTGCACATCCATAAAAACAATATCTGGCTGTTCTTGGATATATTTTGTTACCGCTTCCTCTCCATTTAATGCCTCAATAATTATGACATTTGGAATAAGATCTTGTAGATAGAGCCTTGTTAAGTGCATATTTACCTCATTATCTTCCGCCACTAAAATCTTTAAATCGGTAATGGTGGATGCCGAAACTACTTCATTGGGAATGGAAGTTTTCGCTGTCGAAAGATTTTTGAGCCCTGATAACATCTGGTACATCTGTTTCATTCGGATTGGTTTTACAAGCCTACTTTCAATTTCTAACTCATCGCAAGCCGTTTGAAGTTGGTCGTCATCAGAAGAGCTATACAGCACGATAAAAGGCTGCTCGTGGGTTTCGGAAGGTTTTAGTCCCTTTATTTTCCGAATGGTTTCAATGCCATCCATTATAGGCATGTGGTAATCCATAATTATCACATCAAATTCAGGGTTGTCTAGCATAACTAGTAAAGCTTTTAAGCCGCTATCTGCCTCTTCCACTTTAATGTCCTTAATTTCTAGCATGCGTCGCAGGATTTTTCTGTTGTTTTCATTGTCATCAACAATTAGCACTTTTTTTATTTCCTGCAATCCATTTTCTAATTCTTCAGTTTCTACTTTAAAGTCAAGATCGAAGAAGAAATCACTTCCTTTTCCTTGTTCGCTTTCTAATTGCAGCTTGCTGTTTGCCAATGCCAATAATTTATTCGAAATAGACAATCCCAGTCCTGTTCCGCCATAGCGTTTGGTAATGCTTCCGTCTTCTTGCGAAAATGCGTTGAAAATTTCTACCTGTTTGTCTTTGTGAATCCCTATTCCTGTATCGCTAACACCAAAACGAAGGCGCATTTTTCCGTTACCGTAGTCTTCTAAAATTGTTGCGTATAGTTTAATTTCACCTTGCTCCGTGAATTTTAAGGCGTTACCTAATAAATTCACCAAAATTTGTTTTAGGCGCATTGCGTCTGCCCAGATAAACCTTGGAATTTCGTGATCAATATCCATCAACATTTCCAAGCCTTTTTTATTTATTCCGTAGGAAACAATATTGAATGCTTCTGAAACTACTTCCTCAACTTCAATTCGGTCAATCGCCAACTTCATCTGATTGCTTTCCATTTTGGAAAAATCGAGGATATCGTTTATAATACTGTAAAGAGATACGCCAGACTGGTTTATAATATTTAAATATTGCTTCTGGGTTTCGTCTAAATTTGTTGCTAGTGCGAGTTCCGTAAAACCAATAATCCCATTTAATGGCGTACGAATTTCATGACTCATATTTGCCACAAACTCCGACTTGGCTTTAAATGCTTCTTCAGCATCCGTCTTGGCCTGCTTTAGTTCGTTACTCAATTTTTTCCGCTCCGTGATGTCAAGAACATTCGTTATAATTTGTTGTTTTCCTGTCGAATTTTCATCCAGCGTACTCATAAAGTACCAAACGGCCTTTTCGCCAGATTTTTTATTGATCGACAATTCACCCGAAACCTTTCCAAATTCCTGAACGGCGGCTAAGTATTCATTTATTTCACCGTGTCTTTCAGGATCTATTAGATGATAAAGGGTGGCATTTTGCATTTCTTCCTTAGAATATCCAGTAGCGTTCAATCCCGCTTGATTCACATCTATGAAATTACCTTTTAAGTCGTGAATACTTAATATGCCTTGTACGTTATCGAATAAATTGTGGAATTTCTGTTCGCTCTTTTTGATTAGTGCTTCCCTTTCAACAAATTCCGTAACATCACGACCAATTACGAATATCAGCCCTGTTTCAACTTCAGGAGTGCAAGTCCATTCTATCCACTTGATTCCTTTGTTTTTAGTATTATACCTGTTTGTGAAATTAACAACCGATCTACCTCTGATTAGTTTTTGCATCACGAGTGTCGTTGCTTTCACGTCATCTTCGTGAATGAAATTAATAAAAGGAGTATCCATGAATTCTTCACTAGTCCACCCTAGAGTATTAGAAAATGCGGGATTAAGCTTAACGAAACTACCTTCGAAAGTGCAAATTCCAATTAAATCATTAGAGAGTTGAAATAAATTATCGTGTTTTTCTAATCGAAGTTCTTTTCCTTTACTTACTAACCATCTTTTTATCTGCTGAACAGATTTTTGCAAGAATTCATTTTCGAAATCTGTTAAAACTCTTTCCTTGTTATCAAAGATGTTCAGGCTTCCCAAAACGGTTCCCTTAGATTCTAAAACGGGAAGAGATTCATAAAACTTTACTTCAAATTTTTCTATGGTATGAGGCGCCAGATTAAATTCTGTGTTTTTCTTATTTTTCTCTAAGTTATTTTTTTGTGCAGAACTAAGTGGCCATATTTTTTCGATGGAATCATCGCTGCTTGCAACTACAAAAGATTCGTCTTCATCAAATAAGGTGATAGTGCATGTTGCCATGTCCATCATTTTTGAAACTGAAAAAATTACAAAATCAAACACATCAACATAGCGCTTGTTGAGTACGTTAAGTTTTATAATTGATTGATCTTGTTCTGGATTTTCTTTTGGATTAATTACTGTCATCTTCTTGATTTATTAATTTGGGGGCTTACCCTTAAAGGGCGGTGAAACTGTAAATAACGTTAATAGTGTAGGTATTTCTTTCTTTAGAAACTAACGTTTGTGCTGCTGTGGGTGATATGGTGTATTTAATATTTAAATTTCTATCTAATACGGGAGTTCCGTTGGTAATAATTTTTTGTGAAGTTGTAGATAAAGCTACTTGCGACATACCATCTACACCAACCTGCAATATATTTGAAGGCACATCAGACTGTACGCCCGCTTTTTTAAAGAACGCCGCATCTGTTTTAACGTTAAACTCGTACGTCTCGTTATTAGAAATCTTTAACTGATTGGCAACTGTTTTTGTTTGTCCGTTTTGATAATGTGATGCTGTATTAAATGTGAAATTTACCTCGTTCCCAGAAGTAGGCATTATTATTTCGTAAAGCGGCGCCACATTTATAGTATAATCTAAATTGTGAATTGCTGAGGTCGTGTTATCAGTACTTTTTGCATTCAGATTTAATTGAAATTTATATGTCCCGGCCTCAAAAAAGTATGCGTTAAAATCGGTTTTGGATATTAAGGTTTTTAGTTGAAAACTACTTCTATTACCGGCTGTTACAGTAAAGTTATTTCCCGGAGTAAAGTCCTGATAACTTGATGTAAGCGACAATGAAGTGATTTTGGGATCGCTTCCTCCTAATTTTACTAGAGAAACATTTCGTGTGCTTTGTACCCCTTTTGAAGATGTAAACTGTATTGTGGTAGAAGAACTTTTGGCATTCAATTTATAATTAACCGTATTGCCAAGAGTAAAACTGCCCAAACTAGTTTCTACTTGTGCAGCTGCCAGTCTGTAATTATCCAGAGATGTAATTGATTGCGTTATGGAAGTGCCAGCTGTTATCCATTTAATTGCTTTAGGAACTGAAATTATTACATTAAAAGCATATGGTGTAAAAACGTTATTAGAGTATTGAGCAACTTCTAGAGTATAATCTCCTGAATAGAAAGCATTACTGGCAAAAGCTGTGGTAAGCATTTTAAAAGTAAAAATTACATTGCCACTAGGCGCCCAGGTTGAAGGATGTGGATAATACCAAGCTTGGGTGCTTTGCGTAAAAGAAAGAAAACCAGGCATATAATCTTTACTAGGATTAAAAAGTGGGAAATCATTACCAATTTTATAAAGTTGCCAGAGTAGTAAATTATTTGATAATGAGGCTCCAGCACTGGTGTTGTAAAAAACAGAACTACTCATGGCATTAAATGTAGGGTCTGAACTAAACTTATATCCATTTGAAATCATTACTGTTAGTTGTTTTGAAACTTCTCTACGGGCAAAAATATCATCAGATGGCAGTGTAAAAATAACATCCTGCGCTTTCATCATAAATGTACTTCCCAATAAAAGGAAACCTAAAACAATGCAGCTTAATAATTTCATCCTTTTTTCTGTTTTAAAATTTCTTCACCTTAATTTCCGTGTTCTTCTTTTTGAATTCAAAAGTCAAGGTTTTTGGAAGCGATTCGTTCTCAAGATTAACCTTTTGCGAAGCATTTAAATAATCGTACTTATTGTTTTGAATATAAATTTCGAAAGCACCATTATCTAAATAAAATTCGAATGTATCGTTTTGATCTACTACCGTACTTATAACTTGGCCATTACTATCTTTAGCATAAACTACAACACCCCGCACCGAGGTGGCTAGCTTATCGTATTGCTGTATAACTTCAACTAATTTTCCAACTACTTTATTCTTTTTCACCAAACCAACTTTCAATTTAATATTGCTATCTACAATAATAATTGGGTCGGCAGCCATTCGTAAGCCAGCAGATTCATTAACTCTTAAAGTATATTTTCCTTTAGGTACATTAGAAAAGCGAACTTTACCTTTTGAATCTGTTATAGCTACAAAACCATCTAATTGAACTGTTTCGCTTGCTAAAGGGACTTCATCTGAATCTAAAACTCCATTAAAATTTTTATCGTGAAATAATTGTAAGTTAATATTATGATTGCCTATAGCAGTCGCTTTTATAAAATATTTTTTAATACCTACTCTCAACTGATAATTATCTCCCCTAAACCCAGAATTCATTGTTGAATTATATTGGGTGTAATTAACATAGCTTGTTGCAGACCAACTTCTTGAGAATTTATATTCTACAGTTCCATTGATTGTTTTATTTGTGTTGCTGTAAAGTTCGGAAAAATTAATTCCTGCCGCAATTGCGCCTGTCAAGGTATTGTTTATAGTCTGAAAATTGTAGGAAGCGTAACCACTATAATTGATAAAATTCTCGCTGTTTGCTTCAAAATTATTTAAGTCTGTTATAGTACTAGGATTAATTTGGGCAGAACCATTAAGTGAAAAGCTTCCATATCTATATGAAAGATTAGCTTTTAAGCTATGAAACCATTGATTGTTTAAGGGAGTAGAATATGAATATTCCGATGAAAGATTAATCCCGTGTCCACGAAAGGTTGTTCCAACACTAGTGTGAAAACGATATGAAAGTAATGCGTGAGCAAACAAATTACTTGTACTTTTTTGTTTCTCTATTTGTGGCGAGATTGTAAAATTCCAGTTGGAAAGTGCAAATTGAGTTCCTGTTTTTACAGATTGTGTGCTATAAAAATAATACGGATAATACCTTGGGTTAATACTATATTCAGATTCTTGATAACTTAAATATTCTGGCTGCGATTGGGTATTTTGATATTGTAAAAACAAGCGTCCAAAATTAGCAACTCTATATCCTAGATTCTGTGTGAAGTTTAAAGAACCCCGATTGAATCCCGCATAATTTCTACTACCTACGTCGTTTAAAGAATTAAATTCCCAATTACCAAATTTGGTTTGATAATTTATACTAGCTCTTACTCCTATATTTTCGTCATTATTTATTAGACCTTTTTCATGACTTAGCCCCGTTTCTACTCTAAAGTTATGAATTGAATCTAATGCAAATGAACTAGCAAAGTTTGCAACCTGAGTATCTATCTCTAATCGCGGATTATGGGCAAAAACATAAGAAACTTTGCCGTTAAAACCTTTTGTACTTCCAAAGCTGTATTTAGCCCCGGCTAATTTTGAACCCTCATTCTCGGGAAAATAAGTACCGTATAAATTATAATTATTCTCTAATGCAAAACCTTCCACAGATTTATTTTCTCCGAAGTTGGTATTAATCAACACCCCTCTTCCCGACACAGAGTAATCGTAATCATTCGCATTAACATTACCTATTCGGTACAAAGAATTTTTTTTCTCCAACTCAAACCAAGTATCGTTAATATTGTATTGGTTTTCAGAAAGATAATAATCTGCTGCTAAATTGAAAGTTGCTTGCGTATCGCTGCCTAATGCAAATGTGGAGTTCGCTTTTAACTGTGAATATTGAAGTCCACTACTTTGTTCATTATAGCCTAATTCAACAAAATTTTTACCCATTTCCGCTCCCGGTCCCCGTGTTAACTGGCGATTGTTAGATAAGATGATTAATTTTAAATAGGTATTCCCTACTTTTTCATTGTCAATTAAATCTGTAGCTCTTACATTAATATTATAATCGGGATAAAAATTACCTTGAGGTCGTAATGCTACTTGAAATTCAACCAATCTTTTTTCTTGTCCTTCTAAGGAAAGTATAATTTCTCTAGGTTTTATTATCAAACCATCTGGCTCCGCTTGAAAAGTAAGTTTTATTGAGCGCTGAGAAAACCCTCTATTCTCAACATATAATGATAGTGTTGATTCTGTTTGCGAAGGATCAATATAGTTTTCGCGTGTGAAGGAATATAATGCGATATGTTTCTCTTCATTTCTATCTATAAAAAACGAAGCCTCTAAATTTTCTGTTTTACCTTCAGTCGTGCAAGACAGTTGATAGTTTATTTTTTGCGATTTTATTTTCATAAAATCTGTATTAACTAAAAATTTGATAGGCAATCTTTTTTGCTCACCACTTGATAGTATATAAGTACCTTTTGGAGAAAGAAGCAATCCTGGATAGATTTCTTTTGGCGCTATATTTTCAATAGTTATTTCTTTATTGCTATTATTTTTTAGAACAATAAAATTGATAAAACTGTTTCCCTGTTTAACCGAAAGAGAATCTGATTCAAAATAGAAATCTAGTTTGTTTACTTGCTGTCCGTAACTATTGAAAACACCAAGAAGCGCAAGCACCAAAAGTGGCATTGTATTTTTTAATGTAGGTAACGTTATGCGGATTGGGAATATCAATTTATTAATTTAAAACTCGAAGTCTTTCTCTCCGACTCGCAGGTCGTTAATACCGGCCATTTTTACAATAGTAACTCCAAGATAATTACCTGACAGGCCTTCGGGCAATTGAAATTTTACAACTTGTTTAGCGCCAGGAAGCATGGAGATATTAATTGGCTCCAATTTAATTTCCTCGCCCGTATTAGTATTTGTAAACTCCAGTTCTACAGTAGCATCATTTATTAGATTGCCATCATTTAAAATACCAATAGCCACTTTTTGAAGATTCGTTTTGTCATCAGTTTCATCTTCAAAATTCACAATGTCTAAGCTCTGTTTTTCATTGCCTTCTGGCGTATGATAAACGTGTATACCAAATTCAAATAAAGTAATAATACCAATACCCGTTTGCTGAGCGGCTTTATCTTGTTGCTTACCAATTTGAGTAAAGAATAGCATGCTATTTGTAACTACCGAAGTTGAACCGTTTTTAGGTATCTCCATAGTAACTACAACATCCTTGGTCATCTTTGCAGGAATACTTATAGATGATTCTGACGTAGAGATCCAAAATGCATTTGAGTTTTCTATACTTCCAGCGTTAAAATAAATTTTATTACCATTCTCTTCTCTTTTCCAATCCTTGGTATTTATATTAAATACGTATTCAGCATCAGAACTATTGCTAATAGTAATGGTTTGACTTACAACTGCTCCAGGCTCACCAGTAAAAAAAAGTCTTGTTGGCGACATTGATATACCTTGACCAAACGCAGAAAGACCGAAGCAAGTAGAAACTATTAATACTAGAAAATAAAGCCAGGAGGTATGCATATTAGGTTGTATGGGTTTAGAATTAAAAAAGATTCCCAAAATTACGTTAAAAAAGTAACTTAGGGAATCTTTAAGAGTTAAAACCGAAGTTTATAGAGCAGTTGCAGTATAAATTACATCTTGTGTATATGCAGCAGCTGGTTTTCCTAAGATATCTGTTGATGATGATTTAGCTGCAGGAATTTTGTAGTTTAAATCAAGTGTCAATGCGCTACCTAATGTTGCATCTGTTATTATGGCTTGGTCAGTAGTTGATAGGTTGATTGGAGTTGGAGTTCCACCCATAGTTCCACCTGCTATAGCAGAGATAGTTAAAACATCTACTGGAATGTTATTTGATCCATCTGTAAAGTTTTCTCCAGCAGCTTTTACAGAAATCGTAAAGTTTTTATTTGAAGTTACTGTAATGTTATCAACTACATCGTAATCTTGATCAGAGTTGTAGTCTTCAGCAGATGTATAACTGAAGCTAACGTTGGTAGCTGCAGTTTCAAGTGAAAGAACATCTTGTAATGTAATGTTTACAGTAGTAGTTTGTGCTTGTGCGTTGTTAGTTCCGAAAAAGAATGCTCCAAGAGCTAGTGTAGAAATAATTAGTAGGTTTTTCATAATATAGGGATTTAGGAGTTTTTTGTTAAATGTCAGTTACTTTGTTTTGACACTACAAAGATAGAACGCATTGCAAGTTTTGTTTGTAGTAGAAATTGTAAGTGCGTGTAGTAAAATATCTACAAGGGGTGTAATAACGAAGTTTTTAATTTGAAAAGGATTTCCAAGATTACAGAAACTGTAACCAAGGAAATCCCTAAATTCTAGTTTGATGTTTTTATATTATAGAGCAGTTGCAGTATAAATTACATCTTGTGTATATGCAGCAGCTGGTTTTCCTAAGATATCTGTTGATGATGATTTAGCTGCAGGAATTTTGTAGTTTAAATCAAGTGTCAATGCGCTACCTAATGTTGCATCTGTTATTATGGCTTGGTCAGTAGTTGATAGGTTGATTGGAGTTGGAGTTCCACCCATAGTTCCACCTGCTATAGCAGAGATAGTTAAAACATCTACTGGAATGTTATTTGATCCATCTGTAAAGTTGGTTCCAGCAGCTTTTACAGAAATCGTAAAGTTTTTATTTGACGTTACTGTAATGTTATCAACTACATCGTAATCTTGATCAGAGTTGTAGTCTTCAGCAGATGTATAACTGAAGCTAACGTTGGTAGCTGCAGTTTCAAGTGAAAGAACATCTTGTAATGTAATGTTTACAGTAGTAGTTTGTGCTTGTGCGTTGTTAGTTCCGAAAAAGAATGCTCCAAGAGCTAGTGTAGAAATAATTAGTAGGTTTTTCATAATATAGGGATTTAGGGGTTTTTTGTTAAATGTCAGTTACTTTGTTTTGACACTACAAAGATAGAACGCATTGCAAGTTTTGTTTGTAGTAGAAATTGTAAGTGCGTGTAGTAAAATATCTACAAGGGGTAGATAAGCAGGGTTGCCGCGAATTCACATTAATATATAATAGCGAATCTACGTTTGGCTTATTGCAAACGCAGACTATATATAAGGAGTGAAAATGTATGCAGATATTCTGGCTGCATTTATATTGCAGCGAACAGATTCAAACACAAGTTTAGTTTGAATGCCTAAATGTAAAGGAAAAGAGATTTGTGTTGTTAAATAGTATTAGAAAACAGAAGCTGTTTTTCTAGCGAATAAATAATATGATACTAGATGGCAGTAACACTATATGTAACCTTCTGCGTATAAGTACCGGCAGGTTTTCCCAACATATCTGTAGAAGACGATTTTGCCTGAGGAATTATATAATCTAAATCAAGATTTAATCTACTTCCTCTGTCTGCACCACTAATTAAAATCTGATCTTGAGTGGAAAGTACTATAGGAGCAGAGATTCCTGTTAGTTGTGAGCTTTCGTTTCTTTTAATAGTTAATACATCTACAGGAATAGAATTAGAGCCATTTTCAAAATTTTCACCATTCGCCTTTACCTTCAAGTTGAAAGGCTTAGTGAAAGTAATAATTAAGCTATTGGGGATAGTAGTTGTTTTTTCGGAATTGTAATCGTTTACATTTTCATAATGAAAATCGACCGTTCCACCGTCGGCAGCACTTCCTTGCTCTATTGAAATTACATCTGCCAATATAAGATTTACTGTGGTAGTTGTTTTTTGAGCCCACGCAGTGTTAATTCCAAATAAAAAGAATAGTAAAGTTATAGCTGAGATAGTCACTATTCTTTTATTCGACGATGATAAAGAGTGTGCTTTCATTTTTAGATGGTGTTAAAATGGTAGCCAAATATAATTAAAAGATTGTACTTTAACTAATATATTTACCTTTAAACTGATATTTGGCCTTTTTAAATAATTCTTCGATTCTATTGCGAGATTTTGAAATGATTTTATTTTCTAATAGATAACATCCTTTATGCCTACCGCTTAGGGTGTTATGGTTTCGAGTTTACATTTAAATATTCAAATTCATTGAAACATTAATTCGAATCCAATAGAATAGTTATATTTTTGACCTTCCTAAATCTAGAAAATAAAATGCCCCGAATACTGCTTGCCTTCCTCATTATTATTTCAGTTTCCTGTTCCAACAAGCGTGATTATAAAAATAGTTCGCGCGGCACTGGTTGGAGTATGATTGGTCGTACCGGTGGTTCGGCAAGTAATTACAATAAAGATTCCAAAGAACAGCAAACAGGTCCCGGTTTGGTTTTTATAGAAGGAGGAACTTACACAATGGGGCGAGTACAAGATGATCCAGTTCGCGATTGGAACAATGCTTCCAACCAGCAGCATGTAATGTCGTTTTATATGGACGAATCTGAAGTTACAAATGTTATGTATTTGGAATATCTAGATTGGTTAAAGCGGGTTTTCCCTCCTGATGTGGAAAATTATAAAAACATACTCAAAAGCGCAGTGCCAGATACGTTGGTTTGGCGAAACTCCTTAGGGTTTAACGAGTCTATGGTAAATAATTACTTACGCCACCCCGCATTTTCAGAATACCCAGTTGTGGGTGTAAGTTGGCTTCAGGCGGTTAATTTCAGTAAATGGAGAACAGATAGAGTAAACGAAAAATTACTGGAAGAAGTAGATTTTACCGCACGTAACACTCGGTATAATGTAACTGGAGATGAGCTATTTTCTACTCAAACTTATATTCAGGCGCCAACATTAACCTATGGTGGAAAGGATTCTATTTTAAGTGGTGGGAAACGTTCCAGTAAATTACTGGAATATAGAAACGACAGTAGCGTGATTGGAGCTAAAAACATCAATTTATATTTACAACGTAGTGATGGGGTTTTTCTTCCCGATTATCGATTACCTACAGAATCTGAGTGGGAATACGCCGCTTTAGGCCTTAACGATATTAGAGAATACAACTCACATAAAGGGCGGAAAAAATATCCGTGGACCGGACAATATACCAGATCGGGAAAACGGCAAGTGCGTGGCGATCAATTGGCAAACTTTAAACAATCAAGTGGCGACTATGGCGGTATAGCTGGATGGAGCGATGACAATGCAGATATAACTGCTCAGGTGAAAAGTTATCCACCAAATGATTATGGTCTTTACGATATGGCTGGAAATGTGGCAGAATGGGTTGCAGATGTTTACAGGCCGATAGTTGCAGATGAGTATAATGACTTTAATTACTACCGTGGAAACGTCTATACTAAAGATTCCAGAAATGAAGATGGTACTTTTAATGTAGTTACAGCCAGTAGTATTATTTACGATACATTACCCACTGGTAAACTAGTGCCGCGCCAACTTCCGGGCGAATTAGTGCAAGTACCCGTTGATGAAACGGAAACCTATCTTCGAATGAATTTTGATACTAGTGACAATCGAAATTACTTGGATGGCGATCAAAGATCTAAACGGAACTTAGCTCAAAACACTCCAGACAATCAATCTATGTATAATGCTCCGGTTCAAGTAGCGAGTATTGATAGCGCAGGTATTGTACAACGTCAATACGATAAAACCGGCAATAGAACTACATTAGTAAATGATGAAGTTCGTGTTTATAAAGGCGGTTCATGGCGCGATCGCGAATATTGGTTAGATCCAGCACAAAGACGCTATTTACCACAATATATGTCTAGAGATTTTATTGGTTTTAGGTGCGCTATGTCTAGAGTTGGTTCAAAAACTATCGCGAAAAAGAAGCCTCGAGGGTAGGCAGTTAAAAAACGAATACTTATTTAGTCGAAATTGTTTTTTCTGATTACCGCATTTATTATATTCACGTCCCAATTTAAAACCAATGATTTTAAAAACTATAAAAAATCGCAGAGCGGTTTTCCCGGCACAATACAATAATGAACCAATCGCTAAAGAAGAAGTATTAACAATACTTGAAGCTGCAAATTGGGCACCAACCCACAAGCGCACCGAACCTTGGCGTTTCAAAATTTTCCACGGAACATCGCAAGTTGCTCTCGGGAAATTTATTGCAGAAACCTATAAGCAAACTACAGAAAACTTTTCAGAATTTACATATAGTAAATTCATGGATAATCCAGTAAAAGCGGGTTGTGTAATAGCAATTTGTATGCAGCGAGATCCTAAAGAAAGTTTGCCAGAGTGGGAAGAAATTGCCGCTACAGCAATGGCTGTTCAAAACATGTGGCTTGCCGCACACGACATGGGTATTGGCGCATATTGGGCTTCTCCAGGAATCGTAAAGTATATGGATAAATTTATTCAAATGGAAGATGGAGAGCGATGTTTAGGATTCTTCTATTTAGGTAAATATGATGGAGAACTTCCGGAAGCAACGCGAAAAAGTACTATTGAAGAGAAAACTGTTTGGGTATAGAAAATAACTTAAAACCAAAACACAAATTTTAAACCTGACAGGTATCCAAAACCAGTCAGGTTTTTTTTAGTGATAAAATTTAACAACTAAGAAATTAGTTTGAACTAAATAATTAGTTATATTTGTTTTCATACATTTAATATTTGAGTTTAAATTTTAATAAAAATGAAACAACTAACAAAAGCAGAAGAAGACATTATGCAAATCCTTTGGGATTTGGAAGAGGCAAACGTTGCGTCTATTATTGAAAAGTTGCCACAGCCTAAACCTGCGTATAACACAGTCTCTACTATTGTTAGAATACTTGAAAGCAAGAATTTTGTCGATTATAGAAAGGAAGGAAGAGGGCATGTATATTTTCCAAAAATAAAAAAGACCGAATACAGTAACCAATCTTTAAATAAACTGATGGACGGCTATTTTCAAGGCTCGTTTAAAAGTATGGTTTCCTTTTTTATGAAGAAAAATGACGTCAGTATTCAAGAAATGGAAATTATTATGAAAGAAATTAACTCTGAAAAAGTTGAAAAATGATACACACATTATTTCAAATACTCGTTTTTCAAATACTGTTTTTGGCGGTGTACGACCTATTTCTAAAAAATGAAACATTTTTCGGACTGAACAGAATTTATCTATTACTAACGCCAATTTTAGGTTGCATTTTACCATTCATCAGTATCGATATTATAGAAGAGAGCATCCCGCAAGCCTATATTTTTCAGTTGCCAGCTGTAGTAATTGGCGGTAATTCTTCAGAAACCATTACTAATGGAACAATCTCTTGGTTACCGAGTTTATTATATGTTTGGCTATTCGGAATTTTTATTAGCTCGCTATTTTTCTTGTGGAAACTTTACAAAATTACAAAGTTAAAATTGTCCGGAACTACGGAATATAGTGACGGGTTTAAACTGAAAATTCTTCCCAACACCGATGCTGCCTTTTCGTTTTTCAATACTATATTTTTAGGTGAAAACATTTCCCAAGCAAATAAAACCAACATTGTTGCCCACGAAAAAATACACATTGAGCAAAGACATTCTTTAGACTTACTTTTTTTTGAAATGCTCCGCATCGTTTTTTGGTTCAATCCGTTGGTTTATTTGTTACAAAACCGAATGGAAACGCTACACGAATTTATAGCTGACGCAAAAGTTACTGTTCAGAAAAACAAAAAAGAATATTATCAAAATCTGCTTTCTGAAGTATTTCAAACTGAAAAAATATCATTCATCAATAAATTTTTCAATCAATCATTAATCAAAAAACGAATTAGTATGTTACAAAAATCTAAATCACAAAAAACCGCACAACTAAAGTATTTACTATTGGTGCCAGCAATCTGCGCAATGTTATTTTACACCGCATGTAGTAACGACCCAAAGGCTGAAGAAACACAAACCGTTTCACAGTCCGATTCTGAAGTAATGACCAAAATCAACGAATTGGCAGAAGCTATTATGAAAAAAGGCGATATGACTCCGGAGGAGGAAAAAGCCCTAAAATTTTTAACGACCGAAGCGCAACCCGGAGATAAGGTTTATACTTCTGTGCAGGAATATTTGGACGAAACCAAAGGAGAGGGAGATCTGTCCATGGCTTTTTCCGAAATAGAAAAAGCACCAACTTATCCAGGTTGTACAGGCGATAATGAAACGTTGAAGAAGTGTTTCTCAGAACGTATTAGCAGTTTTGTAGGAGAAAATTTCAACACCAACCTAGGCGAGGATCTAGGTCTTATTGGTAAACAACGAATTGTTGTCCAATTTAAAATTGACAAATTAGGACACCTTGTTAAGGCAACAGCAAAAGCTGCAAAACCCGAACTTGAAGCCGAAGCCCTTCGTGTTTTAAGTTTACTACCACAAATGCAGCCCGGCGAGCAGAAAGGCCAGAAAGTTGGCGTGCGGTATTCGTTGCCTATTATTTTTGAAATAAGGGAATAGTGTAAAATAAAAGTACTTTATTAGACTGAAGCTAATGTTTCAATAAAAGGAAAAACATTTGGGGTATTTCAAACCAAGTACGGTTTATTACTTCTTGAAAGTATAAAAATAAAAAAAGGGTAGATTTTCATCTACCCTTTTTCCATTAATAAATATTTCAATTTACATTCTTAATAGTCTTAAGTCGAATATTTCACCATCACTGGCAATTACCTTTAAAACATATAAGCCACTATTTAAATTAGATACATCTAATTGAAGGTCGTTTGTAGGAGCCGTTGTTAATGTATTCAACAAAATACCATATAGATTATAAACACCTACAGTTACCATATCAGCATCAGATGTTATATCAACGTATGATACTGCTGGGTTTGGAGACATGATGAAATAACTATAATTACCTTTACTACCTTTTTTGTAGTGGTTTTCATTTTTATCATCACAACTGTGTTTACCATCGTGTTTTGAACAAACGCAATCTGGATCTGAAGGATCCATCGGGTCAGGGTCAATTGGGTCTGGTGGGTTTGTAGATTCTACTGGAGTGTAATTAAATTCCTGAACAATACTCATACTTCCAGATCCTTTAAACGTTGCAGTATAGGCGCGAAAACCATCTGCTTCATTTACATCTGTCAATGTACCATTGTACTGAATATTGTTGGGATCTTCAATAGCATCATCCATATCGTTCGAATAAACCATTAAAGGCTTTAAACTAATGGTCTCGTCGAATGCATTTAATTCACTTTCTGTAAAATACATAGTAACATCATAAGTTGCATCTGCATTAGCAGTTGTAATGCTGAAAGCTTTTGATGGCCTAGCGGTATTTATGTTAGAAAAAATTCTGAAACTAGTGCCTTGATCAATTATAGACATTGTTACACATCCTAAATCGTCTGAAGCGTTTTCTATTTTCGCAATTAGCGAATTATCTACACTACTCATAAAGTATATTGTGTTTCCAAGATATACTTGTGTAGTAGCTGTTTTACCAACTTGAGTTGCAATTCCAGCTGGAATTGCAGACACTTTTACATTGTCTATGGCAAAACTAAACGCAGAACCTGCATTTGTATCATTAAACCATCTCCAAGCTAAGAAAAATGCTTTTCCATTTAAAGCGTTTATTGTAGCGCTGTAAGTTCCGTTAGCTTTAATAATCCCTGCGGGACCATCACCAACAAACTGTTGCATAGAAACATAGTTAGCACCATCTAGCGTATACATAAATTCGCCGTAGTCAAAAATGGTACCTTCAACTGCATCTTTTTCACCACCAACTTCCCAGTCAAA
The DNA here is from genome assembly GCF_058068265.1 of Aequorivita sp. IT1183. Classification (NCBI taxonomy): domain Bacteria; kingdom Pseudomonadati; phylum Bacteroidota; class Flavobacteriia; order Flavobacteriales; family Flavobacteriaceae; genus Aequorivita; species Aequorivita sp. IT1183. The sequence continues at coordinate 302,319 of NZ_JBYRHS010000005.1, read as the reverse complement.
AGAGACTGTAATATCACTAGCTGCTCCAGCATTAATCATTGGAGATCTAAATATGGTATTAGTTGTAGAATTTGTGTCGTAAATAGGAAGTTCAGTAATGCCATCGCTTACGTATGCTTTACCTTCGGCATCTAAAATTCCGTTTGCTTTCCAAACATTGTTTCCGTCAGATAAATCAATAGTAGACCAACCTGTTGGCAAACCATCTACATCGAAGGTTTCAGTAGCCATTAAATCAAAAGGCTCTGTTCCTGTTCTTGGAGCAAAATCATTATCTGAAATTGAATATGTTTGTTTGTGAAATTCACCATTAAAGATGTAAGATAAAACAATCGTTTCTACATCTTCTACTATAGCGTCATCATGAACAATTACTTGAATTGTTTGAATTTCTGATCCAGAAAAAGTTAATGATGTTGATGAAAGATCAAAATCTTGTCCTAAAGTAGCAGTACTCCCAGAAGTACTTAAAGAAATAGTTGCAGACGGATTAACTTCAACTCCTGTGAAAAACACTGGAAAAGAATTAGAATCATCACAACCATTAATGCTATTACTTTCAGAGAAAATCTGAACATTGCTTTCGTTAAAGCTAATTGTATTTGGATCGCCTACAGTATAAGCGTCTCCAATGTCAACAGCATGCCAAGCATTGGTGGTTTGAATTTCTTCATTAGACCCTGGTCCGTATAAAACTTGAGCGGCTAAAATTGAAGCTGCACGCATTTCAATAAACTTTGCATTAGGTGAAAGCATAGTTTCGCCCATGTATGCAATTTGCGAAGCTTTATTAAATCCTAAACCTTGCACATTGTATTGGTTACCAGCATCTGAAACCTGATCGTCAGCAGAAGCCTTTTCAAAACCAGCTGAAAAAGATTGTCCACTTCCAGTTACCAATAAATAGTACCATTTGTTTAAAACGCCACTATTGGTATGAACACCACATTGGTCATTCGCTAAAGTAGGAGTTCCGCACTCTGGTTCTACCCAGTTTGCTCCACCATATGAATCTGGATCGCCAGCTGCTTTTGGATCATCCATCCATCTTAACGCTCTAGATCCGGCCTCTCCCGGCTGTAATCCACCATCGCGCTCGTCAATTTGTTCTCCAATTCCCCATGGGTCATAGTTTAAAGAACTATCAATATCTGAAAGAACATACGCCTCAACAGAAGCTCCCCAAATATCTGAAAAGCCTTCATTCATAGCGCCAGATTCTCTTTGGTAAACTAAGTCTGCAGTAAATTCACATACTCCGTGTCCAATTTCATGTGCACAAACATCCATAGATGTCAATGGCGCAAAAGATCCATCTGGCTTTTGACCACCTTGATAACTTCCATCACCATAAGTCATGGCAGTACCATTCCAAAAGGCGTTGTCATAAGCATCACCGTAGTGTACATAATTGGTAACCTTAGTACCTAAATCATCATAACTTGATCTGTTGTGTACATTTTTCCAATAATCCATTACAACCTCTGCACCCCAGTGGGCATCAAGGGCAACATCATCATTATGAGCTTCATTATGACCAACAGCTGGAATACCATTTATTGGTACAACAGGCGCATACGGCAAAGAGAAATCATCTTTTCTGTGTTCAGCAGCAGTCCAATTGTTATCTGCTGTTTCTGGATGTAATATGTCTCCATCTCCGTCAGCGATTGGCACTGCTAAGCCAGAAATAGGGGCGCTAATTGGTAGCCCACCAATTCCTTCATAGGATACTGTTTCATTTTCAATACCTGAAGGAGTAACTCCTTTCAACACCCAATTGCCGTTGGCATCCATCGAGGTGTCAAAATTTCTAGTACCAGCATAACGGGTTTCTCCACTAGCAGCTACAAGCGGCATTGGTCCATATATGGCTGGTTTTATTTCCTTTTTGATATCTTCTTTACTATGATTGCCATCTACATGTTTTATGATAGCATCTAATAATAATATCTGACCCGAAACTGCATCTATATAAATATCTGCGCGAGACAAAGGCTCTGCGGCATAAATATTAAATTTATAGGCAAGGGTAAGGTCTACTTCATTTGTTAAGTAATTGTCAACAAATACAAGTTCACCATTAGGAAATACCTCATTGTAAGCAGCGGTAATCTCTGGAGAAGTACCTAAGCTTTGGATATAATCCCAAGCATAAAGTGTCGCGCCTACATGGTTCAATACCATTTGTAAAGCAGCACTTTCAGACATCGATGGGTTGGCGTTAATACTTGGTGATAAGCTATAATACTCCGCAGTAAGAGCTTGAACAATGTTATTCTTTGAAATAGACTTGAATACTCCGTGTTCTACTTTTATTAAGTTGGTATATTGCTGAAATTTATTTACTTGTAAACCATTGGTAGTAGTGGTTGCCTCTACAACAAACGTAGTTTCAGATCCAGTTCCTAAATTGGAGCTAAGAAAATCTGATACTTCATTTATTGATAAAGTATTTCCAGAACTATTTAATGTAATTAGCGAAGGGGTTCCCCGAGTGGAGTCCATTGTAAAGTTAGTTACTCTGGAGTCTTGGGATAAATTCGACGAAATATCCTGACTGGAGGTTTGTGCATTTAAAACTAATATTGCTTGTAAACAAAATACTGTTACAAGAAGAATTTTCTTTTGTATTATTTTTAACATTTTTAGGGGATATAAAAAATTAGTAAAAATTAGTGTTAAGAAAGGTTTGTTTGTATAGGCCTAGGTTTTAAGGGTTAATAATTAATTTTTAGGGATTTTCTAACGTTAGATTCGGCGACAATATAAAAAAACATTTAAAAAAATATGACAAAAATCATATTTAATCGATAAAGTGCAACTTTAACATATTTATTTTTATAAATTATAATGTGTACTTTTCACAATAGAATTTTACCTGAAAATGAAACACTATTGGGCATATCTAACACTGTTATTACTGGCAACTTCTTGCCAGTTTTTTGAGACCGAAAAAGTGTCTTCAGATATACTATACAAAGAAGAAGTAGAAGCTATAGATTGGACAGAAGTGGATCGCTATCCTTCCTTTTCCAATTGTGAAAATGCTTTGGAAAAGCCGGAACAGAAAGACTGTTTTATCAATACAATTAGCTCGCATCTTTATAAATCTATCAATCACGAAGAAATTGTAGCCGTACGTGAAGTTTACGATACTGTAAAAGTAAATTTTGAAGTAAGTAGTAGTGGACAGCTTCAAATTCTCGAAGTAAAAATGGACACGCTTTTGAAGAAAGAATTTCCAGGTTTAGCAGATTGGATTATACAAAGCATCGATTCGCTTCAACCTGTTGCCCCTGCCTACAAACGCGGCATTCCCGTGAAAACGCGCTTTACACTACCCGTTGTTATCAAAACAAATTAGTTATAAGTTAAACTTATATCCAAGTGTAAAATCTAAGGGAAACTCATCATTATTTTCAACATTCAATCCTACAATATCGTCGTAATTAAAAGTGATGTAGCCATTGCCAATTTTATAATCGGCACCAATACCAAACGTAAAAGGAGAATTAAAATCGGAACCCGAAACAGGTTCAAATATGGGAGCGTTACCAGATTCGCTGGGTATTTCAATTTCACTACTTGAGTGCGTAAATGCGGCAAATTTGCAATTCAAAAAAGCATCAAATTTTGAAGTTTTTACAAATTTAAAACGATAATTAAGCGATAATTGCGAAGCAGAATATTTATAGTCGCTGCTCTCAAAAGTTTGTTTAAAGCGCATTGCCATTGAGTGTCTTTTCAATTTCACAGCATCAACCACTTCAAACTCTAATCCTGCAATGGGTTGCAGCGCATTGGTTGGATTTTTCGTGTAACCGCTATTACTTATACCCGCAAAACCCCCGAGCCGAAATTGCAGATCTATAGATTGTTTTGCGTCATTATAATTGGGATCTTTCTTGCTATTGTATTCAACAAAAAAGGCGTGCAAACTCGGCAATGTCAAATTTACTTTGTCGGTTATAACCGCTGCATCGCTGGTCTGTTGTTTCAGCGTTTCTTTATATTCTTCGTTGTATTTGCCGTTTTTCTTTGTGTTTTTTAACTCTTGAATGTCTTCACCTTTTTTTGAAAAATAGCGGTATTCGTTATCAATAGTATTCCAAAGCAGGGTTAAAGGGCCTTCAACTTCGGTATTCAACATATAGATTTGGCCGTCAACCGTGTATTGCTGCTGGGCTTGCAGTGTTCCTGCGAAAAGGAAAAGAAACATTAAAATTAAAGGGAGAAGCGATTTCATGCGTTCTTGATTTTAAGTATGGCTAAGGTAAAAAATTTAATTAGTTTGTTCGGCTTTTTTGAAGATTCGCCCTTTCCAAGAATACTCTCCGCTAAAACTTCCAAAAACAACTGCTACAACTACAGCAGCGTACACAAAGGGTTGTAATAGAAATTTCAAAAACAGAATGTTTTCATTAAAAAACATTGCTACTTGCCGCACGATAATATAATCTGTAATTATTTTGAAGCAAAGCAAAGCAGCGTAAACCATTAAATTTTCAGGTTTTAAAACCATAAATAGTGGAAGTATTAAAACAGAAATATTTACCAAAAAAACTAGTATTCCTAAAAAAATGGAAGCCGTGCTTTTCTGTTTAGAAGTCTTGGAAGCCCAACGAATTCGCTGATTAATTACATCTTTCCACGATTTTTGCGGTTTTGTTGAAACAATAACTGCTTTCGATTTTAAAAACTGGACTTGCTTTGGAAACGCTATTTTCATCTTTTCCAACAGAAAAATATCGTCGCCACTAGCAATATGGTCGTTGCCAGAAAAACCATTCACTTTTAAAAATGCTTCTTTTTTATAGGCGAAGTTGGCGCCGTTGCTGAGTAAAGGATTGCCAAACCCAAAACTTCCAACGGTTACAGCTAGCAAACTCATGCCGTCCAATTGTTGAAAATTTTCAATAAAACTTCCGTTAGATTTATAAATTATCGGACCGCAAATCATCACTGGATTATAAATTTGAATAAAAGCATCCAATGTTTTTAGCCAATTTATTGGAAGCTCACAATCTGCGTCTGTGGTTACAATCCATTCAAAACTTGCGTTTTTTATTGCTTCGGAAATGGCGTCTTTTTTAGGTGAATTCGAAACACGCTTGTTTTGAATTAGTTTAATGGAAAAATCGCTTCTTTGGATGGCTTCAAAAATGATGGTTTCGGAAGAATCTTCGGAAGCATCGTTCACAAAAATGATCTCAAATAATTCTGATGGAAAGTCCAACCTTTTTATTGTTTTCAATAAATTCGGAAGGTTTTCCGCTTCATTTCTAAAAGGAATTATAACACTAAAACGTGTTACTGAATTTATTTCTTCTGTGGAAAATAATACCACTTTTTTAAATCCGAATACTAACGCCATCATACAAATAAAGTATGCGGCAAAAAGTATTAAAAATATCGAAATCATCGGGTTGTAGGTTGATAGGTGAGCACAAAAAAGCTCCCTAAAAGTGAAGGCAGCACAAAATTGTAAAGCCACATTGCGAGAACGGTTGATAAAATAATTAGCTCTGGAATTTCCACAAATGAAAACAACCAAACTGCAACGCCCCCGCGAATTACAACGTCAAATATAAAAATTGTGGGCAGTATTGAAACCAAAAAGTACATTGCAAAAATCAATGGCATGGCTTCTGAAAAGCCGATGTTTCCGCCAAAAAACAGCAGAAGCCCGTAAAACATTCCGCTGAAAATTATATATCGAAATACCGAAAACACAACTGTTCTAAATTTAACTTGAAACGGAATACTTCTAAAATAACGAAAGGTTTTCGCAATTGAAAAACCTTTTAATAGTAGCTCCTTTTCCTTAAAATAATAACCAATCGCGAAAAGTAAAACAGCTCCTATTCCGAAGTAAACTACAGTTGAAATAGAATAATTTATATTGAAATTTCGCAGTAAATAAAACACTCCGAAAAGCCCAAAGACTGTTGTAACAAGCATTTGTGCGGCGCCCGAAAAGAAATTCAACAACAGTATTTTTTTTCGCATTCTATTTTCAAAAAAAAGTGCTTTTGCGCCGTATTCGCCAATGCGGTTGGGCGTTGCTAAAGAAACTGTAAGCGATGCCAAACTTTGTTTTAGCGCAGTTTTAAAATCTATTTTTTCCAAAGTAGAAACCAAGGTTTGCCATTTTAAAATTTCGAAAAACCAATTGGCAGTTGCTAAAAGCAGAAACAGTAGTAATGCAAAAATTGAAATAATCCCTTTGGAGGAAATTGCTGTTATAAGCTCACTAAAATCTAACGATTGATTGTTTTTCAGCTTATAAAAAATATACCCAAAAGTTACAGCAAGCACCAAAACTTTGGCGGCAGCAAGCAGATATTGTTTAGTTTTGCGGGGTACGGCAATCATAGTGCTAAAATACTAATTCCTGCGAAAGCAGGAGTCTCATGGGTATGAAAGACAAAACTGAAAAAATTATATTAGGAATTGATCCCGGAACCACAATTATGGGTTTTGGACTTATAAAAGTGGTGGGCAAACAGATGCAATTTCTGCAACTAAACGAGCTTCAGCTTAAAAAATACGACGACCATTATCTAAAATTGAAACTCATTTTCGAACGCACCATCGAACTTATAGACACTCACAATCCAGACGAAATTGCTATTGAAGCACCTTTCTTCGGGAAGAATGTTCAGTCTATGTTAAAGCTTGGAAGAGCACAGGGAGTAGCAATGGCGGCGGGACTTTCGCGAGAAATTCCTATTACCGAATATTCTCCCAAAAAGATAAAAATGGCGATTACCGGCAACGGAAACGCGAGCAAAGAACAAGTGGCAAAAATGCTTCAAAGTCTTTTAGGTTTGAAAGAATTACCCAAAAACTTAGACAGCACCGATGGTTTGGCAGCAGCCGTTTGCCATTTCTACAATATGGGGAAAGTTGAGGTTGGCAAAAACTACACCGGATGGGCAGCTTTTGTGAAGCAGAATGAAGGTCGAATTAAGTGAAAAAAGTAGCAGTATTCAGTTGTAGTTGGCAGCGCCTCCGCTCCGCACGCAGCGACTCTGCGGTTCAACCTAATTTCTAGAAATCCAATCATCCACGATATGCGAAATTTCTTTGTTCTCCTGTAAATGGATTATTTCTAAATCTATATTTCGTTTCAAATTGCTTCCTATCGGGAAAACAAACCCATAATACTGTGGTTCAATTTTTTTCTTACTTAGAATGTATTTGTCCTTTTCTTTTGCAGCAAAAATATATTCCAACGGAATTTCATCATAAATCAATGCGTCTACTTTTTTATTTAAAAGCATTTCGTATCCTTCCGAAACGGTTTTTACAGCTACTGGCTGGCCATCGACGTTGCGAACCCGTTCCATAATTTTATTATAATCGGGAACGGCAACTTTTTTGCCATCCAACTGTTGAATGCTTGTAATAGTTTTATCTTCTCGAACGGTCAACGAAAGCGTCGTGGCAATTCCGGCGACAAACGTAGTAGCCAGAATTAATGAGATTATCATCCAAGAACCCATCACTACTCTACCCGCAGGCGTCCGTGGCGCATAATCGCCGTAACCAACGGTGGTCATCGTTACAATTGCCAGCCAAATGCCAGAACCAATGCCTTGGTGCATACGCGCTCCGTAATCCTCTTTGTATTTCCGACCTTCCACCAGCCAAAATAAAAAGCCAACAATGGTGAGTATCAACAATAGTCCAAGAACTGCAAAGAGAAATGTTTTTGAAAAAAGCGGACTTACTTTATCCCAAACGGAGAGTTCCTGTACGGGTGCTAAAATGGCCATCTCGGTATTATAATAGGGCTGTGAAAACGAAATTTCTTCAGCGCGTTCTTCATTTATAGTTGTTGGCCCCAGTAAAATATCTATTTCGTCATTTTTGGCTGCTTCAATGCCCGCTTCCACTGAGGGGAATTCGTGTAAAGTATATTTTAAGTTGAGTTTAAAAGCAATTTCTTCCCAGATATCGAATACAATTCCCTCTTCCTTTTCGTCGTGCATTACAAAAGGCGCCGAACCCGCATAACCCACGCGAATTTTTTCATCTTTAGTTTGTCCAACCGAAAGCATGGAAAAAAATAGAAAGAGTAAAGTTAAATAACGAAGCATGTTTTGATGATTTTTCAATGATTTGAAATTCAATTTTTAAAATGAAGAAGCCCAATTTCGGTAAAAATAATAACTAATTTTGAGGGATTGGAACCTTTTAAAATTTTAAAAATCAAATGTTCCAAACTAACGAAAGGATTTGGAAGAAAACAAGTATCAAAATATAGAAGTTAATAGTTCCCCCTTGGGGGGCGGAGGGGGCTTATACATTCACATCCCGTTCTGCAAACAGGCTTGCCATTACTGCGATTTCCACTTTTCAACTTCTTTAAAGAAGAAAGGTGAATTGGTGAATGCCCTTTGCAAAGAATTGGTGCTGCGGAAAGATGAATTAAAAGGCGAAGTGGAAACCATTTATTTCGGCGGCGGCACACCCAGTTTACTTTCTTCGGAAGAATTGCAACATATTTTTCAAGTAATTTATGAAAATTATCAAGTTTCTAAAACCCCCGAAATAACGCTCGAAGCCAATCCAGATGATTTAACTCAAACCAAAATTGACGATTTATCAAATTCAGTAATTAACAGATTGAGCATCGGAGTTCAGTCTTTTTTTGAAGAAGATCTAAAAATGATGAACCGCGCTCACAATGCCACTGAAGCGTTGGAATGTATAAAACTGGCAAAGAAAAAGTTCGAGAATTTTAGCATCGATTTAATTTACGGAATCCCCGGAATGACAAACGAGCGCTGGAAAAAGAATCTTGAAATTGCCTTAAATCTCGACGTGCCTCATCTTTCGTGTTATGCCCTAACTGTCGAGCCGAAAACTGCTTTAAAAAAATTCATCGATAAAGGCATTGTGCCGCCCGTAGATGATGAGGTGGCAAAGCAACATTATGAAATATTGCTGCGCGAAACTGAAAAAGCAGGTTTAGATAATTATGAATTTTCTAATTTCGGATTACCGGGTTTTCATTCCCGAAATAATACAGCCTATTGGGAAGGAAAATCGTATTTGGGAATAGGTCCGTCGGCACACGGTTACGACGGAAAATCGCGAAGCTGGAACGTATCTAACAATACAAAATATATAAAATCTATTGAAGCTGGCGTACTTCCTTTGGAAACTGAAATACTTTCTAAAGAAGACAAATACAACGAATATATAATGACTGGCTTGCGCACCAAAAAGGGTGTTTCTCTCGAAAAGATTGAAAGTGAATTCGGAAAAAATTATTCGGAATACCTTTTGAAACAAGCTGAATTTCATTTGAAAAACGAGCTTTTAATCCGCGAGAATCAAACTTTAAAGATAGCGCCAAAAGGAAAATTTTTGAGTGATGGCATTGCGAGCGATTTGTTCAAGATTTAACGTAATTTAGACCTGTCAGGTTTTAAAAATCTGACAGATTTTAAAACTGTACTTCCAAGAAACTCAATTTCTAAAAAATGAAAACTACTGTTGAAATAAATAATAAAACTATCGTGGTTGATCTTTCCAAACCTTTGGATATTTCAATTCCATTGCAAGCTTCAGCAAATAATCCGCTGGCGTGGTATCAAACCAAACCGACAATTGAACCAGTAAAAATGGGGGATTGGACGGGAAAAGTTACAGAAGGTGGATCGGTAAATTTCAATAATGTGTTTTTTAATCCGCACGCCCACGGCACACATACTGAATGTTTCGGGCATATTTCAGAAGAATTTCATTCGGTAAATGAAGCATTGAAAACCTTCTTTTTTTTAACTGAAGTGATTTCAGTAAAACCCGAAAAAGTAGGTGAGGACAAAATCATTTCCGAAGAAAGCATTGCGAAAGCATTAAATGGAAAAACGCCCGAAGCCGTTGTAATCAGAACCCTTCCGAATAAATTAGATAAAAAATCGAAACATTGGTCGGATACCAATTGGCCATTTCTTCACGAAAAAGCTGCTTTGTTTTTACGCGAAATTGGCGTGAAACACCTTTTAATTGACCTTCCTTCCGTCGACAAAGAAAGAGACGAAGGCAAGCTTTTAGCTCACAAAGCATTTTGGAATTACCCAGAAAACCCTCGAGAAGACTGTACGATTACTGAATTAATCTATGTTCGAGATTCCGTTAAAGATGGAAGTTACTTGCTGAATCTTCAAATGGCTTCTTTCCATAATGATGCTTCGCCCAGCAAACCCGTACTTTATAAAATCCTTTAAAATGGAAACAACTTTAAAAATTGAAGAATTGGCGCAATTTGTTTTAGGAATTTTCTTTTTTTCACAGTTAGATTATGCGTGGTGGTGGTTTCCCGCCTTGTTGCTTACCCCAGATTTTGGTATGATTGGGTATTTAATTAATGCTAAAATTGGCGCTTTTACTTACAATCTATTTCACCACAAAGCAATTGCGATTGCCATTGGGTTGACAGGATTTTATTTGAACAATTCATTCTTAATATTAATAGGTGTAATTTTGTTCTCACATGCTTCCTTCGACAGAATTTTTGGCTACGGATTAAAATATTCAGACAGCTTTAAAAACACGCATTTGGGAAGCATAGGAAAATAATATCATGGAATATCTCTTCATAGGATTAGCGGTTGGTGCCGTGTTGGCTTACTTTATTTTCGCGCGTTTTGGCGGCGGAAGAAAAGAAAAAGTAAATACTCAGTCTGTTATTTTGATGGAGAAAATACGCAGTGTTTGTAAATTCATTACGGTGGAAGGCGATTTTTCTGAAATCTTCTATTATGAAAATGTAAAGGATAAATGGCTTAACTTGCTATTGGGAAAAAAGAAAGCCTTAGTTTTAATTGAAGCAAAGGCGCATATTGGTTTCGACCTTACAAAAGTTAAGATGCATGCTGATACCAAAAACCGAACGATTGTTTTAACAAACTTTCCGCAGCCCGAATTGCTAACCATTGAAACCGATTTTAAATATTACGATAAAAAGGAAGGGTGGGCCAACCCCTTTACGGCAAGCGATTTGACCGATATAAACCAAGAAGCCAAAAAACATATTGTAGATAAAATTCCAGAAAGTGGTCTTTTAAATGAAGCTTCAAAACAGGCTTTGGAGACCATTCAACTTATGGAAAAATTAGTGGAAACCATTAATTGGAAACTCGATTATACTGCCTTGGAAGTCCAAGAAACCCCCAAACTTATTGCCCCAAAAAAATGAAACTATTACTACTTTTTTTTACGTTCCTACACGTAACAGCTATTGCCCAGGATTACGAACGCGTGGATGCCATCCTTACAATGTATCCATCCACTTTTGAAAATCCGGAGAAACTTGCCAGATTCATAACCCGCGATTTTGTAACTGATGAAGATAAGGTCAGGGCTATCTATACTTGGATTATACAGAATGTTGCCTACGATCCTAACCAGTATAAACAGTTTGATTACAAGTTTTCAAATTACCGGGAACGGAACGAAAAAGACGAAAAACTTCGGGTCAAAATCATTCAACGAACCCTCCAAACAGGCCTTGCCGTTTGTGAAGGATATGCTATGGTATTTGAAAAGCTGTGCGAGTTGCAGGGCATAAAAAACTATTTGGTACGTGGCGATATAAAATCCAATTTTGCAGATATTGGACGACCCTTTAAGCGCGTTCATATGTGGAATGTAGCTACTATTGATGGCAAGCCCTATCTATTCGATGCTACCTGGGGGGCTGGAAAATACAACGGCAAGTTTATTAAGGAACCAACCTATTTTTATTACAAAACGCCACCAGAATTATTTATAAAAACGCATTATCCTGATATGTCCGAAGATAATTTTTTGGAAGAAATATTAAGTAAAAAGCAATTTTCTGAGCGGCCATTGGTAATTGAAAAAAATCTGTTTTCAAAAGATATTGAATACCCCGCAGATGGCTTGCTTGTTGAAGATGAATATTTCGACGAAATTTTGTTCTCTATCAAAAACATAAACCCAGGAAAAATTTCATATTCTTATGGGCTTGAAATATTTTCCATTGAAGAAATTGAGAGGGAAGCAGACCGAATAAAGTTTAATGTGCCTTTGACGATTGGGGCCAAAAATTTATTAGTCTATTTTGACGGAAAGCCTGCTTTGGGTTATAAAATAAATTAAAGTTTCCTTCAAGAAAACAGATTTCTTGTAGGTCTTTATTAAAAGAAATATGAATATAGAAGAATTCAGAGAATATTGCATTTTAAAAAAAGGGGTGACAGAGTCTTTTCCTTTTGATGAAAGTACGTTAGTTTTTAAGGTGATGGGCAAAATGTTTGCGCTTGCTGGATTAGAAAAACATCCTGCATCTGCCAATTTAAAGTGTGACCCCGACAGGGCGATTGAACTTCGCGAAGAGTACGATGGGTTAATAATTCCGGGCTATCATATGAGTAAAACTCATTGGAATACTGTTGAAATTGAAAATAATTTACCCCACAATTTAGTTACTGAGTTAATAGACCATTCCTATGATTTAGTTGTAAAAAGCCTTACCAAAAAATTGCAAGCAGAACTAAATATGCTATAACTGAGAAGTTATCTCGCAAGGTCTAAAAAACAACTTGTAGCTATAAAGAATAACCTATGAACAAACCATTCGATTTTTATAAACTTCAGATTGAAACCCATACCGAAGCCTTACAAAAACTAAAGCGTAAACTCGCCTTGTCCAGCACTATTCGGCTTGTTATATTTTTGCTTGCTTGTTTGGGCGTGTACTTTTTCTTCGGAAATGCGAAAATTGTAATTGCAATTATAGTTGTATTTATTGCGGCCTTTATTTACTTGGTTTCAAAACACAGTGGTTTGCAATACGAACGCGATCTTAAAAAAGCATTGATTGCTCAAAATGAAACCGAACTCGATGTTTTAAACCGTGCTTTCCATCAATTACCTACTGGCGAAAAATATAAGGATCCGCTTCACTTTTACAGTCAGGATATAGATCTTTTTGGGCGTGGTTCAATTTTTCAATATTTGAATAGAACTGCTCTGGAAAGTGGCTCCGATTTTTTGGCGAAACTTTTCACCCAAAACGAAATTGATGGCATTCCAAAAAAGCAACAAGCAATAAATGAATTAGCAGAAAAAGCCAAGTGGCGCCAGCATTTTTCGGGCATTGCTTCGTTGGTAAAAACAGAAGTTTCCGCAGTTGAAGTTTCCGATTGGCTGAAAAATTATAAAACCTTTGTTCCTTCGTGGATCAAGCCAGTTTCATTGGTATTTTCTGTCATTTCGCTAGCATTGATTGTATTAAATTACCTCGATTTGGTTTCGGGTTATGCGATTGCTGGTTGGTTCTTTTTAGGCATTGCAATTTCTGGGCGTTATTTGAAAAAAGTAAACGATTTATCATCCCACACTGCAAAAATACAAAGCACTTTTGAGCAATTTCACAAGCTTATTTTGGAGATTGAAAACCAAGATTTTACTTCAGAATTACTTTCTGAGAAAAGAAACTTAATTATTAATTCTTCCACAAAAGCATCAACAGTTTTAAAGAAATTTGCCAAGCATTTAGACGCTTTAGATCAACGCAGCAATATGCTTATTGGTGTAATTGCGAACGGTTTTATGCTCCGCGATCTTCGACAGTGTTATAATATTGAAAAATGGATTGAATCGCATAAAGAAAGCGTTCCCGTTTGGTTTGATGCTATTACGTTTTTTGATGCTTATAACAGTTTGGGGAACTTCGGTTTTAATCACCCCAATTATGTTTTTCCGAATATTAATGATGAAGTTCCAGTGTTAAAAGTGAAAGGCGCCGGGCATCCATTATTGAAAGAAGCAACCATGATTCGCAACGATTTTCAGATTAATTCGGAGGAATTTTTCATCGTAACTGGAGCGAATATGGCAGGTAAAAGTACATTCTTGAGAACTGTTTCGCTACAAATTGTAATGGGGAATGTTGGCCTGCCTGTTTGTGCAGAAAAAGCGGACTATAACCCAATCAAGCTTATTACCAGTATGCGAACCACCGATAGTTTAACGGACGATGAGTCGTATTTTTTCAGTGAATTAAAACGTTTGAAATTCATTGTTGACGAAATTAAAACCGATCGTTATTTCATCATTCTCGACGAAATTTTGAAGGGAACAAACAGCACAGACAAGGCCATTGGCTCCCGCAAATTTGTAGAAAAACTCGTTGCCAGCAATTCCACGGGAATTATCGCTACGCACGATTTAAGTCTTTGTGTGGCTGCTGAAGAATTGCCCGAAGTAAAGAACTATTTCTTCGATGCTCGAATTGAAAACGACGAACTCTTTTTCGACTATACTTTTAAAACCGGAATTTGCCAAAATATGAATGCTTCTTTTCTTCTTAAAAAGATGCAGATTGTAGATTAAAACATATATAAGTGTCACAATAACAGTTATGTAAAGTAATTTTAATTATATTTAGGTTCTGATTCCTAAACACTCTTTCCCATATTTTCATCCTCTTTTAGTTTGCCCCAACTATTAAATAGTAATCAAATTTAATATTTATACTAATTTAATTTTATGGGATTATGAAAACAACTACCAACCTTAAGTTTATCGCAATTGCATCTATTATGTTGCTTTTGAATTTTAGTGTATTTGCGCAAGATGCCGCGAACAGGCCACAATATCTTTCAGTAACAACTAACCATTGGAATATGGATAAGGAAGATTTCAGCATGGACGAATGGAAAGCCTTGGAAAAGGAATATTTGCAAAAAGTTGTAAGCAAAAATGAACATATTTTTTCGGCATCGTATTACACGCATTTATTCTCGCCAGATAATTCTGAAGTGCTTTATGTGCAAACCTACGCTTCTTGGGAAGCAATGGACAAGGCGACCAAAAGGACCGATGAGCTTGTAAAACAAGCGTGGCCGGATGAGAAAGCTAGGGGCGATTTTTTTAAAAAACTGGGCGACTACTTTGCAGTAAACCATTCCGATGAAATATATGCTCCAATTGATGGTGCCAAATACATACCACAGGACAATACAAAAGATTTAGTGCTTTATGTTCGAAAAACTTATTTCACTTTTCCAGAAGATGGTTCACAAAAGGAATTTGATGAATTACGAGCTGAAAATTTCGCAAAAGTCATTTCAAAGAATGATTACATTAAAGGATATTATCCAAATGTTCACGCTTGGGGAAGCGATAAAACCGAATTTGTAGAAGCATTTTTTGTAGATTCTATGTGCGACATGGAAAAAATGTTTGACAGAAGCGGCGAATTATTTAATCAAAATTGGACTGGAGATGTTGCAAAACAACGTGGCAAAAAATGGGGCAAATATTTTACAGGAATTCACGGTGATGCCGCCTATACTTTAGTTGCCGAGCTATCAAAATAATCATTAAAAATAATATTGAATTGAAAAGGATGCTTTAAAAAAGCATCCTTTTTTTATACTGGGGAAGTGTGTATTTTCACCGCTTCGTAAAAAGAAATAATGTTTTCCGAATGGATTCAGTAACACAGATAGTATTAGGCGCCGCAGTTGGTGAAGCGGTTTTAGGAAAAAAGATTGGCAACAAAGCGATACTTTTAGGCGCAATTGCAGGTACTATTCCAGATTTGGATATAATTGCAAACTATTTAACCGACACCGTTACGGCTTTAGAAATTCATCGTGGTTTTACTCATTCTATAGTTTTTGCCATTACATTCGGGTTACTTTTTGGGTGGCTACTTTCACTCTGGGACAAGCGCGCAACATTAAAACAATGGTCTTGGTTTTGGTTTTTGTGTTTCGTAACCCATCCGTTGCTGGATGCGCATACCACTTGGGGAACACAGCTTTTTTGGCCACTAGATCTTCGTTTGGCATACAAAAATATATTTGTAATCGATCCGCTTTATACCCTGCCATTTTTAGTGTTTCTGATTCTTGCGATGCTTCAAAAAAGAGGAAGTATTAAAAGACGAAGATTCAACAATCTTGGTTTGATTGTAAGCAGTTCCTATATGTTGCTCACCTTAATTCTAAAGGGAATTAGCTATACTAAATTTGAAGCTGCACTCAAGGATCAAAACATTGCATACTCGGCAATAGAGACGAAACCGAGTCCGCTAAATACAATTATGTGGACCGCAAATGTGGAAACTGAAGATGCATTTTTAATAGGCGATTACTCTTTTTTTGACACCAAACCCATTCAGTTTTTTTCGCACCAAAAAAATCACGAAGCGCTCGGAGATTTAAAGGAATACGACAAAGTACAACGGCTAATAAAAATTACCCAAGGTTGGTACACTATTTCCGAAAAGGAAAATGGTATTTATTTAAACGATCTTCGTTTCGGATTGATCAGCCTTGATCCTACTGCCGATAAATATGCCTTTAGTTTTCTTATAGAAAAGGAAGGAGATGATGTAAATATCAGCGAAGAGCCGAAGGACACTAGCGATGCCAAAAATCTTTTACCAGCCCTTTGGGAACGGGTAAAGGGAAATTAGCAGCTTAAATCTGCAATAATCTTCCATTCTCCCTCAATCTTTCGGAAAATAATTAAGAAGACTCCATTGGCATTTCCAGCATCCCGCACCAAATGGAATTGGCCCATTATGTAATATGAATTAACTTCAATTTTGGTAATGGCATCAATTGTAAATGATAGATTTCCAGTATATTCTTTGGTAGGATATCCTTTTTTGTAGTTATCCAGCGTTTTTTGCCAACCGTTGGTAACACCTTTACTTCCGTAAAACTTCAAGGAGTCGCTTTTCCAATAACCCTGCATAAAACCCTCAAGATCGTTTTGGTTCCAAGCGTTTTCCTGTGTTTTTA
This sequence comes from Aequorivita sp. IT1183, assembly GCF_058068265.1. NCBI lineage: Bacteria > Pseudomonadati > Bacteroidota > Flavobacteriia > Flavobacteriales > Flavobacteriaceae > Aequorivita > Aequorivita sp. IT1183. Next base: position 285,511 of record NZ_JBYRHS010000005.1, on the reverse strand, counting down.
AAACTGAAAGGATCGCTTCTTTATCTGCGGCTTCTGTCTGCGAAACAGCATTTAGTGTTGCAAGTATGCAGAAAAGGAAAAGTAATTTTTTCATAAATATATATTTTAAGCTTCGTTTCCTCTGCGCATCTGTGGTGTATATTTTTACCGCAAAGTCGCAGAGGGCGCTGAGTTTCTAAATTAAAATTTCAACATATAGTCTTCTCCAAAAACAGTTTTCAATCTAGCGAGCAGCTCTTTTGCATTCTCTTTACTGAAAGCCATTGGCGGTTTTATTTTTAATACGTTGTGATCTGGCCCGTCGATGCTCATTAAAATACCGAGTTGTTTCATTCTGTTTGCTAAATAGGAAGCGTGTTTGGGCAACGGATTTTTGTTAGAATCGTTCAATTCAAACCCCAAAAACAAACCTTTGCCGCGCACATCTCCAATAATTGGAAATTGCTTTTGAAGTTTTTTCAATGCAGCAATTAAAAAACCGCCAACCTCCAATGCGTTTTGCTGCAGATTTTCATCATCAATTACTCCCAAAACCGTGCGGCCAATAGCGCAGGAAACAGGATTGCCGCCAAAGGTGTTGAAATACTCCATCCCGGTATTGAATTTTTCGGCAACTTCTTTTGTACAAGCCACAACTGCTAATGGATGCCCATTACCAGCAGGTTTGCCCATCGTTACTATATCTGGTTTAACATCGTAAAGTTCAAACGCCCAAAAGGTTTTTCCCATCCGTCCGAAACCAGTTTGTACCTCGTCTGCAATGCAAATGCCACCCGCTTCGTGAACGTACTTGTAAATTTCTTTGAAATAATTCTTCGGTGGCACAATTTGTCCGCCACAACTAATCATAGTTTCGCCTATAAAACCTGCAATTTCTCTGCCTTCAGCTTTTAGATTTGCAATGATTTCCTTTGCGTGATTGGCGTAATCAATGCCGCAATTTTCTCCCGAATATTTCCCTCGGAACGAATCCGGAAGCGGAAGAATATGTGTTGTTTCAGGTTTTGGGAAACCGCCTTCGCCTTCAAATTTATACGAACTCACGTCCATCACGGCGTTTGTGTTTCCGTGATAACCTACTTCGATTGCTAATATATCTTTGTTTCCGGTTAGAGTTTTCGCCATTCGCAGTGCGAGTTCGTTGGCCTCGCTACCTGAATTCACAATATGAATTACCGATAAATGTGGCGGTAATTTTTTAAGCAAAGCTTCCGCGTAAGCGATAATTTCTTCGTGTAAATAGCGGGTATTTGTATTTAAAACCGCCATTTGTTGTTGCCCAGCGGCAACCACTTTGGGGTGCTGATGGCCTACGTGGTTTACATTGTTTACGGTGTCTAGATATTTTCGGCCTTCAATATCAATTAAGTAAACTCCTTCGCCGCGGACGATATGCAAGGGTTTTTCATACGAAAGACTCAAACCTTTCCCGAGGTGATCTTTTCTAAAGTTGAGCATTTTTTCTTCGGAAATCTTCGCTTCGGCAGTTTCCAATTCCTCTTCAAAAATTAAATTTGGGTTGGGGCATATACTTTTCCAAACCTCCACTTTTGAAGGCAAAGCCACGCCGTTGAAGTTTTCATCGTTGCCCAAAAGATCCAAAATAAGTTGAAAGTGAAGATGCGGCGCCCAGTTGCCATTTTCCTTCGAAGCGCCTATGTAAGCAATGCGATCACCCTGTTTTACTTTCTGTCCTACCTGCAAAATCTCTAGGGACATTAGCGATAAATGTCCGTAAAGCGAATAGAATTTTTCGTCATTAAAACGATGTTCCAAGATGAGCATTGGGCCGTAATCCTTATCGTAATTGTTGTGGTGAATTATTTTCACTACGCCATCAAAAGGTGCGTGTACCGGTGTTTTTGCGGGTACCCAAAAATCGGTTCCCAAATGAACTGTTCTATATTGCGGACCGTTGTTACCTTCACTTTTAAACGCTGCGGTGGTGTAAAACGGACGTGTTTCTAAATAACCATTTAGTAAAATTGTTTTAGGTTGAAGTTTTTGAAATTGTCTAAGTTTAAATTTCGAAATTTCCGGGTCGTTGTATTCCGAAAGATTGCCGAGAAGCGTGCTCCCAACGCTCATGTCGAGATTCACTATTTTTTCAGAAGCAACATTTGGAAAGATTGTTTTTAATGTTATTTGTTTGCTTTTTGCCCAAGTTATAAATTTCTTTTCTAGTGGATGAGCCGTGTATCCACAAGCATTTCGGAAGGAATAATAGGCGAAATTTTCATTCACATTAAACCATTTTTCCAATAAATCCCAAGCGGGTTTTTCGCTAATTACGAAATATTCATCATTGGGGAACTCTTCTTTTTTAAGCGAAGCGTTTGTTACCGTAATAACGAGGCGCATTCCAACCAAAGTATAAAGACATTTAAGCTCTTTGTCTGAAAGTTTGTAGTATTTGTTATAACCGTTTATGACCTCCAATGCTGCCGAAAGCGGATCTGGCAAATCCATAATTGCGTACGCCACAGCAATTGCGAGATCGTTGACGGTGTGAGTGAAAACCGAGTCGCCGAAATCAATAAATCCCGAAATTTTTGGATTACTGAAATCTTCCGAAACCAATATATTATAATCGTTTAAATCGTTGTGAACAATACTTTTTGGAAGCTTATTATAGGTAGTTTGAATTTTTTCAAATCGATTTTGAAAGTGTTCCACAATCTCTTTTTGCTTCCCCGAAAAACGATTTAAGTGTGTGATTGTCCAAGTTGAATTTGCCAGATCCCAATCCAAATTTCTGTGTGCGTTTGGGTGTTCAAAATCTTGCAAGGCCTTTGTTAAACTGCCTGCAGCTTCGCCTAAATTATTTCGTAAACTTTCAGTTTTTGGGTTTGCAGTCGCCCAAAGTCGTCCGGAAAGCCACGATAGTACTCTGGCAGTTTTTTTATTCTGAAGTGCGGTAAGCGGTTTTTCTTCTTTGTTTAAAACAACTTCTGAAAGTGAGACAGCAAGTTTTTTATCTGAAATATATTTTAGGATTTCAATTTGAAAATCTAGCTGATCATAATATTCTTCGTCAGAAATTTTTAGCAGAAATTTTTCACCGTTTGTGCTTTGAAGCAAAAAATTTTCGTCCACATAACCGTCAAGTTTTATGGCTTCGGTTTTTATATTATAATGTTCACTGGCAATTTTTGAAACTTGAATGGGAGTGGTTTTAGACATAATATGTTGAGGATATATTATTTCAAAATTACTGAAAGTTTGGGCTAAAGCCCATCTCAAACAGCAAATTAATTACCCCCAGATAATTCTGGGAGTAATTATATAAATATAGCAATTGAGCACGAGTTCCCCTACGGGGGTTAGGGGGCTTACAACACGCTTTTCTGTTTTGTGTAAAATGCGTCTGCCTGCATTTGCATTAGTTCGCGGGCTTTTTTGCGTTTGTAGTCGTAGAGTTCTTGTTCTTCGGCAATGTCTGCGTAAACTCTGTTATTAATTTCGCGGTCTGTGGTTACGAGTATATCGCGTTGTGCTTGTTGTTGGGTTACCCAAGATTTTAGCGCGCTTTCCTGCTCTTCAAGTTTTAAGTCGTACGCACCTTTTGGAGACAAAAGCTTTGCTAAAATAGGAGAGGTTTCAATTGCTAAAAACAATAAAAAGATAAAAAGTGAAGGCAGCCACGGTAGTTTATCCAAAGCGTTAACCCGTGCCATCAAACCATCAAAACCGTCAATTACGGGTTGGGTGCTTGCAACTTTTGTTTGATAATTTGTAGCGAGGCTGGCTAACTGTTCTTCGGCAGCGGTAATTTTTTCGGCATTTGTGTTCTTTAATTCGGCTAAAGCTGCGAGTTCGGCGTCGTGTTTTTCTCGCTTTTCTTTATAAACTGGGCCTTTGCCTAATTTTTCGGTGCCACGAGTACCTTCAGCTTCGGCTATGTAAGTTTCGTAAAGTGCGTTTACCGATGCTTCTTTGTCGGATATTTCTTTTTTCAGTCCTACTATTTCGGTTTCCAATGCAGTTACGGAAGGCGTGTATTGCAAAGCCAATTGATCTTTGTTGGCAAGGGTCATTTCGTTTTTCTCGGTAAGCAAAACCTGGTTGATTTCCTTTTCGAAAATCTTCATTTCCAAAGGTTTTGAAATTACGATAGCAATTATAATTGCCAGAGCAATTCGCGGGGAGGCTTGTATTAATTCATCAAAGAAATTATTGCGTTTTTTGATTGTAGAAACAATAAATCTATCCAAGTTGAAAATTAATAATCCCCAAATGGTACCGAAGAAAATGGCAGAAAAATAGTTGTCGAAAACTGTATAAAGTGCATAAGCGCCAGCAATGGTTGCCATAACAGCGGTGAAGAAAACGGTGGCGCCAATGCCAGCATATTTTGTGCGTTCGCCTGGCGAACATTCGTCAAGGATGGCGGTATCTGCACCAGAGCAGAAGATGAAAAAGCGTTGTAACATACGGATTTTAGATTGATGAAACTATATAACGCTATTTCTGTCAGATTGTTACAGAAGACGAATGATTATTGACTAATGTTTAAGGAATAATTCGTTTCTGTGCTTACAGTAAAACAATTGTGTTTTAAACAAAAAAATAGCTTACAGATCTATTTTTTCAATCTGTAAGCCTAGAATAATAATGTCAAAAATTAATGAAGAATTTGGTTGTTTTTTAGGTCAGTTCTTTGTTAGCCACAGTTATTTTGTAATTTGTTTAATCGCAAAAGTTAACTTTTCCGTTATTTCTTCTATCGATTGAGTACTATGCCATAATATTGAACGTTGTCTAATATCGAAAGGTAAATCTTCAATTCTTTGTGTTTCCGTATCTAAAATCATTATCACTCTTTCCCATCCTAATTTAGCAGCGGCAAACCCTAGTTCAATTAAAACATTTGGGTTTGGGCTTAAAACATTTTCTCTATGTAGACTTGAAAAAACTAGGTTAACGTCTGCAATGAAAATGTCAGATTTCTCAATCTTGTTAAAAAGAGTATTTGGGATATCCTGACTTCCAGGAACGCCTCTCATATCTGAATCAATAATTACTGTCTTTCCTGCTTTTTTCAAGGTTTTAGCAGCGTTTGTTAAACCTTTTCTAATTAACTTTCTTTCAGCATCATTGTCAGATTGCCAAGAGTAGAATATTTGAATTGTATCTGCATCTTTAAGTACTTTCTTTGCTTTAGGTAGTAATTCAATCTGATTAACTAGAAAGTCAATTTTTGCTTTAGAATCGTTTATTATCTCTAACCACCCATTTGCATAGCTTTCAGCTTTGCGTTCAATTGAATCTTGATGGTTTGGGTTATTTCCTTTTGTGCCAGAGAATTTGACATTTACAAAACCGTTAAATTTGAATGTTCCTGCTGGTGCCCATTCCGTTTCCTCGTGGACATCTTCCTTTTCTGTTATGATATTCCTTAAACTAGAAAATTCTTCTGCAAAATATTCAAGTATATTTAATCTATCTTCAATTGAAGAAACTTCTAAAACTTCTTGAAGCTTTTCTAGACCTTCTTTGCAAAGCTTTTTAATTTTAGCCTTGAATTGCCAACTAGATTTAGTTTCGTTTACACCTCTAACAGAATAATCTATAAATGACTCATCCTTGTAGTATGACATTTTGTGGTCATATTCAATTGTAAATTCCTTACTTTCTTGAAGTAAAGATTTAAAAATATCTTCAAAGAATACTTCCTCGTCCATTGGTTTTTCTAACTGTGGCTAACATGTAGATATATGCAACCATTGTATATATCTACCCTTATATGTTGATACTGTTTAATTTCAAATATAAAGCAAACAATTTATTTCCAAAGCATATCTGCTAAGAGGAATGTTTGTTCAGGATAAGGGTATTTTGGATTTTAATCTTTTCAAATTTCATCTGTCTATCTTATACAGTTCTTTTATTCTTTCTATAGCTACGGTTTTCTGTAATTCGAAAAAATAATCTAGTTGCCATTGTTGGGTTTTTTGGGCTTGTTTGTTAATTGGCGTATCCCAAATAGGGTAAACTCTAAAGCCTCTTTTGCCGTCTTTCTTTTCGGTGGAAACAATTCCTTTAACTATTAAAATTGATTTCGGAAAAACAAATTGCCCCACGCGGTTGTCCTTTTCTACATTAATAACGTAAAAGTGGAAGTTGTCCTTTACAGAAAATGGTTGTGTGATTCCTTTTGTGTTTCGGTTCCAAAAAGTAACGAACTGCCCTATTTTTTTAGGAGTTATTTTCGCTGTTCGGCATATAACAAAACACCCGTCAATTTGAAATTGACAGGCGTTGTATTCTTTGCTTTCGGGTTCAGTTTTATGGTCAGAAATCTGGAAACCACAATGATTATAAACTTCTGTTGTGACTGTATTCATTAATAAAATTAAGGTAGAAGTTTTACTTTTTACTGTTAAATTGGCTTCATAACCTCAAATTTCAATCCGCTATCTTGGTCGGTAAAAAACACTTTATCGCCGCTTTGAGAAATTTTAAACGTCATTTTGGTACGCGTAGTAGAAATAGTTTGGGTGCTTTGGTTGAAACTCCACGTTGCATTTTTATTTGAAGTAGTGGTATATGAATAAGCAGTGCCATTTTCCTGTTTTTCCTTTACCTCAAAACTATTATCGGCATACAAATTAATTACAGCTTTGGTCATTGCCGTAGCCATTTTTGGATTGCTGTTACTGTTTTCAATATTTACTACAAGCCAAGTGCCAGTAACATCTTGTTGTGTTAAAGATTGACTTTGTGCCGTGGCAGCAATAAGTACGAAGGCGAAAAGTGCGATTAGATTTTTCATAGCTATATTTTTTATTGAATTGTTTTAATGCGTTTTTAAACTTTTGTGAAGATAGGAATTTTTAGATAATGATTTTAATTTATTAAAAAATGCCCCATATTTCAGGGGCATTCCGGTTGGAGTTCAACCTTACTAGCTATTGAAAAATCTATTGTTTTATAATCCTTAAAGTTTTTGATCCTTCTTTAGCAGTACTCACTTTTACGAAATAGGTTCCTGCGGAAGCATTTAATTGCTTTTCGATAACCTTTGCAGAAAGGTATTTTTCCGAAGAAATTTGTTGCCCGAGCATATTGTATATCTGTAGGGTTACATCAGTATATTCCTTGCCGAGATCTATTGTGAAATGACCATTGGACGGATTGGGATACATTGAAAGATTACTCAACGTATTTACTTCAGTGCCTAATACAATGTCGGTAATCTTTAATGTAACATTGTCTGGATTGCAGATAACATCGAAAGTATAGTTTTGGTCGCCATAATGAGCAACGACCGTATTGGGTAGATTGCAACTGGTAATTGAATTTGCTGTAACAATTATAAATTCATCATTTAAACTTGCCGGATACCTCAGGTGCAATAGTATGTTTCCGTCCATAATGGCGTTGCCTTGAATATCAAAAACGTCATATTCAGTTCCTGCGGTTGGTCCATATATTTCCGTGGCCAAGATTGCGTTTGCAGAAGCTGTGTAATTGCCTTCGTTGGTCAAAGTTCCAGGAAAACCACCTGGAGAGATTGTGCCTTCAAAGGTAGTTCCGCTTGGCAGTTTCACAGAGCCATTTCCTGTAAGGGTTCCGGTGCCGGCATAATTCATAAACTCCAATAATCCTGTTTCGCTCTCAAAAGTTCCAGAGGCTAAATTATTCATGGTGGCAAACATAACAAACGTGTCTGAACTACCTTGTTTTCGTACCAGTCCTGAATTTGCTAAGGTTCCCACTCCCGCACTATAGGTTATTTGTCCTCCAGCATTTAAATTGATAATTCCCGAGCTTGTGTTATCAAGGGTTGAGGTTCCTTCTAAAATCAAAAAACCAGCAATATTGTAATCAATAACTCCTTCATTCCTTAAAATTGACTGTCCGCTTACGCTCCAAGTTGCGGAACCGCCCAAATTTAGTAGTCGCCTGTTAATGAGTGTGCCATCTCCCAGAAGGCTACCGTTAGTCCACGTTAGACCTGGACCGTCAAAATCGAAAATTGCTTCTGTACCGCTAGCAACATTTATAGTTCCGTTCCATTCTAGCGCGCCGTCCAATTGCCCTGTAAGGGTTCCGGAAAGGTCAAATCCACTATTCCATATTAATTTCTGTCCGCCGCTCACGTTGTAAATTCCATCACTAAGAATTGCATTAGGTACATCTCCATTTTCCGAATTTATATTTAGGGTTCCATTTTCTACTGTTATGGTTCCATTGTCATTTTGAAATGCGGCCAAGATTAAAAACCCTCCATTACTTTGCTGTTTTTTTATCAAACCAGAATTTAAAAGCAATCCGCTTCCGCCACCAAGCATGTGCGTTATTTGCCCGCCAGCATTTAAATTGATTACACCTGTTGAAGTATTAGTAAAGCCGTGATTTATATTGTTCAGCACAAGCAATTCATCAGAATTCATATTAAAGTCTCCATTGTTTATGAAGTGAGTATTTCCATTCATACCCTTATTGTTGACATTACTAAAATTAAATGTTCCATTATTTGTAATTGTACCTCCTTCAAGATATCCGAATGTCCAGTTTACAGTAGCGTTGCTAGCTACAGTTGAATTCTCACTAAAAGTGATGGTATTTGTTAGAGAAACAACGGCATTGCCCTCAATAACTATGGATTTAATGTCGGCGCCATCTATAATCATATTGCTTCCTGTTGGAATTATAACATCATTAAGTGATCCAGGAACTCCCGCAGGGTTCCAGTTGGCCGCAACATTAAAACTGCCGCCCGAAGGGCCTATCCATGTTTTGGTCTGAGCCGAAATAGTAAGGCAAAAAAGGCTCAATACTGAAAATAATAACAATCGTTTCATAATATTTGGTTTTAGGATTATACCCTTACATCGAAACGTTTTGCAATTGTCATCGCTTAAATGAAAAAGAAGTTTATTTTTGTAGTCTATCCCTAACCTTATGCCGCAACACAGATTTATTGTTAGTAGTTATACCGAATTTTTAGCAGATGGAGCCGTTTCTTGGCAATCTCCTAGCAATATTGCACTCGTTAAATATTGGGGAAAATATGGCGAACAGATGCCGATGAATACATCTGTAAGTTTTACCTTGAGTAAATCTCACACAAAAACAAAGTTGTCTTTTGAAAAATCTTCTGTGAAGGAATTTCAATTTGAAGTTTACCTTGACGGGAAAAGAGAAACATCCTTCGAGCCGAAAATTGAGAAATTTTTTGAAAGAGTAGAAGTGTATTTGCCGTTTCTGAAAGATTTCAAATTTAAAATTGAAACTTCAAACAGTTTTCCGCATAGCAGCGGCATTGCCTCTTCCGCTAGCGGAATGAGTGCATTGGCGCTTTGTTTAATGGAAATGGAAAAACAATTACAGCCTGCAATCACCGAAGAGTACTTACTCGAAAAAGCCTCCTTTTTAGCTCGGTTGGGTTCGGGTAGTGCGTGCCGAAGTTTAGAAGGACCATTAATTGTTTGGGGTGAACACCCAGAAATTCAAGGTAGTAATAACTGCTATGGAACAGCATATCCGTTTGAAGTTCACCAAAATTTTGAAAATTATCAGGATACTATTCTGTTAGTCGATAAAGGTGAAAAGCAAGTTAGCAGCACGGTTGGTCATAATTTAATGTTGGACCATCCTTTTGCAGAGCAACGCTTTAGACAGGCAAAGGACAATCTTTCAAAATTGATCCCTATTTTTAAAAACGGCGATATTTCAGAATTTATGAAAATTGTGGAAAGTGAAGCTTTATCGCTTCATGCAATGATGATGACTTCTATGCCGTATTTCATCTTGATGAAACCAAACACTTTAGAAATCATCAACCGTATTTGGAAGTTTAGAGAAGAAACCAAAAGCAATGTATGTTTTACGCTAGATGCCGGCGCCAATGTGCACGTTCTTTATCCCGAATCTGAAAAAGCAACTGTTTTGAAGTTTATAAAAAATGAACTTTCTAAATTCTGTAAAAACGGTGAGTTTATTGAAGATGAGGTTGGTTTTGGAGCTTCCAAAATTCAGAATTAAGAAGTCGTTCGTTTTTTGTATTGAAGTATAAAAATAAGAAGTAGAACTGCAACAATACCCGCAAATAAAAACCACCACCAAGCAACACCCGTATTTAAAGAAATAGGCGCGGTATCGCCAATAAGAACGAGTCCCGCCCAATATTGAGGAGCTGCAGTTCGACCTTCCGCGGTTTCCAAATAACTCAGTTTTGCCTTTTGCAAAGCTTCATCCTTCGGCATTCCCTTCGATAAATTATCATAAAAAAACTTCACTATTTTAGCGCTAGATTCTTCGTCAATTTCCCAAAGACTGGTCAAAATACTTTCGCTACCCGCGTAATTAAAAGCGTGGGCTAATGAAATCATTCCTTCACCCGACTGAAAGGTGGGTTTTCCTGTTTCGCAAGCAGTTAAAATAGCAAGGTTTGATGATAAATCTATATTGTAGATTTCATAGGAATACAAAGAGTTTTCGTCATAATTTTCTTCGCCATCAAGCTTTTTTGCAAAAATTAAACGGCTCAATTCTGGATTTACATTATTGCTTTCTGCGTGGGTGCCAATGTGTATTATTTTATGTTCGTTGGCCTGTGTTACAAACAAATCTTTGCTCGCGTTCTCATTCAGAAAATAATTGCCGTTAAAAATTTTGGAGTATTGCTTCACCAAATCTTCACTAAAAGGTTGCGGAAGCAGCGTGAGATAGGTTTTATCTAATTTCACTGAATCTTTAATAGCAAGTTTATATTGTTCCTTCATTTTAGTGTTGAAACCAGGCGCAAAGGCAACAAAATCTGAAGTATAATCCACCACCTTCTTTTTGTCTTTGTAAAGTAAAAGGCTGAAATTATACGATATTTCATATTTGGCAAGCAAACTATTGTTAGCCATTTCTTGAAAACTTTCGATAGGTTTTGGCGTGAGCATTTCAAAACTAAGATTGAAAAGCTCTCGGTCGGGAATGATTATTATTTTTTTGGTTTGCACAAATTCCTCAATTGGAAACCAGAGTATTTGATAAAGTTCGTAAAGCACAGGCCGCATTTTTTCTAATGAAAAGCTATAATCCTTTAAATTTGAAATATCATTTTCGGCTTTGTAATTATTTAAGTGAATCATTTTTTTCATTGAAGGCGAAACCACATAGGCATACAATTCATCTTCAATAAAAATATAACGCACCACGGTTGTGTTCTTCGGAATTTTCTGTTGAAGATCGCTTATAGATTCTTCCAAAGTTGCATAGCGCATTTTGTAGTATTTGGGGAAATTCTGTTTTAATGAATCTAAAAATTCCTCCCAATTTTTTGATGCTTCAAAAAAGTTGGAAATACTACTGTTTTCAGAATCATTCAATGATGAAACCATTTCGTTTTTAAGTAGATTTTCACGTGTTTGCACTTCATCAGGAATATGTTTGAACGTTACATTCTCGCGAAGATTTAACCGCGATCGAATGCGATTGTAAATGCTGGATTCGTGAAGAGCAATTAGTTTGTCTAAGTAGGTTTCATCTTTTGTAAGTTGAAAAAGTTCAAGCCTTAATTTTTCAGCAAAATTTAAAAGATCCTCATTTTCAGACATAAGTAGCGTAATATCTTCGTGATTATTTACCACTTTTTTACGTTGGTCTAGAATTGCAATGCCTTGTTCAATTTGCAATAGCAGTACTTTTAAGAGAGCTTGATTTTTGTTTTCAGTTATATAATATTTAGACGCTGCGTTAATAAGTAATGCCTGTGGTTTACGATATTGGCCCAAAATACTGTCTGAGGCATTCATCTTTTTCTCGCCCACCATATTGTAATTCAAAGCTTCGTGGCTGTACTTTATTGCTTCGTTATAATTTTTGAGTAAATAGTGAACTTGAGCAATATTAATAGTATGGTAGAATTCCTGCAACGTATTTTTAAGACTTCCTTCGTGAAGAAAATTATAGGTCTCTGCGGCAATTGCGATTGCTTTTTCTGGTTGCTTATTTTTTGCGTAAAACAGAGAAAGCTCGATTAAATTATCAAGAAAATCTTTTGAATAGGTGCCGTTCAATGATTTTCGGTACACTGCTTCTCCCTTTTCATAAAATCGTTGCGCATTTTCTATATCGCCAGTAAGTTCATAAATAGTGGCTCGGGTAACAATGGCCGCGGCATCCCAATATAAATCGGCGCCAGAACTCGTTTTTAAAAGTTCGAGCGCTTCGTCTGCATTTTTTGCGGCCTCTTCAAAATTACGATTGGCAGTTTTTGCCTCTGCAAGTATTATTAATGAAATTATAATACTGATATCATTCATTTCCAAAATCTTCTTTTTTTGAGCGTACGAATATTCCATAAGTTCTTCGGAACGCGAATACTCACCTAAAGTATTGTAGTATGAAGCAAGGTTATCTATTGCCACTAGCTGATTTCCTTTTGCTTTATGAATTCTTCCTTCGTCAGTAGATTTTTCTATGAATTGTTGAAATCCAGCTATAGCTTCGTCAGAAATTTTAATGGCCTCCCTGTTTTTACCGAGGGCATTCCACAAAATGGAAAGGTTCATTTTAACCAATGCAGGTCGGTAATATTTATTCATTATATCTTTATCATCGGTTTTTTCAAGAACTAAAACAGCTTGTTCAAAATAATATTTAGCACTGTCTAGCTTAGCTTCCTGCCACATTAGCCCGCCCAATGAATTGTACAATTGCTGATAAAAAACATAATCAGGATCTCCACTTTTTTTCAATAGTGATAACGAACGGATGTAATGTTTTTTTGAAAGCGGATAATTTCCCAATTTAGTAGAATAGTAACCCAAACTGTACTGAATTCCGGCTGCATCGGTGTTTTTAGGATCTTTGATTGTAGCGACAATTGGGACTGCGGTGAGTAACAATTCGTACGCTTTTTGAAGTTGACCGGCATCGTCGTAAACCCAGCCCATTTCAGTAAAAGCCTTTTTTATAAAATGTGGATTATTGGTTTTTTTAATCTCGGCAGTAAGTGCTTCAGCTTTTTTAACGGCCAATTTTTTATCTCTGTTATTTAGTTTAAAACTTCCTTCTAATTGAATATAGTTGGAAAGGCTGTCGTAGTTTTTTTCAGCCCTGTAAAAAGCAATATTTTTCGCAACTATTGCGCGCGCTTTTACTAAAGAATCTTGCTCAACGAGGGTTTGAATTTCTTTTACTGTGAAAATCTTTTCTTGCGCATATCCATCGAAAATGGTGAGCAGAAATAGTAAGTAAAAAACAAAAAGGAATCTCCAGTTTTTAGACACCATAATTTAGAAATGTTTTAAAAGATAAAACGCAACCGGGGATAGTGTACAGAAAGATACAACTTATTTTTTATTGATCTAGTTGGCCGCTTAAAACCAGTAAATTAATTCACACAGCTTTCTGAAAATAAACTTCTTAAAAATGTTATCTTTGTAACATATTTCAGTTTTAGGAATAAAACCTGTATTTTTATAGTTACAACAACACAGCTTATGCGCGGCCCGCTTTTTTACTCAAAAATTTTACTTTTCGGTGAATATGGTATTATTAAAGATTCTAAAGGACTTTCCATTCCTTATAATTTTTATAATGGCGCACTGAAAATTGATACCCATCACACCGTTTCTACTCATAAATCCAATGCTAGTCTTAAAAGATTTGCAGCTTATTTGGAAACGATTCAAGGTGAAAATCCAAAACTTGTTACTTTCGACATGGAGGCTTTGAAAAATGATGTAGAAAACGGATTGTATTTTGATAGTAGCATTCCACAAGGGTATGGAGTAGGCAGTAGCGGTGCTTTGGTGGCTGCTATTTATGATAAATATGCCAACAATAAAATTACGGTTCTTGAAAATCTTACGCGCGAAAAATTGTTGTCTTTAAAAACTATTTTTGCTGAAATGGAATCTTTTTTCCACGGTAAATCTTCAGGATTAGACCCTTTAAATAGTTATTTGAGTCTCCCAATTTTAATCAATTCTAAAGATAATATTGAACCTGCCGGTATTCCTTCACAAACGGAAAACGGTAAAGGTGCTGTGTTTTTATTAGACAGCGGAAGCACAGGAGAAACTGCGCCAATGGTTCAGATTTTTATGGAAAATATGAAGCAGGAAGGTTTCAGAAATATGCTGAAAGACCAATTTGTAAAACATACCGATGCCTGTGTTGATGATTTTCTGCAAGGCGACGTAAAATCTCTCTTCGGGAATATTAAGCAACTTTCAAAAGTAGTACTCGACAATTTTAAACCTATGATTCCTGCACAATTCCACAAACTTTGGAAGAAAGGAATTGACAGCAACGCCTACTATCTAAAACTTTGCGGATCTGGCGGCGGTGGCTATATGCTCGGCTTTACAGAAGATATTGATAAAGCGCGCAAAGCCTTAAAAGATTATAATCTGGAAGTGGTTTATAGTTTCTAGCAATACATTTATCTGAAATATTTCTTCAGATTTCTTCAACTTTATAAGCTATGTTAACCCGAAAACAAAAACACTTCCTGCTAAAGTTTTTCAGCTTGTTTTCTGTGGTTCGCGGCTACAATATTTTAATAATTGTAATTGCACAATACCTTACCAGTATTTACATTTTAGCGCCAGATTTGCCGGTGCGACAGGTTTTGTTTGATGTTAGTTTGCTAATGCTTGTTCTTGCTTCTTCGTCTGCAATTGCTGGAGGGTACATTATAAACAGTTTTTACGACAGCGAAAAAGATTTAATAAACCGTCCGCGCAAAACAATGCTGGATAAGCTCGTAAGTCAGCATACTAAGCTTTCTGCGTATTTCGTACTCAATTTTTTGTCGGTCATTTTTGCGAGTTATGTATCTTTTAGAGCAGTGCTTTTTTTCTCTATTTATATCTTTTTCCTCTGGTTCTATTCGCATAAATTAAAAAAATATCCCTTTATAGGAAATGCTACTGCCGCTATACTTGCGGTGATTCCTTTCTTTGCAATTTTTATGCATTATGGTAATTTTGATATCATAATTTTTGTGCACGCTACCTTCCTGTTTTTGCTAATTTCTATGCGCGAATTGGTAAAGGATCTCGAAAACATTCAAGGCGATTTAACGCACGGCTACAATACAATTCCGGTTGTATATGGCGAAAAAGCCTCAAAAAGAGTGTTGACACTTTTAAGTGTTTTAACGCTAGTGCCTATAATTCTGCTAATCACAAAATTTAAAGTAGAAATAGGATATATGGATTATTATTTTTACGCAAGTATTGCCGGACTAGCTGTGTTTCTTGGGGTTTTGTGGTATTCAAAAAATAAAATACATTATATTATTTTGCACAATATTCTAAAGTTTGCCATCGTGCTAGGTGTTTTTAGTATTGTGTTAATACACGTAGAAATTATACTTCACCGCTTGTTTTAAATTGAAAAGCTATTTTTACTGACTATTTCAGTTTTACAAATAAGTCCCAAATCACAACCCCCACACTCACTGAAATATTTAACGAATGCTTGGTGCCAAACTGTGGAATTTCGATCACTGCATCGCTCTCAGTAACCACTTTTTGCTGCACACCTTTTACTTCATTTCCGAAAATTACTGCATAAGTTAATTCCGGTTGAACAGAAAAATCGTTGAGATTAACCGCAAGTTCGGCTTGCTCAATGGAAGCCACAAAAACCCCTTCCCTTTGCAGTTTTGCAACTACGTCTAAGGTGTTTTCAGCATATTCCCAATCTACGCTGTCCGTCGCGCCTAAAGCTGTTTTTTGAATATCTTTATGAGGTGGTTGGGCAGTAATGCCGCAGAGATATATTTTCTTAATCAAAAACGCATCAGCCGTTCTAAAAACAGAGCCGATATTGTTCAAACTGCGGATGTTATCAAGAATTATTATCAGTGGCGTCTTTTCCGAAGCTTTGTATTCTTCAGGATTGATGCGGTCTAGTTCGCTATTTTTTAATTTGCGGTTTTTCATAGGCGGCAAAGTTAATTATTAGCCAGCTATAGTTGAGGCCAATTGTTGATAAAAGCCAATAATTCTCAACCCCTTCATTTCAAAGAAAAAAGCATTTTCGTTACATTTATCCATTCAATAATTAATAGGAATATAAATTTAAAATTTTGAAAAAGGAAACCCCGTTGATGAAGCAATACAACACGATTAAGGCCAAGTATCCCGATGCTTTGTTGCTTTTTCGCGTGGGCGATTTCTACGAGACTTTTGGCGAAGATGCCGTGCGAGCCGCAAGAATTTTGAACATAACACTTACCGCTCGTAATAATGGCGGCGAGAATGTGGAGCTGGCTGGTTTTCCGCATCATTCCTTAAATACCTATTTGCCTAAATTGGTTATGGCTGGTTGTCGGGTTGCAATTTGCGACCAATTGGAAGATCCAAAAATGACCAAAACCATTGTAAAACGTGGCGTTACCGAATTGATTACGCCGGGTGTGGCTTTTAATGATGATATTTTACAATCAAAAACAAACAACTTTTTGGCTGCCGTTCACTTCGGTTCAAAAAACTTGGGTGTTTCTTTTTTAGATGTTTCCACGGGTGAGTTTTTGGTTTCTGAAGGTTCTGCGGAATATATTGATAAACTACTTCAGAATTTTAATCCTTCGGAAGTGCTTTTTTCGAAACAAAAACGAAAGCTTTTTTCAGAAACCTTCGGAAATAATTTTCACGTTTTCCACTTAGAAGATTGGATTTTTCAAACCGATTATTGCTTTGAAACGCTTACAAAACATTTCGATGTAAAAAACTTAAAAGGGTTTGGCGTAGATTATTTGGAAGATGGCATTATTGCCGCCGGAGCTGCGCTTCACTATTTAAGCGAAACGCGTCACACAAAGCTTCAGCATATTTCTCGCTTATCACGAATTGCCGAAGACGAGTACGTTTGGATGGATCGTTTTACCATTCGTAATTTAGAATTGTACCATTCTAATCAGCAAAACGCGGTTACGCTTTTGGATGTTATAGATAAAACTATTTCGCCTATGGGCGGAAGGCTTTTGAAACGTTGGATGGCGCTTCCACTTAAAAATGCCGAAAAGATAAATCGTCGTCATGAAGTGGTGAGTTTTCTGTTGGACAATCATACTGTATTAGAAAAAACGCAACAATACACCAAACGCATTGGCGATTTGGAACGACTCATTTCAAAAGTAGCAACCGCGAAAGTGAATCCTCGTGAAGTTATTCAGCTTAAAAATTCTTTGGAGGCTGTGGTTCCTATAAAAGCATTGGCTTTAAATTCAAAAAATGAATCTTTAAAAATTATAGGCGAACAATTGCACGACTGCGAATTGCTTCGGAATAAAATAAAGGAAACACTTTTTGAAGATGCTCCGGTGAATATTTTAAAAGGAAATTCTGTCGCCGAAGGTTTTTCGGAAACACTGGATGAGTTGCGTAATATTTCAGCAAATGGCAAGGGATATCTGGACGAAATGCTACAGCGCGAAACAAAACGCACGGGTATTACTTCATTAAAAATAGCTTCAAATAATGTTTTTGGATATTATATTGAAGTTCGAAATACCCATAAAGATAAGGTTCCTGAGGAATGGATTAGAAAGCAAACGCTTGTTAGCGCGGAAAGATATATTACCGAGGAATTAAAAGAATACGAAACCAAAATCCTCGGTGCCGAAGAGAAAATATTGGCTCTTGAGCAGGAGATTTTTGGAAAGTTGGTGGAATGGATGATTCAATATATTGATTCTGTTCAGCAAAATGCGGCTTTAATTGCGCAGTTGGATTGTTTGTCTTCCTTCGCTACCCAAGCAAGAGAAGCAAATTACACCAGACCGTTGCTTGATGATACTTATGATTTAGATATAAAAGATGGCCGTCATCCAGTAATTGAAAAGCAGTTGCCGCCAGATTCACCGTACATTGCGAACGATGTTTTTTTAGATCGCGATAACCAGCAAATTATAATGATTACTGGGCCAAACATGAGTGGTAAATCGGCTATTCTTCGGCAAACGGCGTTGATTGTGCTATTGGCGCAGATGGGTAGTTTTGTTCCCGCTAAGGCAGTGCGTATGGGCTGTGTGGACAAAATTTTCACTAGAGTAGGTGCGAGCGATAATATTTCGATGGGCGAATCTACTTTTATGGTAGAAATGAACGAAACCGCGAGTATTCTAAATAATCTATCGGAGCGGAGTTTAATTCTTTTGGATGAAATAGGTCGTGGAACCAGTACGTATGATGGAATTTCGATTGCGTGGGCTATTAGTGAATATTTGCACGAACATCCGTCGCGTGGAAAAATACTTTTTGCGACGCATTATCACGAGTTAAATGAAATGACCGAAACTTTTGCACGAATTAAAAATTATAATGTTTCGGTGAAGGAATTGAAAGACAATGTGCTTTTTCTTCGGAAATTGGTTCCGGGCGGAAGTCACCACAGTTTCGGAATTCACGTTGCAAAAATGGCCGGAATGCCGCAAGCTGTACTTTTAAGAGCGAATAAAATACTTAAAAGGCTCGAAAAAAGTCATGCTTCGGAAGAATTGACCGAAGAAATGAAGGCAGTTTCCAAAGATGAAATGCAATTGAGCTTTTTTAAATTGGACGATCCGCTGCTTGAAGAGCTGCGCGAAGAAATATTAGACATTGATATTGACACACTTACGCCCGTAGAGGCCTTAATGAAGCTAAATGAAATACGCCGCATGTTGCAACGTAATGCCACGGTTAAAATGAAAAAGTAAAATTCATTAATAATTTCTTCAAAAACACTTTGCTTTTGAAGTAAAATTTTTAAATTTGCTCCCGCTTTGAATACCAAGCGACGTTCATTAAAAATTACCCGAAAATTGCTCAGTTTGTGGAGCGCGTCCGCTTAAGGCGGATTGGGTTTGCGGGTAAGTATTGAAATAATGCGAAAATAGCTCAGTTGGTAGAGCGCCACCTTGCCAAGGTGGAGGTCGCGGGTTCGAATCCCGTTTTTCGCTCAACAAGATGCCGATGCAATTCGGCATTTTTTGTTATGTCCCGGTTGCAATAGGCAACCCAATTAAGCTCGAGTGGTGGAATTGGTAGACACGCCGGACTTAAAATCCTGTGACCATTAGGTCGTGCGGGTTCAAGTCCCGCCTCGAGTACTTTTAAAAAGCGCAATTCATTGATTATCAATGGTTGCGCTTTTTTTTGTCACTACATTTTTTATTAGACTAGCTGGTAAAGGACTTAGACAGAGATAGCTAGAGAAATAAAAAATTTAATTAAGTAGGTAGTTAATCCTTTTTCAGTTCCGAAAGAATGAGGTGTGTAGTTGGATTACCATATTTAATTAGCTTATCTATAAATTGTTGAAGGTGTAATTGGTCACGTAATACTACTACCATAAGTATATTATAAGGACCGGTTATTCTATATGCCTTTTGTACTTCTGGGAATGTTTTAATTTCTGTTAATATATAATTCAGTTTTCCATCAAAGATTTTTAATAAAACGAATACCTCTAATCCATTACCCAATAAGGCTTCATTTAATTGAACGTTATAGGACAATATCACTCCCATATCTTCTAGTTTTTGAACTCTTTCCCGTACAGAAGACGGTGAAAGAGCTATTTTTCTTCCAATTTCCGCAAATGAAAGTCTAGAATTTTCTTTTAATAAATTGATTATTTGAGTATCTATATCGCTTACCATTGATTCGTTCATATTTGTTTAAAAATACATTTTAAATTAATAATTATCTGCTTTTTGCCATTAAAGCCATTTTGCGAGGTGAGTTATCTCCCTTAATTTTAATGTAAATAAATAGTTTTTTTATATGGATTTAGAAATGTTTTTAGTTCTCTCAGTAGGAATATTTGTTGGGTTTTATGTGCAAACTGTAATTGGTTTTGCAGGGGCTTTAATGGCGCTCCCTATTTTGCTTTTTAAAATGCAACTACCAGATGCCGTAGCGTATATTTCTATATTTTATCTGTTTTCGAGTATTTTTCTAATAGCTAAGGAATGGAAAAATATTGACAGAAAAATTATACTTCAGCTTGCAATAGCATCTGTAATAGGCGTTATTTTAGGGATTGTAGTACTCGCTTTCACAAAACCGATAATTTTAAAAAGAGCGCTTGGACTATTTATATTGTTTTATGTAGCTTATGTTGTTTTTGGTAAAAAGAAGATAAAATTGAATAAGCCTAGTGTAATTAGTCTGGGTGTTTTGGCAGGTTTTTTTTCTGGAGTATTCTCTACTGGCGGCCCACTTTACGTAATATGTGTTGAAAATACAGTTAAAAATGTTAGAGCGTTTAGAGCAACAATGATTGGGATTTCGGGCGTTGTCACTATAGCTAGGGTTCCGGCACTTGCTGTGAGCGGAATATTAAATCTTAGTCATTTGAAAATGACGTTGATAGTATTTCCAGTTTTTATTCTTGCTCAATTCTTAGGAAAACGAACTTTTATGAAGATTGAAGAAAACTTGTTTAAAAGATCTTTAATGTTCCTTTTATGTGCTTCTGGCCTGATACTAATATTTTAAAGTGATAGTTTGTGAAAACAATCAGCCATGAGGCAGATAACCAGATTGTTGATGGAGATTTGATAAAAGTAATGGGTTGGTATGATAAGGAATTCGGGCTCACTAATCAGATGATTCGTGTGGTTCAAGAAATATAATTGATTTCTTTATTAGAATAATTCTAAGAGTTACCTTCAGTAAAGTCCTGAACATGTAATTTTGGGTGATAGCCATAAAAAAAGCCCTTTCATATTTGAAAAGGCTTTCTATTTTTTAGCAAAAAAATATGCTTATTGACCGTCAGTAGCGTCTTTTACAGCTTCTTTAGTGTCATCAGCAGCTTCTTCAACAGCTTCACCAGCATCATCCATAGCTTCTCCAGTTGCATCAGCAGCGTTGTCTATAGCATCGCCAGCTTCGTCAAGTGCATTTTCAGCATCAGATTGCATAGTTTCTGCAGTTTCTTCAGCATTTTCAGTAGTAGTTTCTCTGCAAGAGTAAACAGAAGCAACCAAAGCAAGAGCGGCAAGTGATAAAAATAATTTTTTCATTGTAGTAATAGATTAGTGATTAATAGTGCGCAAAAGTAATTAAAAATTCAATTCAAAAGTTTTTTTCAGGTAAATATTTCCAATACCTTTTTGGAATGTGTTTTATGTGTAATTCCATGTTCTTTCGAGAGACTATATTACTGTTTTTAAAGTAATTGCCCCACAATTTTTGAAACTGCATTTCTTTACATGTAAAGTAAGATTTCGCATCGATTTTACTATTTATGGTTGGCGAAACCTCTAATAAAACTGTTTCTACATTCTCAAGGTTGTAATAAATGCCATAATTTCGTTTTAAGTCGAAAATAAGCCATTTTTGATCGGCATATCTTCTTTTAAAATGAGTTTCAATTAAGGGCAATACATTAAAGTCTGGTTCTACTGTAGCAAAATAAATTCCATCTTTGCTTAATCGGAAACGTACAAAAGCATCCATTCTGTGTTTTTCGCGATTTACTTTTTTTACAACTTGTTCAATTTCTAAAATAAACGGATCCGAAAAATCTTTTTCAATATTAATTTCTGAAGAAAGTGCCCGACGAATATAATGTAAGATGGTATCTTCAATGGAAATGATCTCGCTTAGGTATGCTTTGTATAATTTCCTTTTAGCTTCGGCGCTTATTTTATTCGAAAGTCCATTCCAAACGCGTTGCGCTTTTTGAGAATCAGTAATTATTTCTTCTTCAGTATCGAAAAAACTTTTAACGGAATGCTCCTTTTTAACGATTGAAACAACCTTCAACTTATATTCATAAACGTAGAAAATAGCAGAAAGCATGCCATCAAAACTTCCGTCATAAATCAATATATTTTTCATGCAGAATGAATATTTGGAATGTCGAATAAATTTAATTGAGTGCTGAGATCTTTTCTAAATTTGCTGCTTGATTCGCTTAAAATTAAACCTTTTACTTGGGCAGCCGTCCGATCCTTACTTTCAAAAATTCTTGAATCGCAGGTAATAAAGTATTTTGCCCGGTTGAGCGAACCACCAATTGACTTTAGATTTTCCCAATTTAATTTTCGATACTTACGTGCGTGTATTATTTTATGAACAGATTTTAGTCCCAAACCGGGTACTCGTAACAACATGCGCATATCTGCTTTATTTATATCGATAGGAAATTGATCTAAATTTCGAAGTGCCCAACTTAATTTTGGGTCTATATCGGATTCTAAATTTGGAAAATCTTTGTTTAATAATTCACGAACATCAAAGCCGTAAAACCGAAGTAGCCAATCTGTTTGGTACAATCTATTTTCACGTAAAATAGGAACTGCGGAACCAATAGATGGCAATCGGGTATCATGGCTAATAGGCACATAACCGGAATAATAAACTCTTTTTAAATTAAACGATTTATAAAAATAGGCCGAAGTGTACATAATTTCCGCATCGCTTTCACCACTGGCACCCACAATCATTTGCGTGCTTTGTCCAGCGGGAGCATAAATAGGTACTTTCTTAAGAAGTTTCTTTTCGTTTTTATATTGAATGATTTCATCTTTTACCTTTTGCATAGGTTTAATGAAATCTTTTCTATCCTTTTCGGGAGCCAGAAGTTTTAAACCTTTCTCTGTGGGAATTTCAATATTTACAGAAAGTCGATCGGCGTAGAGACCAGCTTCGCGCATAAGTTCGTCGCTAGCTCCCGGAATTGATTTTAGGTGAATATAGCCGTTAAAATTTTCTTCTTCTCTAAGTTTTTTCGCCACGGAAATAAGGCGTTCCATAGTATAATCTGCGTTTTTGAAAATTCCACTGCTTAAAAAGAGGCCTTCAATGTAGTTTCTTCGATAAAAATTTATAGTGAGGTCAACTACTTCCTGAACTTTAAATGCTGCGCGTTTTATATCGTTGCTTTTGCGAGTAACACAATAGGCACAATCAAAAATACAGTGATTAGTTAGCAGAATTTTTAAAAGGGAAACACATCTTCCGTCTTCGGTATAGCTATGGCAAATGCCCATACCGCTGCTATTTCCTAAGCCTTTATTTTGGTTTTGCCTTTTGCTTCCGCTGGAAGAACAGGACACATCATACTTTGCAGCATCGGCTAAAATGCTGAGTTTTTCATTAATTCTTTCAAAATTCATAGTACACTTTGGAGTATGGCCAAAATTACGGAAATATTCCTAGTTGATTGGATATAATCCAATTTAAATTTAGGATATGTTCCAAATTATTATATATTTGTGTATGGAATCACAACTAACTATTGAAGCCCAACGATTTAAAAAGATTCGTGAAGAACAAAGGCATACGCAGCAGTCGTTTGCGGAATTGCTCGATATTGGTGCAACTACCGCCGATATTGAAAGGGGGAAAACCAAAATTACCGGTAAAATTATTATGGAACTCATGGCTCAGTTTAATATAAATCCGTTGTGGGTTTATGGTAAGAGTTTTGAAAAATATATAGATACGACGCGTGGCGACGTAAGTCCGAAAGTTTTAACTGTAGATACTACGGGCAACGACAGTATTTTGTTGGTTAATCAAAAAGCTGCGGCTGGTTATCCTAATAATATTCACGATGTAGGTTGGTATCAAACACTTCCTGCTTTCAATATACCATTGCCAGAATACAGAAACGCTTCATATCGTGGCTTTCAAGTAGAAGGCGATAGTATGTTACCAAATATTCGTCCCAACGAATGGGTATTGGGACGAGCAGTACCAAGCATTACTGAAGCTACGGATAGTAAAATATATATCGTGGTTTTGAGGGATTCTGTTCTGGTTAAAAAACTTCAGAAAATCCCAAATAATCCACAGGGCATTAGGCTTATTTCATTAAATGAAGAGTATTTGCCAATAGATGTAAAAGTGAAAGACATACAAGAACTTTGGATGGTAAATAGCAAACTTACTTTTGGAATTGACGAACCTTCAGAAAGTAATTTGTTGCGACAATTACAACATTCCATGGACGAATTGAAAGCGCAAATGACAGGAATAAGCCAAAAAAAAACCGACTAAAAGTAGTCGGTTTTTGAATTGTTGAAATTGCGAACTTAGTTGTTAACGTCAACTTTTATTTTAGAATCTCCGTCTTCATCTGTTTTTATTTTCACAGACTTTTCGTCGGTTTCCATTTTTATTTTGGTATCACCGTTGTCAGTTTTAACTTTTACGTCGGCGCCATCATTCTTCATTTCTTGAATAAGTGATTCTTCTTCAGTCATTTTCTCTTTTTGGTCACGACAAGAAGTAAAACCAGCAGATATAAATACTGCCGATAAGATTATTAATGCTACTTTTTTCATAATTGGTTTTTTAAGGTTAAATGTGATATTAAAATAGTATTCTAGATATCGTCTGTGCCGCCAGTTCCTGTGTTTTCCTGAATTTCATTTACACCTTCTTGAATGGTGTTTTCAATAGGATCTGTGGCGTCATCGTCTGTCATGTCTTTTACATCGTCTGCCGCGTCATTCATGTCGTCAGCAACATCTTGTACATCGTCAGTCTTTTTATTATCACGGCAAGAAACGAAAGCTGTGCTAAATGCAAGAACTAAAGCCAGACTTAAAATTAGTTTTTTCATAACTATATTGAATTTAAGTTAATTTATTTTTTGTCATCGTTACCGATGTCGTCAATTTTCTTATCAATTTCTTGATTTACTTCCTTATCCACTTCTTTAGCGGTTCTTTCTAAGATACCCTCTCTGTCATTAGAAGTATTGGTTTCAACCTTAACTTCGCGAATTACTTCTTTAGTTTCAGTTGTCTTCTCGCGGCACGAACCAAAGGCTGCGGCAACGATTGCAAGTGTTAGAATTAGTTTTTTCATAATTAGATTGTTTTTATTTGTTGGAACAAAGCTACCTTTTTAAAATTATGAAATGTATAATTATATACTAAAAAGTGTGAAGATTTTATTAATGCTTTTCTAATTTGTAGTTTTTAGCATAATATATTAAGGAAAATAAAGGCTATTTATAATTACTATTAATCCATTCCATTATTTTTTTTGTAGCGCCAGTATTTTTATTCACAAAGTGGCCTGCAATCATTCCAGTTTGGCTCCGAAAGCCTTCATTCGCAACTAGTTTCTCAAAGATTTCTTTACTTTCCGTAACATTTTTAATAGAGAATAAACCTGCCAACTCGCGCAAGCGAATGGCCTCGGGGAACTGTTCGTAATTGTTTCCTATTATAATAGGTACTCCAAAAGTGGCTGGCTCTAAAATATTATGAAGCCCAGTTTTTCCCATCGCGCCACCCACATAAGCGATATCTGCATAATTATACAGTTTGGTTAATAAGCCGATGCAATCTATTATTAAGACAGAATATGCAGCAATATTTACTTCATCTTTATTAGAATGAAGCACGGTTTTCTTTACAATATTTTCAGTGAAAGCTGCTATTTTATCGGCTTCTATTTTATGTGGAGCAATAATGAATTTTACATTTTCTGGGGCGCTATTTATATAATCTAAAAGTACGGCTTCATCTTCTGGCCAAGTGCTTCCGCAGACAATACAGAGTGAATTACCTTTAAATTCTTCAGCAAATTTTAAAGTATTGTCAATTTCAATTTGATGCGAAACCCTATCAAAACGCGTGTCGCCACTAACAGTTGTGTTGGTAAAACCGATGCTTTTCAAAAGTATTTCTGAATTTTCATCCTGCAAAAAGAAGTGATTAAAGCTTCCAAGCGCTTTAATCATAAAGCCGCCATAACTCTTAAAAAATATTTGGTCTGCGCGAAAAACACCCGAAACCAAAAGTGTTGGTGTATTTTTTTTCTGAAGTTCGAAAAGATAATTGGGCCAAAATTCATATTTCACAAAAATGGCGAGCGAAGGGTTAACTGCAGCAATAAATCTTTTCGCATTAGTTTCTTTGTCCATTGGCAAATAAATCACAGCATCTGCCAGTGGTGTATTCTTTTTATTTTCAAACCCCGAAGGCGAAAAGAAACTCACCACTATTTTATGGTTGGGTTTTAGTTTTTTCATCGCCTCTATAATTGGTACGCCCTGCTCAAACTCTCCTAATGAAGCACAGTGAAACCAAATGGTTTTATCTGAAGGAGAAATTTTTTGTTGAAGTATTTCAAACACATCTTTTCTGCCGTTGACGAAAAGCTTCATTTTACTACTAAATAGAGCCACAATCCTTAAACCGAAGGAGGCTACATAAATTAATAAATTGTAGAGTTGGTGCATATGCTGTAAAAATACTAAATTCAATGTTCAGTAATTTAGTTATTTTGAAACGTGTTATCTTTCGAATACCTAATTAACCAATCTCTAATTCCGACGAATCAAATATCATTTTCGTAATTTTACCGAATTCAAAATTATTTCAACAAAATGAAGAAAATTCAAATGGTTGACCTTAAAGGTCAGTATCAAAATATAAAGGAACGCGTGGACAGTTCTATAATGAACGTAATTGAAACTACCACTTTTGTTAACGGTCCCGAAGTTCACGAATTTCAAAAGGAGCTTGAAGAATATCTAGACGTAAAACACGTAATTCCCTGCGCTAATGGAACAGATGCACTGCAGATTGCTATGATGGGGCTCGGTCTAAAACCAGGCGATGAAGTAATTACGGCCGACTTTACCTTTGCTGCAACAGTGGAGGTTATCGCACTTTTACAACTCACTCCAGTTTTAGTTGATGTTGATCCAATCAATTTCAATATAGATGTGGAAGCAATTAAAAGAGCTATCACGCCAAAGACAAAGGCTATCGTTCCTGTGCATCTTTTTGGCCTTGCGGCAAATATGGACGAAATTATGGCCATTGCTAAAGAACATAATCTCTATGTAATTGAAGACAACGCCCAAGGAATTGGCGCTGATTATACATCAAAAGACGGTTTAAAAAAGAAGACTGGTACTATTGGCCACGTTGCTTCAACGTCATTTTTTCCTTCTAAAAATTTAGGATGTTACGGTGATGGCGGTGCTATTTTTACAAATGACGACGATTTGGCGCACATTATTCGCGGCATTGTAAATCACGGTATGTACGAGCGCTATCATCACGATGTGGTGGGCGTAAATAGTAGATTGGATTCTATTCAAGCAGCAGTTTTAAGAGCCAAGTTGCCACATTTGGATGCGTATAATATAGCACGTAAAAAAGCCGCGCAAAAATATTCCGAAGCATTTAAAGACCATAAAAATATTATTACCCCAACGGGTTGTGGCAAATGCTCAGAAACCAATTTTGCCGATTGCAATTGCCACGTTTTTCATCAGTACACTTTAAAAATCGTAAATGCAGATCGCGATGCGTTGGTGAATCACTTAAATGAAAAGGGAATTCCATGCGGTGTTTATTACCCAATTCCGCTGCATCTTCAAAAGGCTTACAGAGATGAGCGTTACAAAGAGGAAGATTTTCCTGTAACAAATCAATTGATAAAAGAAGTTATTTCCCTGCCCATGCACACCGAATTAGATGATGAGCAGATTGATTATATTACAAAAACTGTGATTGATTTTATTTCGAAAAAATAATTAAGAGATACCCGCCTTCGCGGGCTTAGATATGAAAAAAATACTCGTTACTGGTGGTTTAGGCTATATTGGCTCCCACACCGTTGTTGAGCTTCAGAATTCAGGTTATGAAGTTTTAATTGTAGATAATTTATCCAATTCTTCACTAGACGTTTTAGAGCGCATAACTAATATTTCTAAAACTCCTCCAACTTTTGAACGTTTGGACCTTCGGCTAAAAGCAGATGTTTCAGAATTTTTCAAAAGAAATAATGATATTGAAGGAATCATACATTTCGCAGCGAGCAAAGCCGTGGGAGAAAGTGTTGAAAATCCGCTTCTTTATTACGAAAACAATCTAAATACACTTATCTATTTGCTTCAGGAATGCAATACCCATGAAATTGAAAATTTCATTTTTAGTTCCTCGTGTACTGTTTATGGTGAGCCGGATTCGTTGCCCATTACAGAGGATGCGCCTGTAAAAGCAGCGACTTCGCCCTATGGAAACACAAAGCAGATAAGCGAAGAAATATTAAAAGATACTTGCGCAATTTCAACTCTAAAATCGATTGCACTGCGTTATTTCAACCCAATTGGAGCGCATGCAACTGCGCAAATCGGGGAGCTTCCAGCGGGTGTTCCGCAAAATCTGGTGCCATTTATTACACAAACTGCTGCGGGCGTTCGAGAACAACTTTCAGTTTTTGGAGATGATTACCCAACACAAGATGGTAGTTGTGTTCGTGATTATATTCACGTTGTAGATTTGGCAAAAGCGCACGTTATTGCATTGCAACGCTTGCTTTCAGCTAAAAACGAAACTCAATTTGAAGTTTTCAATTTGGGAACAGGTAGAGGAAGCTCAGTTTTGGAAGTGGTGAATTCCTTTGAAAAAACAACGGGCGAGAAATTGAATTACAAAATTGTAGAGCGTCGCCCGGGAGATGTTACTTCGGTTTATGCAGATACCAAAAAAGCGAATGAAGTTTTGGGTTGGAAGGCTCAGGAATCTATGGAAAATGCTTTGGCTTCGGCGTGGAAGTGGGAAAAAAAAGTGCGCGGTATTCAATAATTTAATTATTTATATATGAAAAAATTACTACCCCTCTTATTGCTGCTTGTTTTCATCGGAAGCAATGCCCAAGACATTTACCTGCATTGCGGAAAACTAGTTGACACTAAAAATGGCAAAGTGCTTTCAGAAAAAACCATTGTTATTTCTGAAAATAAAATAACAAGCATTGAAGACGGTTATGTAACTCCAAAAAATCCTACAGACCAAGTAATCGATTTAAAAAATAAAACGGTGCTACCCGGCTTAATAGATATGCACGTTCATATTGAAGGAGAAAGCAGTCGCAATGGTTATTTAGAGCCTTTTATTTTAAACGAGGCAGATGTAGCTTTTAATGCTGCAGAAATTGCAAAACGAACGCTTATGGCTGGTTTTACAACTGTGCGTGATTTAGGTGGAAGTGGAGTAAATGTATCTCTTCGCAATGCAATAAATAGTGGAAAAACCGATGGTCCGCGAATTTATACTGCAGAAAAGGCCTTGGCCACAACTGGTGGGCACGCAGATCCAACAAACGGACGAAAGAAAGAATTAATGGGAGACCCCGGTCCAGCCGAAGGTGTAGTAAATGGAGTGGAAGATGCAGCAAAAGCTGTTCGGCAACGATATAAGAATGGTGCAGATTGGATAAAGATTACTGCAACCGGCGGAGTTTTAAGTGTAGCAAAAAGCGGGAAAAATCCACAGTTTACTGAAGAAGAAATAAAGGCCATAGTAGATACCGCAAAAGATTACGATATGCAGGTAGCAGCACATGCACACGGCGATGAAGGTATGCAACGCGCCGTTCGCGCAGGGGTAAAAACCATTGAGCATGGTACGCTTATGAGCGATGAAACTATGGAGTTAATGAAAAAGCATAATACATATTTAGTACCAACGATTTCCGCAGGGAGGTTTGTAAGCGATCAGGCTAAAATTGAAAACTACTATCCGGCCATTATTGTTCCCAAAGCGTTGGAAATAGGTCCGAAAATTCAGGGTATGTTTGCACGAGCGTATAAAAAAGGGGTGCCAATAGTATTTGGTACCGATGCTGGCGTGTTTCCACATGGGCAGAATGCAAAAGAATTTAGTTATATGGTTGAAGCAGGAATGCCAGCAATGGAATCTATTCAGTCGGCTACTGTGGTTCCAGCGATGCTTTTAAAAGCTGAAAACGAAATCGGCCAACTCGCTATCGGTTTTATGGCAGATATTATTGCTGTAGATGAGGATCCAACAAAAAATATCAAAACGCTTGAAAATGTAGTTTTTATTATGAAAAACGGCATAATTTACAAGAATTAACCCTCAATTAACCCAGGTTTAACGCTAATTATTTGGAAATGAGGCTTAGTAATGGTTTCTTTGTACTCGAACAGCATCCTTTACTTTTGCTTTCAAACATTTTGTCTGGTGGGCTAAAGGGGATCAAAGAAAACATGATGAAGTTAGTTTCAGTGAAACGACAAACAAGAATAGAAAAAAGATTTACAGAAAAAATGGGAATGTTCACAACTAGTGTGATCTACATCAAAAAGACATTTTTGAGTGTTCCGTTTAAAACAGTACATAAGTATCGCGAAACCTATTACGGTAAAGTAAAGTCATGCGAAGATTGCAGCATAAGTGCTTAAAAAATTTTAAATTCAGAATTCTGGATTTATAAAAACGCCGAATGATAAATATCATTCGGCGTTTTTCATGTTACTATCCGTCCATTTCTTTTTTGGATAGAACTAATCACAATTTCAGCTACCATTAAATATGTGTTCCCAAGTATGCTTTAAATCATATTTTGGAGCTTTAATATGGGCTATTTTTGAGCTATTGTAAATAGTGAAAATTAAAAATCATAATTATGAAAACAGCATCATTAATAAACGACCTTAACTACAACGAGCAAAAGCCCGCAATACAAGTTTTAATGGAAACTGAAAGTGGAAAGGAAATCAGAATTGCCTTTAAAGAAGGTCAAATAATGAAAGAGCACAAAACTCCATTCCCAATTGTAGTAGAAATATTTGAAGGAGCCATAGACTTTGGTGTAAATGGAGTGATTCATAACTTGAAGAAAGGAGATTTAGTTGCGCTTGAAGGAGGCATTCCACACGATTTAAAAGCTTTAGAGCCAAGTACGGTACGTTTAAGTCTTAACAAGGCAGACTCAGCAAAACGGGTTCAAGATGTTGCCAATCAATAATATATTTTCAAAGTAAGTATAATTTTTAAAGGGAATATCAGTTTATACTTATAGCGAAGAATATCCAAAAGATATGCGTAATAATTGTTATTATTGCAGCCTTGATGGTGAAGGAGATTTTATAATAAAATAGTTAACCTAATCCTTTAAATTACTATGAAAAGAATCTTGTTTTTAATTTTTATGGGAGGATCCTTATTGGGGTTTTCTCAAGAGACAGAAAATTTTGAAGCTGGACCTCAGGGCAAGCACGAATTAAGACTTGATGCTTTTGAAGCTTTAGCCTTTAAAAACATTGAAATAAATTATGAATATATTATTAGCAAATACTCGGGGGCTGGTGCCGCCATTAGCTTTAATTTAGATGATGAGTCTATTGGTGGTTATGGTGAAAATTTTGCCTTTACTCCTTATTACCGACAGTATTTTCTGAATAAAAAAGAGTACGGAGCGCGCGGTCTTTTTGTTGAAGGATCGTTACAATTTGCGGGTGGAGAACGTGAAAATTATTTTTATAGCTATAATCCAGTTACAGACTCATATATAGAAGGAACCACAAAAGAAAACTGGTTTGACGCTGGTGTGGGATTGGCTATTGGTCAAAAATGGGTGAGTAATAATGGTTTCACTTTTGAAATTAGCGCAGGTGGCGGAAGGTATCTTTTAAATGACGATGCTGCACCGGGAGGCTATTTTAGAGGCGGAATTTTAGTAGGCTATAGATTTTAATGAATTTGTAATTCGCTAAATAAAAAAACCTTCGGTGCCTACCGAAGGTTTTTTATACTTCAAATTGTCTATATCTGAACTAACAGATTTATATTTCCGCTTTTTCAGTTTCTGCTGAAGAATCTATCTTTTTAACCAATCCCTGTAAAACATTGCCGGGGCCAACTTCAATAAATTTAGTAGCGCCATCTTTAATCATATTTTGAACACTCTGTGTCCATTTAACTGGAGAAGTCAATTGGAAAATTAGGTTTTCCTTTATTTCCGAAGGATTCGTAACAGCAAAAGTTGTAACGTTTTGGTAAATAGGGCAGGCAGGTGCTGTAAAAGTCGTTGCTTCAATAGCAGCGGCAAGTTCTTCGCGAGCAGGTTCCATTAACGGGCTGTGAAATGCTCCGCCCACGGGCAGAATCAATGCGCGTCGTGCGCCAGCTTCTTTCAAACTTTCGCAAGCTTTTCCCACCGCATCAACATCGCCAGAAATTACTAATTGTCCGGGGCAGTTGTAATTTGCTGCAACTACAATTCCGGGAGTGTTTGCGCAAATTTCTTCAACTAAATGATCTTCCAATCCTAAAACCGCAGCCATAGTTGAAGGTGTTTTTTCACAAGCTTTTTGCATTGCCAAAGCACGTTTGTAAACCAACTGCAGTCCGTCGCTAAAAGCAAGTGTTCTATTGGCTACTAATGCTGAAATCTCACCCAATGAATGTCCAGCAACCATATCTGGTTGGAACTTACTGCCCATTACTTCGGCCAAAATAGTTGAGTGAAGAAAAATAGCGGGTTGGGTAACTTTGGTTTCTTTTAGTTCGTCGGCAGTGCCTTCAAACATGATTTTGGTAATGTCAAAACCCAAAATTTCATTAGCTTGCTGAAACAGCTCTTTAGCTTTTGAAGAATTTTCGTAAAGATCTTTGCCCATTCCGGTAAATTGAGCGCCTTGTCCGGGGAAAATGTATGCTTTCATATTAGTGGTTTTCTATATTTAATCAACTTTTTTATTGTCTTTTAATTGCAACGAATTTGATTCTGGAATTCGTTTTTTCAGTAATAGTATTTGTCCCAAATGGCTGGATTGATGCTCCATTACGTGAAACCATGAAAAATGATTATTTACGGTCGATCCTTCTGTAAATTCGGCTAACCATGCATCGTCTTTCTCTTTCAACAATTCCAAGGTTTTTTTTCGGGCTTTTTTGTAAATATCTAAATAATAAGCTGCGTCGTGGCCTTTTATGTGTTGTCTGCCTTCATCGCCCAATTCCATGGCAATTCTTAACTCTTCTAATTCCTTTTCAGATAAATTACTACTGCCGAAAGTTGCTTCTTGATAATAAACTTCGGTAGCGGCAAGGTGCATTACCAAAGCGCCAACAGAGTTTGATTTTTTATCGATTTGATAATCTAATTCAGCTTGTGTCATATTTGCCACGGTATATTCTACGCGATCGCTGAGGTTGTTTAGCATTGTTACTAAGGTGCCAATATTAGGTGTGTAGCCATCAATGGGTCCAATGTAATTTGCGTCTATGTGATTAATGTTTTTGCCCTCGATTCTTATAGAATGATTGCCTTCAGAATTTTCCTCAGAACTATAAACTGAAAAACCTTTTATGCTTTCCGCACTTGCTTTGTCAATGCCAATCCACCATTTAGGAATTTGGCTGTCTTTTACCGTAGTTTCAAAACTAGAATTATCTATGATAACCGTTTCCATTTTTCCTGTCTTTGGGTTTTCAATGGAGAGTTTAAAATCATCAAAATAAAAATTTCCATTTCCGTAAACAAGTCCCCCAAAAACCAATCTTCTAGCCTTCGAATCTAAACTGCCTTTTATAGAATAAGTTTTCCAAACAGAATCTTTAATGGGTCTATTAAACATATTATCAAAAAAACCCATTTCCCCTTTTTTGTTATCAACCCGAGCCCAGAGTCCAGCTTTACTGTAAGCTTCAGAAGCGTCTGTTTTAACAGATGCGGTTAATTCAAAAGATAACTTTTTATTGACTTCCAAGTCTAATATTTGAGAAAATGCGACCCAATCCTGCTCTTTTTCCTGTGCTGATACCGATGAAATAATAACAAGGAAGAAACTGAAAAATATTAGTTTTCCGAAATTCATAATTCTTTTTTTAGTGAAGACTTCCTTGTAAAAATATGATAAAAATAAATTTAAGCGAAAACTATTTCTTCACCCAGGTTTCATAATCAAACGAATACTTATGTTTTTCGTCTTTGCCGTGTTCAACTTCAGAAATAAGTTGCCATTCTTCTTTAGAAAATTCAGGAAAAAAAGTATCGGCATCTTTGAAAGTTCCGTGAACGCGGGTGAGTTCTATTTTATCGGCAAAGGGAAGCCCCATTTTATATATTTCGCCGCCACCAATTATAAAAGGTTGTGCGTCATCTTTTGAAATTTGAAGTGCTTCCTCCATGCTATGAACCACCACAGCGCCTTCTTTTTTATAATCCGCATTTCGGGTTATCACAAGATGCGTTCTATTGGGGAGTGGTTTTGGAAACGATTCAAAAGTCTTGCGACCCATAATAATATGGTGTTCGGAGGTCAGTTGCTTAAAACGCTTAAAATCGTCTGGCAGATGCCAAAGCAAGTCATTGTCCTTTCCTAATTCATTGTTTTCGCCGGCGGCGGCGATCATTGTAATCATTGTACGTCTGGTGGTAAAGGATTATACAATTCGTTTTCATTTGTAGTATTTGGTGGTGTTGAGGGCAGTTGTAACTCAGTATCAACCTTTTTTTGAAGTTCTCCTATACGCTCTGCTTGGCGGGCTTTTAGTTTTTCTAACTGCATATCTTCCCACTCTTTGCCCATGAATTTGTTCATTACAAAAACATTGAAAAGGTGAATTAAGAAGATAAAAGTCCAAATTAAGATAGCCCAAATAAACCAATCTTTTATAAAGAAATCATTACCGTATCCTAAAAGCGGATTTATAATAATAAGTAATACCGAACCCACCAAAAATACTATGAAATGGCGCATTAGGTTTTTTTTCTGATTGATTCGGTGGCGTGCATATTCGTACTGCTCGCGCTGCTCTGAATCAATTCTTTCGGTTTTTTTAGATTTTGAAAACATAGTTGGTTATTTTCGTTGAAATTCAACAATTTCTGTTACTTTCAGTGTTGTAAAAATACCATTTTTCACCATTTAGACCACTCACTTATGGAAGATTTAAGAAAACACTTTCCTGCTTTGGAATCCTGTACGTACTTAAACACAGCCTCAAATGGCTTGATACCGAAACCTATTATTGAATGGCGCCGCCAGCACGATTTAGATTTATTGAATCATGCAAGTGTTTTTCGCGATAAACATAAAATTCATATTGAACAAATAAGGAAAACTGTTTCCGGTTTTTTTGATGCTTCCATTGCCGAAACAGCTTTGGTTCCTAACGTATCTTTTGCGCTTAATACCGTTTTAGAAGGATTTCCAAAGAAACAGAAAATCTTGCTTCTGAAAGATGATTATCCGTCAGTAAATTGGCCTGTTGAAACAAGAGATTTTGAAGTTTGCTACGCCGAAATCGATGAAAATTTAGAACAAAATATTGAAACGGCTGTGGCAGAAAACAAGCCAGATATATTTATGTTTAGCATAGTGCAATGGCTAAGTGGTATAAAAATAGATTTCGATTTTTTAAAGCAATTAAAAGGCTATCACCCCAATTTATTACTCATAGCCGATGGCACACAATATTTGGGCACAGAAGATTTTAGCTTTGCAGATAACGCTATTGATATTGTGGCTGCAAGCGCTTATAAATGGCTAACAGCAGGTTACGGAAATGGTTTTATCATGGTGAAAGAATCTGCACGTGAACGTATTATTCCAAAGACTTTAGGATTTAATTCGGCAGAACGTTTTGAGAGTTTGGCGACGGAAACAACGTTTATGAAGCATTTTGAACCGGGACATCAAGACACTTTAAATTACGGAAGTTTGGAGCAAGCAATATTATTTCAACAAAAGCTTGGGGCGAAAAATTTGTATCAAAAACTTGCTTCACTTTCTATGAAAGCGAAGGCGCGTTTTACTGAAATGGATTTGCTGAAAAATGACACCTTGCTTCGCGAAAAACATTCTTCTATTTTTAATTTGAAAGGTGATAAAGCACTCTTCAAAAAACTGAGGGAAAACGATATTATTTGTTCGCTTCGCGGTGGGGGAATACGAGTGAGTTTTCATTATTACAATACGGAAAAAGATTTGGAAAAGCTACTTCGAATTTTGAAATAATTATTCTTTTACTTCCACACCTTTCCAGAAAGCAACGTAATTTTTTATTCCCTTTGCAGCATATTTTGGCTCTGAATAATACCAGGCGGCATCTTTATTCTTTTCGCCATCCACAACGATGTTATAATAGGAAGCTTCCCCTTTCCAAGGGCAGTAGGTTACGGTATCTCTTTCTTCGAAATATTCTGATTTAATAGCATCTGCGGGAAAGTAATGATTGTTTTCTATAACTACAGTTTCTGAGCTTACTGCAATTATTTTATTGTTCCAAATGGCTTTCATGTTTTAAGTTTTGAGATTCGGGTTTATTACTTTTTAAGCTTCTTTCTTTACGCTTTTGTAAAGGCATAGTTTTTATAATATCCTTTTTCATCAGTAAAGGAAGATTCAATTTTTAGTCCAGCTTCTTCCGCGAGCCAGCTTACAATTGTATCATCATATTTCTGCGAAATTTCTGTGTGTATGGTTTCCCATTGTTCAAAATGAATCTTTAATTGCAATTTTTCAATAGATACGTCCATTGCTTCAAGTGCAACCAAAAAACTTTTTGCGGTACCTGTTTCTGGGTCGTAAACTTCCCAATGTTTAAATTTTGCCAAATCGAAGTTGCCATCTAATTCGCGGTTTATTCGCGTTAAAATGTTTTTATTGAAAGCTTCCGTTATTCCTTCGGCATCATTGTATGCATTTAAAATAGTTTGCGGATGTTTTTTTTGATCGAAACCCATAAAAACTATATCATCCGGAAGCATCGCATCCTTTAGTTTTGTAAGAAACTCGATTGCTTTTGGGTGTTTAAGATTTCCGATATTACTACCCAAAACCATAATTACTTTTTTGCGTTTATTGAACCCTTTCAATCGTTCCAATACTTCAAAATATTCACCTACTTCAGCATCTACATTTAGATTGGGCATTTCTTTTGCCAAATTATTCGAAAGTAATTCTACTGCATTTTCGCTTATATCAATCGGCTTGTAAACAAAGTTGAATTTGTTTTCAGACATATAATTTAGCAACA
Source organism: Aequorivita sp. IT1183 (assembly GCF_058068265.1). Classification (NCBI taxonomy): domain Bacteria; kingdom Pseudomonadati; phylum Bacteroidota; class Flavobacteriia; order Flavobacteriales; family Flavobacteriaceae; genus Aequorivita; species Aequorivita sp. IT1183. The sequence continues at coordinate 248,775 of NZ_JBYRHS010000005.1, read as the reverse complement.
CTTTTGTTTTTTTTCCATCTCCCGCTCCCAATTCAATTAAATCGAGGCCATTTTCACGATCGCGGAAAAGTTCGCCAATTGTTTCAGTATGCGTGGAGAGAATTTGAAATTCGCAACCGGTTAAATAATATCCCGGCATTGCCATAATTTCCTGAAAAAGCTTATCGCCTTTTTTATCGTAAAAATATTTTGACGACAGATACTTCGGAAAACTTGAAAGTCCTTCAGAAATTTCATCTTGAAAGGTCGTACTGCGCTGAGGTTGTGTTTTGGTAGTCATAAAGCTTTTGTCGTAATTATTTAGCTAACCTTAAACCGGTGAATTGCCATCTTAAATTTGTTTGAAAAAAGTTGCGATAGGTAGAACGCGTATGCTTAGGTGAAGTAGCCACAGAGCCACCGCGAAGCACCTTTTGGTTTACCATAAATTTGCCATTGTACTCGCCAATGGCGCCGGGTGCTTTTGTATAACCTGGGTAGGGTAGGTAGGCACTTTCTGTCCATTCCCATCGACTTCCCCAATCAAAATTATGTTGCGCTGCTTCCCATTCAAACTCGGTTGGCAAACGACAATCTTTCCATTGTGCAAACGCGAATGCCTCAAAATAAGAAATGTGCGAAACAGGCGCTTCACCATTGAGTTTGTGTAAACCTTGTAAAGTGTATTGATGCCAATCACCGTTAATATTATACCAGTGCATTGGAGCCACAATTTGGTCTTGCTTTACCCAATCCCAGCCTTCAGCGTGCCAAAGGTTGAAATCTTTGTAACCACCAGCATTTATGAATTCTAGGTATTCGGCATTTGTAATAAGTTTGTTTGAAATTTTATAATCGTGTAGATAGACTTTATGCCTTCCCAATTCATTGTCGTAGCAAAATTCTTCTGAATTTTTATGGCCAATTTCATAAATTCCTTCGTTCATTTCAATCCATTCTTGCTGGAATTTCTGAAGTGGATTTTCTATAAATGAATCATTGTATTTCGGCAATAAAGGATTGTTTCCTAAAATGTATTTTATGTCTGTAGTAAGTAATTCTTGGTGTTGTTTTTCGTGATGAATTCCTATTAAAAGGATCTCTCTAATTTCTTCGGAAATATCTTCCGAAAGAAATTCTCTCATTTCATTGGTTACATAAAGACGGTAATCATAAACTTTTGCCACTCCTGGTCTGGAAAGGTTTCCGCGATCATTCCGAATTACACGTTTGCCTACATTTTCATAATAACTATTGAAAACAAAGGCGAAATCGTCGTGAAAAAGCTGATAATTGGGTTTGTGTGGTTTTAAAATGAATTCTTCAAAAAACCAAGTTGTATGACCTAGGTGCCATTTTGGAGGGGATACGTCTACAATTGGCTGAACTACATAGTCTTCAATTTCCAGCGGTTTGCAAATGTTTTCGGTATGTTGGCGAGTTTCGAGAAAGAGCGAAACCAATGTATCGGTTGCAATCATAAAAAAAGTGCCGCATTTTTTTGACGACACTTTAAATATAAATATTATAATTGTTTAACTCTATTTCATACACGTTAAACAGTTGTTAAACTAGGTTTCGCGTTACAAAAAGAGTATTTTGAGTTATTATTTTCCTGTTTTGAAGGTAAAAGGTACGGCCATTTTAATTGCTCGTGGTTTTCCGCCCATCATTCCAGGCTTAGACATTTTTGGGATTGCCATAATATTTCGTTTAGCTTCCTCTTGTAATTCCTTTGTGCCGCCCGAAACATTTTGTACTTCTACCATGCCTTTTTCATTAATAATGAATTCAACAATAACTTTTCCTTGATCGTTATTTTTGTACGAAACTGTAGGATATTTGAAGTTTTGGGCGATGTGCGTAGCAAGTTTATTGTTAAAACAATTGTCGCGATCTGAGGCGCTACCTTTTTCACAACCGGGCCATACTGGGCCTATTTCTTTAAGGGTAACAGTGTTTTTTTGAACATCTCCCCATTCTTGCTGGGCAAAAATAGTAGTGGAGAATAGAATGCAGGCTAGAATAATTAAGTTCTTCATAATTGGGGGTATAAATTTGGGTTAAATGGCAACAGCACCTTTAATGTGGGGGTGTGGATTGTAATCCACAAGTGTAAAGTCATCAAAAGTGAAGCCAAATATATCTTTTACTTCTGGATTAAGCAACATTTTTGGCAAAGGTCTTTGATCTCGAGACAATTGAAGTTCAACTTGTTCGAGGTGATTGCTGTATATATGGGCATCGCCAAAGGTGTGTATAAAATCGCCAGCTTCGTAACCGCATACTTGCGCCATCATCATGGTTAAAAGTGCATATGAAGCAATATTGAAAGGAACTCCCAAGAAAATATCTGCACTACGTTGGTAGAGTTGGCAGGACAATTTTCCATCGGCTACGTAAAACTGAAAGAAGGCGTGACACGGTGGCAGTGCGGCTTTGCCATTGGCAACATTTTCTGCAAAAGGCTTTGAGGTATCTGGTAATACACTCGGATTCCAGGCGCTAACGAGCATTCTTCGGCTGTCAGGATTTGATTTAAGTGTTTTCATAACATCTGAAATCTGATCAATCTCCTCGCTGTTCCAATTTCTCCATTGATGGCCATAAACTGGGCCTAGGTCGCCATTTTCATCTGCCCATTCATTCCAAATACGAACACCATTTTCTTGCAGGTATTTAATATTTGTGTCACCATTTAAAAACCACAATAGCTCATAAATAATAGACTTTAAGTGAAGCTTTTTAGTAGTTATCATGGGGAAACCTTCGCTTAAATCGAAGCGCATTTGGTAGCCGAAAACACTTTTTGTGCCAGTGCCAGTACGGTCCTGCTTTACGGCGCCAGTTTCAATTACGTGCTTAAGGAGATCGTGGTATTGTTTCATTTTAAGGAAGCTAAATTAATGGTCTAAAATTACTAATAGTGCAGATGATGCTCAAGGAATTTAAGAATTGCTTTTTAAATAGTTATTAACGATTCAGAATTATTTCTTAATTTTAATCGTAATCTACTCACTATGGAAGAAAAATACGAGCTAATAACAGGAACATTAGAGTGTTATCCATTTTATGCTATATTCTATTTTGATGCACCGCAATATGATTTCGCCGAAGCAAAAGAGCTCGTTAATACTTTAGACACACATTATAAGGGTAGAAAATGTGTGGTTATTTCTAATAGGGAAATGGCTAAAAAAGTGAATCCAGAAGTGTACAACAGAGCTAAATCCAAAAGTGTCGTAGGCATCGCAATAGTTTCAAATAACGACGATGTTAAAAGCGAAGCAATTGAAGAGCAGGGGCTTTTTGAAGGCGCCTTTAGTTATTTTAAATGTATTAAAGAGGCAGCAGATTGGGCCGAAACTGTTGTTAATTAACATTAACCAATAATCATTCCTGCAATTGTCGCTGAAATTAGCGAAGCGATGGTTCCACCAATTAAAGCTTTCATTCCAAATTTAGAAAGAGTTTTACGTTGTCCGGGTGCTAAAGAACCAATCCCTCCAATTTGAATTCCAATAGAAGCGAAATTTGCAAACCCACAAAGCATGTAGGTTGCCATAATAATGCTTTTCTCATAATTAAGGTGAAGCCCGTTAGATATGTTTTTGAGTTCTGCTAACTGAATGTAGCCTACAAATTCACTTGCGGCGAGTTTAATACCTAACAACTGGCCCATCATATAAATGTCTTCCTCTGCAACGCCAATTAGCCACATTAAAGGCGCAAAAACGCTTCCGAGAATTGCTTCCAAAGAAAAACTTTTGTAGTCTGAATTTGCAATAACCCAATCATTTAAGGGGGTTACTCCACCAATCCAACCTAAAATTCCGTTTAGCATTGCGATAAAAGCTACAAAAACTAAAAGCATTGCACCTACATTTACAGCGAGTTTTAAACCTTCCGTAGTTCCGTTGGCGATTGCATCCAAAAGGTTGGAACCAATTTTTTCTGATGATACTTTTACATCTGTATTTATAGGTTCTGTTTGTGGATACAGAATTTTTGAAATCACAATTGCACCCGGAGCCGCCATTACTGAAGCTGCCAAAAGGTGTTTTGCAAATGTTAATCGTAACGCTGGATCATCACCACCCAAAAACCCGATGTAGGCCGCTAGAACTGCTCCGGCAACCGTTGCCATCCCACCAATCATTACGAGCAGCATTTCAGATTTGTTCATTTTTTCTAAATAGGCTTTTATAAGAAGCGGTGCTTCGGTTTGTCCTAAAAAGATATTTCCAGCAACGCTTAAACTTTCCGCTCCCGAAATATTCAAAAGCTTTGTAAGCAGCCAGCCCATTCCTTTTACTATTATTTGAATTATTCCGAGGTAAAAAAGAACCGACGTTAGCGCAGAGAAAAATACTATAGTTGGTAATACTTGAAAAGCAAATATAAACCCGTAGGAATTGATGTCCAGCATGCCGCCAAAAAGGAATTCGCTACCAGCTTTGGTGTAATCTAAAACATTTACGAATAATTGGCCCACACCTTCAAATGCGCTTTTAATAAAATTCACTTTTAACACGCCAATGGCAATTATCAATTGAAAAGCGAGGCCGATACCCACCGTTTTCCAATGGATGGCTCTTCTATTTGAACTAAAAAGAATGGCGATTACCAAAAGAGAAATCATCCCTAATACGCCACGCCAAAGACTTTGCATAGAAAAACCTTGACTAGGAGTTATTTCTGAACTATTAGCAATAGTGTCGAGCGCGGAAGCCTTTTGTATGCTTTGCGTTTTTAATTCGTATTTATAATTGTTTTCAGAAAGTAAAAGTGTGCTATCTGTAAGTTGCTCAACGCGAAATCTTCTTATACTGTCTGCAGGTTCGTTAAAGAAAAGAACCAATAAATTATTCTGAAGTAAATAGTCGCCGCTCGATTTTAAGCTGTCATTTTCAACTTGGTATTCAAAAGCTCCATTTTCGAGTTTTAGAAAATCCTTTTCAGAATTGATGTTTAGTGTAGAAAGGCCATTTTCATCTTTTACTTCTGAAAATTGCCATGTTTTTTCAATGCTTTGCGCAAAAACATTTCCGAAGAAGAAAAGCGCAATGGCTACAAGTATAAATTTCTGCATAAATTTTTTATAAATCCCAACCCTTCATTTGCACTTCGGCTTTACTCAGGGTGCCAAATATTTTAATTCTTAAACCAACAACCGACGCTACTCCCTTTTGGAAATTTCATCGCGGATGCTTGCTGCTTTTTCGTAGTTTTCGTTATTTACTGCCTCATCCAGCATTTTATTTAAATCGCCGAGGCTAAATTTAGTGAAATCCTCGCTTACTGGTTTGAAAGACTCTTTGTCTTCACCAAGAATTAAATTCTCAATAACGGCCTCTTCTTTTTTAGATAATGTTTTTTTAGAAGTAGTCGTTTTGAGAAAGATTCCAGCCTTGTCTAAAATGTTTTTATAAGTAAAAATAGGTGCTTTAAAGCGAAGTGCTAATGCAATGGCATCGCTGGTTCGGGCATCTATTATTTCTTCAATTTTGTCGCGTTCGCAAATAATGCTTGAATAGAAAACGCCATCCACCAATTTGTGAATTATAACTTGCTTCACCACAATATCGAAGCGATCTGCAAAATTTTTAAAAAGGTCGTGGGTGAGTGGGCGCGGTGGGGTAATATCTTTTTCTAGCGCGATTGCAATGGACTGTGCCTCAAAAGCACCGATAACTATAGGTAGTTTTCGTTCGCCATCAACTTCGTTCAATATAAGGGCATATGCGCCATTTTGAGTTTGGCTGTATGAAATTCCTTTGATTGTAAGTTTTACTAAACTCATTCTTCAAAAATCAGTGATAAATATTTAGTACGCGGTGTTCAGTTAAACAATTGATTATAAAAGTAACGAATAAAAAAACAATAAAAAAAGCTGTTTAAATTTGGATGCTTCCTTATTTAAACAGCCCTTTTTCGAGGCACAAATTAATGAAAAATTATGCGTTTTGCGCCTTAAATTCTTTTAATTTTTCTGTGAGTTTTGGCACTATCTCAAAGGCATCGCCAACAATACCGTAGTCTGCGGCTTTAAAGAAAGGCGCTTCGGGATCGTTATTAATTACCACCTTCACTTTTGATGCGTTAATACCCGCCAAATGCTGAATAGCACCAGAAATACCAATTGCAATATAAAGGTTTGAAGCAACAGGTTTTCCTGTCTGTCCAACGTGCTCGCTATGTGGTCTCCAGCCCATGTCGCTCACAGGTTTTGAACAAGCTGTGGCAGCACCTAATGTTTGTGCAAGATCTTCAATCATTCCCCAGTTTTCGGGACCTTTCATTCCACGACCAGCAGAAACTACAATTTCGGCATCGGCGATAGTAACTTTATCGGTTGCCTTATCTACGGAAACAATTTCCATATCAAAATCGTGTGCGTCAAGATTTGGTGCGAAGTCTTCATTTGTTGCTGAAGTTTCATTTTCCTTTAAACCGTATGAATTTTTCCCTAAACCAATTATTTTGATATCGGTTTTAATTTCTGTGGTTGCAAATGCTTTATTTGTGAAAACGCTGTGTTTCACTTTAAAAGGTGAAGTGCTTTCTGGAAGCGCAACTACGTTTGGCACAAAACCAGCCTCAAGATTAACCGCCAAAGTTGGCGCTAAAAACTTGCTGTTTGCACTTGCCGTTAGCACGATAACTTGTGCGCCTTCATTTTTTGCGGCTTGTCCAATTGCGTCTGCATAAGCTTCGCCATTGAAATTGTTCAATTTGTCATTTGAAACCTGCAATACTTTTGAAGCGCCATATTTTGCCAATTCTGAAGTGTCATTGGCATTAATGCTAACTGCAGTTACAGAAGTTCCCATTTGGTCTGCAATTCCTTTGGCATAAGCAACTGCTTCCAAAGCGATCTTCTTAATTTTTCCTTCTTCTGATTCTGTATATACTAAAACTGACATTTGATTTACGATTTTAGATTTACGATTTTAGATTGAAATGTTCGTAAATATTATTATTAAAAATTGAGTGAGCCGAACAGAGTCGAGGTATTAAATTACCTTGGCTTCGTTATGCAAAAGATTGATCAAGTCGTCCACATTATCAACCAATTTCACCGCGCCTTTTGGGGCTGGTTTTTCAAAAGAAATTGAAGTTGTTTCTGCTGTAGCATCAATTGGTTCTTTCACATTAAGTGGTTTTGAACGCGCTTGCATAATCCCGCGCATATTAGGAATACGAAGATCGCTTTCTTGAACCAAACCTTTTTGTCCGCCAATTACTAGTGGAAGTGAAGTTTTTAAAGTTTCCTTTCCTCCGTCAATTTCACGAATAGCAGTGGCTTTATCGCCTTCTACTTCAAGACCGATGCAAGTATTTACGAAATTTGCTCCCGTTAACTTTGCAAGCATTCCCGGCACCATTCCGCCGTTATAGTCAATTGATTCTCTACCGCCGATTACTAAATCGTAACCGCCTTCTTTTACAATAGCTGCAAGTTGCTTAGCTACGGAAAAACCATCAGTAGCAGGCGTATTTACGCGTATTGCTTCATCGGCACCAATAGCCAAGGCTTTACGAAGTGTTGGCTCTGTTTCTGGTCCGCCAACGTTTATAACGTGTACGGTTGCACCTTGTTTTTCTTTAAACCACATGGCTCTTGTTAAGCCAAATTCATCATTCGGATTAATTACAAACTGAACGCCATTAGCATCAAACTTGGTGTCTCCGTCGGTGAAGTTAATCTTTGAGGTAGTGTCCGGTACGTGACTTATACAGACTAATATTTTCATCTTTAAAAGTATTTTTGGATTGTAAAATATTGGCAAATTTAATTGTAAGTAAAAAAGAAATTTGCTCGTGTGCGAAGTTAAGAATATATTTCTTTTTTTTATTATGCACGCATAATAAATTTTGGTTAAAAGTGAGGAAATTATACTCAAACAGATGTTAATTATAGTATTTTTGCTTCCCCATTCCGATAATTTATGGAATTCAGTTATTTATATTTCAATCTAGACAAATGAAAACATTACAATTTAGAGAAGCCATACAAGAAGCGATGAGTGAAGAAATGCGTCGCGACGAAACTATATATTTAATGGGCGAGGAGGTTGCCGAATACAATGGTGCCTACAAAGCCAGTAAAGGAATGCTCGACGAGTTTGGAGCGAAACGCATTATAGATACTCCAATTTCTGAAATGGGCTTTTCGGGAATAGGCGTAGGTTCTGCAATGAACGGGAACAGACCGATTATTGAATTTATGACTTTCAACTTCTCGTTGGTTGCCATTGACCAAATTATAAATAATGCTGCAAAAATGCGCCAAATGAGCGGTGGGCAGTTTAATATTCCTATTGTTTTCCGTGGGCCAACGGCTTCTGCCGGACAACTTGCAGCTACACACAGTCAGGCATTTGAAAGCTGGTTCGCCAACTGTCCTGGTTTAAAAGTGATTGTGCCAAGTAATCCTGCCGATGCAAAAGGCTTGTTGAAAAGTGCCATTCGCGATAATGATCCGGTAATTTTTATGGAAAGTGAGCAGATGTACGGCGATAAAGGTGAAGTGCCAGAAGGAGAATATTTAATCCCGATTGGGGTTGCCGATATTAAAAGAAAAGGAACAGATGTAACGATTGTTTCCTTCGGAAAAATTATAAAAGAGGCTTATAAAGCTGCAGAAACACTTGCCGAAGAAGGCATTGAATGTGAAATAATCGATTTACGTACTGTCCGTCCGTTGGATTATGAAGCAATTTATGAATCTGTGAAGAAAACAAATCGTTTGGTGATTTTAGAGGAAGCGTGGCCTTTTGGAAACGTTGCTACCGAAATATCGTACCAAGTTCAAAACAATATTTTTGATTACTTAGACGCACCAATCGTAAAAATAAATACTGCTGATACTCCAGCGCCTTACTCGCCTGTATTACTAAAGGAGTGGTTGCCAAATAGTGAAGATGTTGTTAAGGCTGTAAAGAAAGTTCTTTATAGAGACTAATTTTACGACCGAAAATAATTTCGTCCCCCTAATTTATGAAGTACCTTCTTTTATCTTTTTTTATTTTAACTGGTGCTTCGGTATTTTCCCAAACCAAAGTAAGTGGTGTAATTAAAGACGCTACGGGTTATCCTGTTGCCTTTGCGAATGTTATCTATAAAGATTCGCAGGAGGGAACTATTTCCGACGAAAACGGTCGATTTTACTTAGAAAGCGATAAAACTTATAAAACCGTAATCTTCTCTTTTATAGGTTTCACAACTAAAGAAGTGGAACTCACTACGAGAACTACCTACACTATGGAAGTACTTTTGGAAGAGAGTGCTGATGCGTTGGACGAGGTGGTTATATTTGCAGGAAAAACTTCAAAAAAGAATAATCCAGCTTTGGATATTCTTCGGAAGATTTGGGAAAATCGCAGGGAGAATGGGGTTAAAAAATTCAAACAATACCAGTACGATAAATACGAAAAACTTGAATTTGATTTAAATACAATTGATAGTGCGCTCATTAAAAGCAAGATTTTTAAAGGGATGGAATTCATTTTTGACCAGACCGATACTTCAAGTGTAACTGGTAATACGTATCTGCCTATTTTTATAAATGAGGCAGCTTCCAAAGTCTATGGCGACAATTCTTTATCTGAAGAAAAGGAAGTGCTTCAAGGAAATAAAAACTCTGGTTTTGATAACAATCAAACACTTATCGCTTTCGTAAAAGATCTTTATAGCGACTATGATGTTTATGATAATTATCTGAAATTTTTCGATAAAGCTTTTACTAGTCCGCTATCAAAAACTGGAATAGACGTTTACAATTACGTGTTGCGCGACAGTGCCTATCGCGATAATAAATGGTGCTATAATATTGTGTATTACCCACGCCGAAAAAATGAACTGACTTTTAAAGGCGATTTTTGGGTGAATGATTCCACTTGGGCTATTAAAGAAATAAATTTAAAAGCTTCCAAAAGCGCAAACCTAAACTGGGTGCGCGATGTGTATATAGAGCAGGAGTTTGAAGTATTAAACGATTCTACTTTCCTAATTACTCGCGACTATTTTATGAGCGATTTCAGCTTTAGGAAAAAGGAAGAAGCTCGAGGCGTTTATGGCAAACGTACCACCTTATATGATAATTATGTTTTTGATATTCCGAAAGACAAAAAGTTTTATTCGCAGCAAGTAGATCCATATAATTATGAGGTTTACAACCGTCCCGATGATTTTTGGGATACAAACCGAATGGAGAAACTAAGCAAAGACGAAACAGGCGTTTACAAAATGCTGGACACGCTTAAAACTGTAGGTCGGTTTAAAGCGCTTTACAATGTGGGTGCAACATTGGCCAGTGGTTATTACGAAGTAAACAATTTTGATATCGGCCCTGTTTTTTCAATTTTTGGTTTTAATGAAGCTGAAGGTATGCGAATCCGTTTGGGAGGTAGAACCTATTTTGGACAAAATGACCCTTGGAGAATAGAAGGTTTTGGAGCTTACGGTTTTAAAGACGATCGTTTTAAATACGGTATTTCTGGAAAGCTGCTTTTAGATAGAAAATCTAGACTTACTGTCTTTGGCGGTAACCGTCGCGATGTGGAGCAAACCGGAGCTAGTTTAACAAATAGTAACGATGTTTTGGGAAGAAGTTTGGCGTCGTCGTCGCTGCTTTCCGTGGGCTCAAATGATAGGTTGTCGCGTATAAACTTAAGCACCATCGGTTTTGATATTGAACCGTGGAAGAACTTTATATTACGCTTAACAGGTTCTTATAGAACTTTAGAGTCTGCTACCGAAACTTTCAGTATAGATTATAAAGTAATGGAAGATGGTCTATTTACAGGCGATGTAAAGAGCCAACTAAAACAAGCCGAAATTCAAGTAGGATTTTTATATAGTCCCGGACGTAAAACTTCAGGTTATGGCGTGGAGCGCACGGTAATAAACGATGGCGATTTTCCATCGTTTTATGCAGGTTATAGCTACGGACTAAAAGATGTAATGGGAGGCGATTTTGAATACAAAAAATTGCAAGCACTTTACACCCAACCTTGGAATATAGGTGGTATTGGTCGTTTGCTTTCTACTGTTGAGGTAGGTACAACCATTGGCGCAGTTCCGTTAAGTCTGCTAAATCCAATTCCTGGAAATCAAACTTATTTCAGTCTTTACAATACTTTTACGCAGTTAGATTATTACGAATTTGTAAGTGATACCTATACTTCACTTCATTTGGAACACAACTTTGGAGGTAGAATTTTCTCCCGAATTCCATTACTTAGAAAACTTGACCTACGTGAAGTTGTTGGTTTTAGAGCTGTTTATGGTACAATTTCGCAAGAGAATAAAGACTTAAACGCTTCCAATATAGTTTATCAATCTCCCGAAGATATCTACTGGGAATACAGTGTTGGGGTGGGTAACATCTTTAGAGTTTTCAGACTCGATTTTAACTTCCGAGGTAATTACTTAGATAATATTGATGCACGAAGCTTTGGGGTAACAGGGATTTTCGGATTTAGTTTCTAAACTTTTCTTCTTTTTTATACTTTAAATATGATGTGTTTTTTCCAAGGGATGCCAGTGGGATATCGTGTATTTAATATAAGTATTATACGCTATAGAGATACTGTATATATACTATAAACATACTATAAGTATAGTATATAGTTACTTTAAATATACTATAAACAAAATTCCTACTACTGTTTTATTCGTCTTTCATAGAATTTAGATTATAGTGCAAACAGGGGAAATTTTTCTGGAAGGAAAAAGTAAGAGCGGCTGGTGCGTGTGGTTGGAGGGTATTTAGTGAAAACACGATGAATAAAGAGATATTGGAATCGTGTCTAGTTCTCAATGATGACAATGCTTTAAGGAGTCCCACCATTGATATAAAATGCTTACAGTTACGGTTTTCCGTAATGGGTGGGTTTGCGTTAGGGTGGCTTGGATTCATTTTTTATTCCGCTGCGCTTCATAAAAAACACTCGGACACCGTGATCACTTTGGCTTGCAAATGGAACAGGCTTGGTAGCCAAGGTTGATGGCTTGTTCTAAAGTGATCTCTTTTTCGGAGTATTTGAGGTGTACCCCAATATAAACACGAAAATTACCAATTTTAGAATCTTCATCTTAATGTTATATTCTTATTTTATAAACCTTATTTAAAGTAATCGATTAACTAATATAGTTAGATTTTATATATAATAATCTACCGTCCTCAAAAGTGCCTCCTCAAATTTATAGATGTCGTCTATTGATTGAATTGGTTCCCGAGTTTCGTTTTTCTTTTCGTCAAAAACACCCACATATTTATTGCCTCCGTTTAGATGTAACCTGCAGAGTGGTTTCCGATTATTATCATCCAAGAGAATTCCAAAATAGGATTGAGTATCACGGTGTATTATTCTGTTTATGGGCAGTTTTCTTCTCAGGATTGCTACTACAATTCGGAATCCTTCCATTTCCTCTTCAGTAGTAATAACTTTGCTTTCCGGCTCTTGAACTTCAATATTATCCTCCTGTTGTTTTTCTGCTTCTTTATTTATTGCGGCATTAAGCCGATCATTTACCTTTTCACTTATGGTTTGATTGAAAGCTTTTTGGACGAGCTCTGTAAACTCTTCCATTACACGTTCAGTAAGTCTTCCGGAATATGCTTTATTTGCAAAGAGCCTTACAAAGTCATGGGAGGGAGTGGTGAGTTCGTCGGAAATTAATCTTTTGATTTCCCTTGTATATTTAAGGGAACTGGCATTGTCCACAATAGAGTCTACATCAAAATTTGATTTGTGAAATTTGGCTATTTCATTTATCACATTTTCTTTTACCGTTGTGATATCGAATTCCAAAAATGGTTTTTCGTCCATTTTGTTGGGTTCTTCCAAATCTGTGTAGAAGCGATATTCTATTCCGTTGGTGAGCAATGAAAAACGTGTTTTTGTAACATGGAAATAACGGAACAATTGTGAATTATGAACGTTGAGGTTTTCTTTCCAGTTTTTACATTCCACAATGAGGATTGGGTTACCGTTTTGAAAAATGGCATAATCGACTTTTTCGCCCTTTTTAAGGCCCAGGTCGGCTGTAAATTCTGGAACTACTTCAGTGGGGTTGAAAGTATCATATCCCAAAATATTAATAAAGGGCAGTACAAAGGCGTGTTTGGTAGATTCTTCTGTTTCTATTTTGTCTTTTAGCTGATGAATTTTATCTGCTAATGCTTTTAGTTGGTTGTGGAGTTCCATATTTTAAAATTTTGATATGAATGTTTAAATCTATAATCTTGGTTTCAATCGTTTACGGGATTCCTTGAGAGATTATATCAATTTCTCATTTCCGCAACCAATTGTTGTGTTGCATCTTTAATAAATATTTCCAGTTCATCTTTTTCTACACCTTCATAACCTTTAGGCCCATTTTTTTCACGCGTTCTACGTTCTTTGGTTAACTCGTTCATAGATTTTTTGATGACACAACCTTCAGTACAGGGAGTATAATTGAACTTGTAAACTCCCGCAAATTCGTTGGTACTAATAAGGACTACTTTAAATTCTACAGAAGCGCCGTAGCGTTCGTGAACATAGGATTGCTCTATTTTTTCATCATTATTTTTATTGAAGTATTTGTTTGTAGAATACTTGATTTTGGGATCAAGTTTTGTTAATTCAATAATCAGGTCTGTGTCTGACTTGTTTTTGAGAACTTCATAATCTACATTATTGTCTTCATTGCCTATTATTTGATTGAACAACTGTCTGTCTCTTACAACAAAGCCGCTAGCCAAAAGCTGGTTTTCTATAGCATTATACAGGTAATCAATATTTTCGTTTTCCGTAACCGTGTATGAAGATTCATTAACCCTTAGCACTACTTTTGGATTTTTATTAATGGCGAGGAATTTTTTCAAAGACTCTGTTTTTACAATTTCATCTGGTTTTTTTGAAAACCTAATGTTTTTTGAAGAGGAACAAGAAGTGGCTATAATGAGTAAAGCAAATAGGAGGAAAGTAATATTTTTCATTTCGATTAGTTTTATTTGTTAGTAACTTCAAACCTACAACACCTAAATAAAAATTCCTTACGGGATTCCGTAAGGAGCTGAAAATAGCCTATATATCCTCCTCAATTCATTATACAGTCCTTTGGGCGTTCGATAAGGGTAACTGTTTTTGAGGAAATTTCAGACTGGGGTATGTAATACTTTATATCAAGAGGTATATTTGAACTTTGGATAGGATGCAACATTTAGTTGTAATAGTAGTATGAACTATCATTTTGTTGCGAATAGAATTTACTGCCTAATAGTAAAAAGCGCCTAAAAAAAAGAGGAATGAAAAGCTATGTGCATTCATTCCTCTAAAGTACTAACAAATTGGCAAATCTCTATCCGCCTCCGTTTCCACCAATAGGCGGAGGCGGAGGAGGCGGTGGTAAATTCCCATCATCGCCGCAACAGGCTTGTGTGCTCTTCACTTCCTCAGAAATTGCTTGTGGGGTACAGGAAAAAAGACCCATATTGAGAAAAACCGTAAATAAAATTAAAGCTATTTTTTTCATTTTGTATGATTTAAAAGTTGATACTAGCGTGGCTGTCCAGGTATTTACCCAGAGAATTTTACAGCGACACCTTATGGTGGAAGTGAATCCTTCCGATTTGAGAAGTGTGGAGCGCAGAAGTAAGGCGAGAGGTTACTTCTCATAATGGCCAATCAACTTAAACTGCGGCTCCAGTAGTAGTATTGAAATGTTTTGTAAACCCTGTTACACCCAAGGTGGCATTGCAATACTGAAGCAAATGAAGAAAGAATGTGCCTGAAAGGTTGGAAAGGAAATGGAAAGGTTATGGAAAAGAATTTCCAAGTATTTTCCATTTGGTTTTTGTAGTTTTAAAATGTTGAAAAACAGTTTATATGCATAGAGAATTACTTTTAAATGCTTTTGAGAAAGTAGAGCAGAAATTGAATAGTGAAGGCATTAACAGCCCCTCAGTAAATCAATGTGCCGTACGTTTATCAGAAATTATCTCTGAAACATTTCCTTATGGTGATAGACGCCTAAGGGATTTCTATAAGGAAGCGAAGAATAGTGATGGGGGAGCTATTAATATTCCGCAGCCTCAAGTTTTAATGGTCTTAGCGCAATATTTGGGATATGATAATTACAACGATTTTCTCGTTAAGAATACTATAGATGAAGTAAAAGGGCGCGCAGATGAAGGAAATGTTCCAAAGAAAAGAAACAAATTGCTGCTAATGCTAATGTCACTTTTCTTGATAGCGGTTATTGGATTTTTTGGATACCATTATTTTACAAAACAACGATGGATGGAATGGAATTCCACTCATTATGTTGAAACTAGTTTTGACGGTGAAAAGTTAAAAACTGGAATCCTTAAAGCATATAAACAGGAGCGCATTGAGGGTTTTAGAGAGTTATCTATAAATTGCTCGACCCAGTTTTTTAATGAGGATGGAAGTGTTCGTATTTGGTACGGAAAAGATAGGAATGGCGGAATGGAATATTTTTCGAGTTATGGTCTTCATCCGCAAACCAATAAAACGCTGAGGCCAATTACCAAATATATAATTGACAAGTATGTTTGCAATTAGATTTTTTAAAAGCCGAATTAGTCAATTTGTCAATATCTTTGTTCAATGGAAAACCTTTCGCTGGCAAAACCCATTCCTATTGTTGAAATAGATCTCTCTCTTTTCAATATAACGGGTTATAAATTATTTATAAAACGAGAAGATTTATTGCACCCGTTTGTTTCGGGGAATAAATTTAGAAAGCTAAAATACAATCTCCAAGCTGCCCAAGAACAGGGGCAGAATACACTTCTTACTTTTGGCGGTGCTTATTCAAATCATATTGCAGCTGTTGCGGCTGCCGGAAAAAAGATGAGTTTTAAAACCATCGGGATTATTCGAGGGGAAGAATTAGAAAGCAAGATTGCAGAAAACCCGACGCTTACTTTTGCAAAGGAATGTGGGATGCAGTTGCATTTTGTTTCTCGGGAAGAATATAGGCTGAAAGAGGAGCTTGAATTTATAGCTGAGTTAAAAAATCAATTTGGAAATTTTTATTTGTTGCCAGAAGGTGGAACTAACGCGTTGGCTGTAAAAGGATGCGAAGAAATTTTAGGCGAAGATAATTTTTCGGCAGATTATATATGTGTTCCTGTAGGTACTGGGGGTACGATGGCTGGTTTGGTAAAAGCTTCAAATGAAAATCAACATGTTTTAGGTTTTTCAGCTTTAAAAGGAACTTTTCAATCTTCCGAAATATCAAAATATACTTCGAAATTTAATTTTGAAATCACCGATTCCTATTGTTTTGGTGGGTATGGTAAAATAGATTCAGAATTGGTTCGTTTTATAAATGAGTTCAAGAAAAAAACGGCTATTCCATTAGATCCTGTCTATACCGGAAAAATGATGTACGGTATTATGGATCTACTAAAAAAGGGGTATTTCAAAGAAAATAGCTGTATTTTTGCCGTTCATACGGGCGGTTTGCAAGGCATAGCTGGTATGAACCAAAAATTGAAAAAGAAAAACCTACCTATAATTGAATAATATGATTGGCAGATTAACTTTCCTACTTATTGTATGTATTATTTGTTTTGGCAGTTGCAAATCGAAAAAAACGGCTTCAAAATATAAAAAGAAACCCAACACCGAGCGTGTTGTTCGCACAAATCCATCTGTTAAGGAGAACAATACCAAAGCAGAAGAACCTCGCGTGGTTGATGTGCCAGTAAATATTCCGTACAGTGAACGTGTAGCTAACTACATTAACGAATATAGCGGTATAGCCATGGAAGAAATGCTGCAATACGGTATTCCAGCCAGCATAACGCTTGCCCAAGGTATTTTGGAAAGTGGCGCTGGTGCGGGCGAACTTACGATGAAGGCTAATAACCATTTCGGTATAAAATGTCATACCGGTTGGGAAGGCGATAGTGTTTATCACGACGATGATGAACGCGGAGAGTGTTTCAGAAAATACAACGATCCTAAATATTCTTATCGCGATCACTCCTTGTTTTTAACGCAACGTAGTCGTTATCAAGATTTATTCAAATTGCGCAAAGACGATTATAAAGGTTGGGCGCATGGGCTTCGCAAAGCGGGTTATGCAACGGACCCCAAGTATCCGGAAAAACTTATAAGCCTTGTAGAAAGATACAGATTAGATCAATACGACAATCAGGTTTTAGGCAAGAGAGTAAGAAATGTAGATCCTGATGATTCCAAAATTGCTACTTACGCAGTCCAAGCTGGCGATACACTATATAGTATTTCGAGAAAATTTAATCTTACTGTGGAAAACCTAAAACAATACAACGGATTAAAAAATAATGATTTGTCTATTGGTCAGGTTTTGTATCTGCATTCTCTAAAAAATCAGTAAAAAAGAAAGTTGCATTTGCAGTTTTCAGTTTGAATATTTCTTCAACAGCAATTAAATAATATTATTACGAATTCTTCAATTATTACCATGAAATACCAAAGAAGCAGTGCTCTTTTTCAAGAGGCGTTAAAAGTTATTCCCGGAGGCGTAAATTCGCCTGTACGTGCTTTTAAAGCCGTAGGTGGGGATCCTATTTTTGTAGAAAAAGCGAAAGGCGCATATATTTACGACGTTGATGGCAACAAACTAATAGACTATATAAATTCTTGGGGCCCAATGATTCTTGGCCATGCTTTTGAGCCTGTTGTAAACGCGGTAATTGAGAAGGCGAAAAAAGGAACTTCTTTCGGGATGCCCACAGAAATTGAGACTGATATAGCGGCGCTTGCCGTTTCCATGGTTCCGAATATTGATAAAATCCGTTTTGTAAATAGCGGTACTGAAGCTTGTATGAGTGCTGTTCGTTTAGCACGTGGTTTTTCGGGGAAAGATAAAATTATAAAATTTGCAGGCTGCTACCACGGGCATAGCGATTCCTTCCTTATTCAGGCAGGAAGTGGCGCCGTTACTTTCGGATCACCAAATAGTCCTGGTGTAACTGAAGGAACCGCGAAGGATACGCTGCTGGCAACTTATAATGATTTGGACAATGTAGCAGAAGTTATTGCTGCAAACAAAAACGAAATAGCCTGTATTATTTTAGAACCTGTTGCGGGAAATATGGGTTGCATTCCACCTGCCGAAGGATTTTTAGAAGGCTTGCGAAAACTTTGCGATGACAACGATATTCTTTTAATTTTTGATGAGGTAATGACTGGTTTCAGACTTGCTGCTGGTGGAGTTCAAGAATTATTTGGGGTGAAAGCCGATATTGTAACTTTTGGAAAAGTAATTGGTGGCGGATTGCCTGTTGGTGCATTTGCTGCAAGAGAAGAAATTATGAATCAACTAGCGCCCCTTGGTCCTGTTTATCAGGCGGGAACATTGAGCGGAAATCCTCTGGCAATGGCTGCAGGATTGGCGATGTTAAAAGAATTAAACGAAAATCGAGCGATTTTTGATTCTATCAATAAAAAGACCGAATATCTGCATAAAGGTTTAGACGCGGCGCTTACTTCAGAAAATGTAAAGTTCACTATTAACAGACTGGGATCTATGATTTCGATACATTTTTCTGAAATGCCCGTAACCGATTTTGCTTCGGCAGCTAATGCGAATAATGAAAATTTCAAAATCTTTTTCCACGGAATGTTGGACGAAGGAATCTATATTGCGCCAAGTGCTTTTGAAACTTGGTTTATCTGCGATGCGCTGAGTTATGAAGACTTAGACGCTACTATTGCAGCATGTGGAAAGGTTGCTAAAAACTTGAAATAAAAGTTAACTACTAAGCACAGGAAGTTGGCAAATAGTGTCACAAATATTTTTTGATATTCCAAAAAAAAGACCCTTTCTAAACTTAGAAAGGGTCTTGGAATTACTAATAATCAATCACTAATTATTCATTTTTACCCATTGGGTGTATTGATCTGCCGTTAAGGTTTTTTTCATTGTTTCCTTCAGAGAAGAATCGAATTTATCCTTATTGGCTTTAACGGTTGCATCTTTTACATCTTTACCGTCAATGTGCTTTTGATAGTTTACTTCTTTTGCTACGTAAGCTCTAAAGATAGCACGACTTTGATCACCGTTTAAATTTAATGCATCAGTCAATTTTGCAGTTTCTGTCTTGGCAATTACTTCTGGTCTGCTTTTGTCCTGCGACAACTGCTGAGCCGAGATTGTTTGAACTCCCAAAAGCATGGTTACTGCAAATGCGAATACTGTTAGTAGGTTTTTCATTTTAGTTGTTTTTAAATTTAAAGTTACTAATGTAACCAATTTGATTATAACTAAAACAATAATTGCGCCATAAAATATAATTGGAGTCTTTATTACTTATCTCCGCGCTTCTCCATTCTATTTTTGTTGCTAGAACGATGCTGTTTATGACCTTGGCTTTTGTCCCATTTAGTGTATTGTTCCTCTGTAAGGATTTCTTTCATTGCCTTCTTCATTGCGATGCGTCTGTCTAGCATAGCCGCTTTTGCCTCAAACTTTTGCGTGTCTGTCATTTCTTTTCTGTTTTCAGAACGCTCGGGTTTATTTTTCTGCATTTCGAGTAGCACTTGGTTCACTTTAGTTTGTTGCGCTTCGTTTAAACCTAAATCTAGCGTCATTTTTTTAGCGTGCAATTCAGCTTTTTGTTCTGGAGTAAAATTTTCTTTTTGCTCACTACGTTGCTCTTTTCTATCAGAATTTTTATTCTGTGCGGTAATAGCGAAAGTGGTAAGCGCCATAAAAATTATCATTACTTTTTTCATCTGTTTATTTTTTAAGGTTTTACATAACTATGACGCTCATATTTGAAATAAGTTTAATTACAATCAATTTTATAGATAATTATTGAAGAGTAGTCTTAACTCATTCAAAAGAGGAGTTCTCTAAAAGGAATTTTTTAAGGTTTGTAAAATTCAATAGTTTTATACGACTATAATACTACTACTCATGTTTACTTGCGATGATGCGAGACCACTTATGCCAAGAAGTAGGAAAAAACATGGGCAGTAGATTTTTTAAAAAAAATGAGCCGCATTTCTGCGGCTCATTTCAATTTAATATAAAATTATATACTACTTATTTTACAACGAAGCGTAACACTTTGTCATAATCATTAAATTTCAAGATATACACACCGAATGAAAGATCGTCAATGTTGATGCTGTTGTTAGTTGCATCTACATATTGTTCTTTTACTCTCTGGCCAAGCATATTGTAGATAGCTACATTGTATTCTTGTGTTAAGTTTGATAATGAAATAGTCTGATCGGCAGGGTTTGGATAAAGTGCCACACCGAAAAATTCATTGTCATTAACTCCTGCAGTAACACAAGGCGCTGGTGCAGTACCTGCGTTATTGTCGTCATAATCACAATCAGCAGAATCAGAAAACTCAGCAGAAAGTTGAATTGCGGTACCATCAGAGGCAAACACAACGCCTACAAACGTATGCGATGTAGTTAAACCTGATGTAGATACTGAAGCCGTTCCGTCTCCCGTTAAATCTAAAGTTCCGGTTGCTGGAGGATTTATGAAAGTTACTGTAACATCTGCTGTAAAGAAATCATCACTACCATCTGTAGGAGTGCCATTATCGTTACAAGGAGAAATGTTAGTTGTTTCTATTTCTGAAATGTCGCAAGCATTTGGATCGCAAACGTAGTTTGGTAATACGTAGCCACGTGCTGTAAACCTGTCTGTGAAAGCATCTATCTCTGCACAGCTATAGTTCATATCTATAGCAGCTTGCCTTACAGCAATAGCAGCGTTTTGTTGATTCGTGTTGCTGTTGGTCATTCCTAGACCTTCCCAAACTGCAGCATCCATTTTTTCTCTTCCAATAATTTCCCAGATTTCAAGTAAAACAGTTGCCCAAATTTGTCCATCTGTATGGATTGATCCGGTAAGTCCACCTGGATACATAGCTCCATAATTAGTTGCGCGGCCACCCCAAAATGGGTTGTGTCCGTCCCAGCCAAATACCCAAAAATATTGTGGGTCTGTAATATCCCAAAAACCTGTACTTCTTTTATAGCTATTTGCCCAGTAGTCACCAGTTCCTTCACTTAAACCATTTACTTGGCTAAGATTTCCGTTGGTTATGAAATCGTGAAGACCATGACCCAATTCGTGAAGTACTACGTCCATATCTTCAGCATCATCAACACCACCTTCGCCAAACTGAAGGCTTCCGGCACTGTAAAAAGAATTATCTGCGCCATTGGCACCGTGTGGATCATAACGAACCACTCCGCCATTGTAAAGCGAAACTAAAGGAATTCCTAAATCATCATTGATGTAACGGAAACTTTTATCAATATGGTGATAGCAGTTTGCAGCTTCAAAACCCTGTTGGTCTCTAGTGAAGCTAAAATCTGAAGTTGTCTGTAAAAATAAACCTGTAGACGGAGAGCCTAATTCTGCTATTTCAGTATATGGTCCTCTTAATCTGTAGTTTGTTCCGTCAAAATCAATATCTAATAAAGTTACTGCGGTTCTTGCAGCATCAAGATCTGCGTTGGTTGCGTCGTTATTATCAGAATAGTTTCCGCCATAATTGCTTCCTGTTTTGGTAAGTGGGTCTGGATCAAAAACCATTGCTGTACCAGTAGCCAAGGTTGTTGGTTTTACTGGATGTTTTGTGTCATCCCCACCATTTCTTTTATGGTAAATCGCAATATCTTGTGTGCTTAAAACAGCACCTGTTACAGCATCTACGATAGTTTCCCAATTCCCCATTCGGAATTCAGACATTGTAGTTACCCTGTAAACCAATTTGCTGTCGCCTAATTTTTTATAGACGTAAAGTTTCACCTCCTTTTGAGAAATATATCCCTCAATACTTAAAGCGGTTTTTGCTGTATTTAAAGCATCTTCTTCTGAAATTGAAGGGGTTGTGCTAATTGTTTCAACAGCACTATCAAAAGTACTTGCGTGATAAGTTACTTGGTTCTTGTTTGAAACGTGAACTGCTACTGAAGAATCAAAAACTTCTACACCGTTTACAGTATGTTGAAAGCGAAATGTTTCACCAGAAGGACCTGCGTGGCTGTTTGTTAAGGCAAAACTTTGGTTCGTTTTGTTGATTGGCATATTGTTATCCAGCCAAGTTTGGGCAACAGTTTCTTTGCTGTTCTGAGCAAAGAAAACCTGCGTAAATAACAATAATAGCGAAATGAATAATAGTCTTTTCATAAAAAATGTCTGTTTAGAAAATGTGAATAGATTCCCAAATGTAATTGTAAAGATTTATATTTCAAAGGGTTTTGAAATAAAGTAATTTCAATTCTATTTAAAATGTACTGCAGAATGCCATAAAAAAAAGGAAACTACATTGCTGCAATTTCCCATTTTTTAGGCGAAGTGATACTATTTTCTATAACATAGAAACCATCAAATTATCTTCTGTTTTTTCAACTTTTGCTACTTTAGATGCTGTCAAACCTTTTATGGCTTTATCCCACTTTTTGTTGCTCAAGCCACTTTGCGCTTTAAGATCTTCCAAGGCAACTGGCGAGGTGGTTTTTAAGACTGCAAATACGGCTTTTTCGTCCTCGCTCATTTCTGGCCTCTTCTTTTCTGGGCGCATTTGAGGAAAGAAAAGTACTTCTTGAATAGAGGGATTGTTAGTCAAAAACATAACTAAACGGTCCATTCCAATACCCATACCGCTAGTAGGCGGCATGCCGTATTCTAAAGCGCGTAAAAAGTCGTAATCTATAAATGCAGTTGCTTCGTCGTCGCCTCTATCTGCTAGTTTTAATTGTGCTTCAAAACGCTCGCGCTGGTCTATTGGGTCGTTCAATTCACTATATGCATTTGCAATTTCCTTACCGCAAACCATCAATTCAAAACGTTCTGTAAGTTCAGGATTGTCGCGGTGTTCTTTACACAACGGGCTCATTTCCTTTGGGTAATCTGTAATAAATGTTGGCTGAATGTAATTGCCTTCACACTTTTCGCCAAAAATTTCATCAATCAATTTTCCTTTCCCCATCGTTTCGTCCACCGGAACTTTCATATCGAGCGCCGCTTTTCGGATTTCATCTTCTGTTTTGCCAGTTATGTCGAAACCGGTGAAGTTCAGGATTGCTTCCGCCATTGTTACTCGTGGGTATGGCGCTTTAAAATCTATTTCGTGTTTTCCGAAAGTCGCTTTGGAAGTACCATTTACTTCAATTGCACAGAATTCCAGCAATTGTTCGCAGAAATCCATCATCCAATTATAGTCTTTATAGGAAACGTAAATTTCCATAGCGGTAAATTCTGGGTTGTGGGTGCGGTCCATCCCTTCGTTTCGGAAGTTTTTGGAAAATTCATACACACCGTCAAAACCACCGACGATTAATCTTTTTAGATACAATTCATTTGCAATTCGCATATAAAGCGGAATGTCTAACGAGTTGTGGTGAGTGGTGAAAGGTCGCGCTGCTGCTCCACCCGGAATAGGTTGCAAAACAGGGGTTTCTACTTCAAAATAACCGCGATCGTTAAAAAAGCTTCGCATGGCATTAAAAAGCTTTGTGCGCTTTACAAAAATTTCTTTTACGTGTGGGTTTACCACCAAATCTGCGTAGCGCTGGCGATACCGTTGTTCGGGGTCTGTAAAAGCATCGTGTACTTTTCCATCTGCGTCTACACGTGGTTGTGGCAAAGGTTTTAAGGCTTTGCTGAGAAGTGTAAATTTCTTCACCATTACCGTTTTTTCGCCTACTTGCGTGTTGAATAATTCGCCTTCAATTCCTATAAAATCGCCAATATCGAGCAATTTTTTATACACTTCATTATAAAGGGTTTTATCTTCACCCGTACAAATTTCGTCGCGGTTAAAATATACTTGAATGCGGCCGTCAGCATCCTGAAGTTCAGCAAAAGAAGCTTTTCCTTGAATTCGTCGTGACATTAGTCTTCCGGCAATTACTACTTTTTTTCCTTCTTCAAAATTATCCTTTATCTTTTTAGAAGTATCGCTTACGGGATAAAGATCTGCGGGATAGGGATTAATGCCCATATTGCGCAGTTGTTGTAGTTTTTCTCTTCGGATGATTTCCAGTTCGGACAGTTGCATATATTCGGTATAAAAATAAGTTTGCAAAGATAGGGAAATGATGTGCGAAATACGAAGTGTGAAATGCGAAATACGAAGTTTTGAATAAAGGGAGGCAAGCGGAAAGAAAAAAGAGAAAAGATGTTTTAGCTGCGAAAGAATTACGGATAGGCTATTAACAAATTATTGAAGCGCACAAATAAAGAATATAAATCGTAGCTTTGTTTTCTATGAGTATATGGAGAGTGCTGTTGTCAATTCTTTTTCCGCCATTAGCTGTTATAGACAAAGGCTGCGGATCGGTTATAATTGTTTTTATACTTACCGTTCTTGGGTGGATTCCTGGTGTGATTGCCGCACTTATTATTATAAATAACCCTAATAAATAGACTATGCAATTAAAATTACTCTTTGTTTTTGCTTTGACATTTACTTTGGTGAGTTGCCAATTTTCTGAAACAATGGTTATGAATGCTGATGGCAGCGGACAAATAACTGTTGAAGTTAATTTAAACGAAATGATGGCCTTTGGTGGTGCTGCAATGATGGATTCTGCAGTAGTAAAAATGGACACCATTATTAGTATGAAAGAATTTTTAGAAGAAAAAAGGGATAGTATTTCCACGCTTTCGGCAGTAGAACAACAGAAACTAAAGAAGCTAGAAAATTTTAATTTTCATATAAAAATGAATTCTGAAACTTCTGAAATGATTTATGCTATTTCAACCAATTTCAAAAATGTAGGGGAAGCTAACGATATGCTAAACGGATTGGAGCAAGCTGCAAATTTGATGCCTGGCGACAAAACCGAAGCGATGAAAACAACTAAAGAAGAAGGCTCGCAGGAATTAATTGGCGTGAATTACATCTTTAAAAACGGGGTTTTTAAGCGTGATGCGTATATAAAAGATAAAAAAATGCATCAACAACAAGTAGATAGCATGCAACAGGCTGCAGCTTTTATGGGTGGCTCTAATTATACCTTGAATTATACTTTTCCGAAGAAAATTAAGAAAACGTCGAATGCTGACGCTACCTTTTCCGCAGATAAAAAAACAGTAATTTTACAAAAATCAATTATGGAATATTTCAAAAATCCGGATGTGTTAGATTTGCAAGTAGAATTAGAAAATTAAGATTTTAGCTTTTAGCTGCTGAAATACGGATGCCTTTAGGAAAAACGAATTACTAATTTTTGAATGATATTAACCAATCACAAATTAATATAATATGAAAGCACTATACTTTTTAATTCCACTATTTATGGTCAATGCCTGTAAAACACAGACGGGAACTGTAGTTACATCAGAAAATACAAATATGGCACAACTAGAAAATAATGTTGCAGGTTGCCCAGAAGAAGGAACTTGTACGGTAGTACTGCATAAAAATAAAAGCTTTGTTGTTAAAGAAGATGGCACAGGCGCTGTGTATCCAGAAATGGTGGCTAGCGAAAATATGGTTGTAGAATACACTTACTTAAAGAAGGGGCCAGAGGGTACCGCAGATGGAAATTATTCTGAAACAATACATTTTGAAATACCAGCTGCTACAAATTCCATAAATAAAGAAAATGCTTCATTAAGTGATGTAAAATTACTCTATGGAAAACATTGTTTTTGCAAAGGCGAAGCAGGCTATTACCCAATTACTGATGGAAAGTTAGTAGTTAAAAAATCTGATCAGTCAGTGTCATTCGACCTAAAGTTTAAAGTTGGTAAAACTTCGCAAGTGGTTACGCATATTAAGGAAACGGTGAAGCTTTAGCAAAAAAGTGAGTCAAGAATCACGACCGCTTCGTTATGCGAAAAACGACGGCTGAAACCTAATACCCTTCATAAATTAGAATACAGAAAGAGGCGTTCAAAATTTGAACGCCTCTTTCTGTATAGGTAAATGATTTCTTTCTTATAGCTTTCAAATAAAGCTTAACTACACCTATTCTTCCCTTTTAAGAGCGGGAGAAATAACTATACGCAGCTATTAAACGATATTGAGAGATATTCAATAGAATATCTCAAAGTGAACTGTTTGGTTGAAAATAGCGTAAAAAAAGAAAGAGAAAAGAACAGGATATAAACCCTGTCTTTTCTCTTTACTCAATATGCAATTTTCTGTGAATTAGTTTTTCACAATCTTCTTAGTAGTTACTTTGTTGCCATTTTTCACAACAAGGAAATACATTCCACTTTCAATATAATTGTACTCTAATTGTTTGTTGAAAGTACTTGAAGCAGAAACCCCATCAAAAGTATATTGATTGATCGCTCTTCCTCTTAAATCGTAAAGAGAGATTTCAATTTTATCGTTTGATGCTGGTTTGAAAGTAAGGTTAAATGTTCCATTTGATGGATTCGGGTAAACCGAGAAATTATCAAATGCAAAGTCTTCAACACTAACTACACCATCTACAGTAATAACAGCATTGTTAAGATCGTAAAAAATGTTGTTAGATGAAATAACCATCAATCTACCTGTGGTTGTATTAACGTTTGGTACATTAACCATAGCACTTCCTGTGTTAGGAACGTTTAACGCTACTGAAACTGGGTAAGTCTGACCGTTATCTGTTGAAAACCAAATATCCACGTTAGGGCTATCTACAGGAGCTACGTCAGTTCCGGCTACATCCCACGTAATTGTTTCAGTGTTTCCGATTGTCCAGGTAGTAGCTGTATTTTGTGAAGTAACCACAAATGGGCCTGAAATTCCATCAACTGTTACCGACATATTATCGCTAGCAGTAGCAGATCCACCCGCAACATTGTCGCGAACGGTATATCTGAAATTCATATTTCTTCCAACAGCAGGAACTACTTCCCAAGTACTTTGTGTGTTTCCGGCAAGCACAGTTGCAATTGCTGGCATATATCTATCAGGAGAAGCACTAGGGTCTAAAGTTCTAAAAGCTGGTCCAGTTGTAGATGTATTTGCCGGTGGCATTGGTGCAACTTGTGGGTTCATTTGTTCCCAGCAGTGAGATAATACATTTCCACCATCTGGATCAGATGCAGTACCTTTTAAAATAAAAGGAGTTGACTTTGGAATAGTGTAATTAGCTCCAGCATCTGCTACAGGAGGTAGGTTGTTAGTTGGCGTTTGCACTGCACATTGTCCAGCACCATTTTTAATGTGATTCCATATTTCTTGTATGCTTATAGCTGTAAAATAGTCATCACTGTTGTTTTGTACGTTTGGAGGACAAATTCCTGCATAACCCATAATAGAAGAAGCACTTCCAGGTTCTACAGCAGTAGAACCGTTTCTGTTATTTCCACAAGAGTTGTTAAAAGTATGGTTTGCACCAAATTGGTGACCCATTTCGTGAGCTACATAATCAATAAAGAAAATATCGCCTCTTGGTTGAGTTAAACCAGTAACCCCTCTTGCTTTTTGTCCAGTAACGCATGGTACACGAAGACCAGCAATACCACCACCACCAGTACTAAATACGTGGCCAATATCATAATCAGCATTACCAATAAGAGCGTCGCATGTAGCTTGGTTTTGAGCCAACATAGCACCTCCGTTATTATTAGTGTAAGGATCGGTGTTAGCATCAAGGAAAATAATATCTGTATTGTTTGCAACAATAACCATAGTTAAAGAAGCATCTCTTTCATAAACTCCGTTCACACGTGTCATTGCAACGTTCATTGCAGAAAGTACAGCAGCTTTCTTTACTGCATCTGTTGCTCCTGGATCTATTCCTTGATCGTTAAGGTGAAATTGTGAATATTCCCCAGTAGATGCTAAAGCAAGTCTAAAAGTTCTAAGTATGCCGTCATCTGCATTTCTGTTATTTGCAGGCATATCCATAATTTCAGTCTCTACAGTCAAACATGCGGGGGCGTCAAGATTAGCAGGAACACTATTGATGTTATAAACTATGTAATTATTTCTATCCTGAGTATAAGGATCTATGTAAACAGTAGAATAGTTTACAGATGAAATCATAACATGAACTCCTACGCTAGAAACACTAAAACGAGCAATAGCAGAGCCATCCTCTATACCTTGCGCAACGTATGAACGTATGTTTGGGTGTTGTGCCTGAAGCGCTGGCTCCATTATAGAAGCTTCATAAACTCTGAAACGTTGTATTTCACCGTTATTTGTAGGCAACTCTATAATTACGTTTGACTGCCCACTAAATCTTTGTGGAGCGCTAAGCAATTGGCTTTTTAAAGCTGAAGTATTCAGTGAAAATAGGTTAAAGTCTTGCGGTATAGCATTGCGCAAGGCTTTTTGTCGGTTTTGCAACTCTGTGGGAGAAACTTTTGTCCACAGCGCGCTCTGAGCTTGTAGTCCGAAGCTTAAAAGCAAAAGACATACAATCAGAAATGGTTTTAAAGTACTTTTTTTCATTTGTATTGTAGTTTTTATGAATGTTTAGAACCGTAAATATAATACCCTTTAAGGAATTTAGTAAATATTTAAGATGTTAACTTTAATATATATTGCAAAATATTTCAAAAAAGCACAAAATTTATAGAACTCAATATTTTTAATCAATAGCTTTGTAGCGCCAAATAAAATCGGCATTGTATTGAATAAAAATTTGCAAATAACGGACCTCGGGCTTAGAGATTACAAAGAGATTTGGGAATATCAAGAAGCGCTATTCCAAGGCATTCTACAGATAAAAAGTAACAACAAAAAAGAAGCACTGCTGCAGGAAACGCCCAACTACTTTTTATTTGTTGAGCATCCACACGTATATACACTCGGAAAAAGCGGACATGTTGAAAATTTGCTTATTTCAGAAGAAAAGCTAAAAGATATAAATGCTACTTTTTATAAAATAAACCGAGGTGGCGATATAACCTATCACGGTCCAGGGCAGATAGTGGGCTACCCTATTTTAGATTTGGAAAACTTCTTTACCGACATTCACAAGTATTTGCGATTATTAGAAGAAATGATTATCCTAACCCTCGCTGAATACGGATTAAAAGCAGAACGCAGCAAAGGCGAAACAGGCGTATGGCTAGATGTGGGCACTCCCTTTGCTAGAAAAATTTGCGCAATGGGCGTTCGCGCAAGCCGTTGGGTAACTATGCACGGTTTTGCCTTAAACGTAAATACCAATTTAGGTTATTTTGACAATATGATTCCCTGCGGAATAAAAGACAAAGCTGTTACTTCTTTAAATGTGGAGTTGGGTAAAGTTGAAATTTCTACGGAAGAAGTAAAAGCAAAATTAACAAAGCATTTTCTCGAACTTTTTGAAGCTGAAATAAATGAAAAAACCGAAGCTTAAGCCTCGGTTTTTGAAATTTGAACTTGTATCCTTTTATTCTGAAAACATAGTAAGAACAGTGCTAGAGGTAACCTTCCCTTTTTTATAATCTTCTTGTTTTACCATGCCCACGCCTTCTGCAATCCATTGTTTTGAGTTGCTAGTTTGGGTCATTCCCATCTTGGTACTCATGTCATAAGTTATTACAAAACAATTAAATGTACCGGCAGGGGTAGTTACATTTTCTTGGCCAATAACTTCTCTATTTGTAATTGTAACATCCATATTCATGTTTATACCGCTCATGCTAATTTTCATATTCATTTCGGCATCCGGAAGTTTCTGACCCACAGAAAGATTGTTTGGAATTTCTAAATCAATTCCGCTTATTTCATAATCCATGTTTTTAAATTGCTCCATCATCATTGGGCTAAACATCGAATTGTAGTCTATCGAGATTTTTGAACCGTCGCAGGTAACATTGTATTCAGTTTCGGCTATTAGTTTTCCTTTATCATCTTTTACAGAAGATTGCATAGTTGCAACTTCCCCTTCAGCAGTCTTCGTTTTGCTTAAAACTGTATAAGATACAACTGCTGCTATTTTTCCTTTTTTATCGTAAGATGTTATCTCAGCTTTAGTGCCTTCCTTAAACGGATAGAATTTGCTGCAACTAGATTGTGCGTTTGCCACAGGTAATACTATTGCTACTAGCAATACCGAAATGATTAATGATTTTATCATAATTATTGGTTTTAAGTTATCAAACTATCTTGTCCCAAGGCGATGTTCTAAATACAATGCATCTCTTTGTAAATAAAGAAATTACTTTACAATTTAAATTTACAAAAATTCTTCGAACTAATGTGGAAGTTGTTCTGCTAGTGAATTAATATGCAGGTCGTTATGGATTAATTGATGTTATAAAAAACCACATTATTGGCTTCTCCTTTAACAACCAGACCTGTAGAACTGCCTTCGGCCATTGCTGCTGCAGAGGTTCCGTACACTGGAAAACCGTTTAAAGGGTCTCCATTTTTATCAAAAACATATACCTTTTTCTCTTGGGTTTCGGTAATGGTAACGTATGTTTTTCTATTAATATTGAAAAGCTGAGGTTTAGAATAAAGACCTAAAGGTAGTTCGGCTAATTTTCCGTTAATGCGTAAAAGGTTATCGTCCAGCGTTACTTTTGTACTTCCCAGGATTGTAAACCAATACGTACTGCCTACATCGAGTTTTAGCGATGAAATTTTTCCATCCTGCGAAATGCGCTCTTTAGTATTCTCTTTCGTAATTATCACAAAAGTGTCATCTTCATCTACAATTGGAATTTCAGAGAATTTGAAGTTTTTTGAAACCGTAATCCGCGATTTACCCACGCGACTTAAAATGTTGAGTTTGCCGTTTTCTTCAGCAATAAGTATGTAATCTTTATTGCCCATTCTTAGGTGTACCGGCGATTGTGCAATTGAGCTCTTCGCTTTATTGAAGCCAAAACCTTTAACCGTTTTACCGTTTTTATCGTACATTAAAACTTCTTTGTCTTGTACAATTACAAAGCGATAGTTTCGGTTGTTATCGTAATCAAAAACCGAGAGTGGTTGTGTAATTTTATCTTTAAATTTTATAGGAAATCCGCTCGCATCCTTTCCGTTTCGGTCCAAAATATAGAAAGCATCTTTAGTGGCAAAAGCTATCTTTTTGCTGCCAGAAATTTCAACTTCCTCTACTTTTCCTAAAATAGCCGACTCGAGTTTTTTGGTCCAAAGAATTTTCCCACTTTCCGAAATAAAATAGAGGGTATTACTCATATCCTGCGCCACCACTTTAATACCTCCGTTATTGGTTTCTATTAATTGTGGATTGCCTAATATGCTGCTTTCAAGTTTTATGTTGAATTTTTCCGAAACATTACCCGAAACACTCTTTGCAGAGGCGCCAGCTTCTTTGCAGCTTAGGGTTACGTGCGCAAAATTTCTATCGAAACTAAATTGAAGGACTGCCAGCGGAAATTTATCCAACGAAACATTTTTAATATCCGCTCTACTTTTCGAATTGAAAAAACCAGCGATAGTTTCAGAAAATTCGCCCTGCATTTTAAAAATTAATAGCGAAGACGCAGAGCTTAAACCTTTCGCAGTATTTTCAAAATACGAAGTGTTTTTTAAAGTTGCATTGTTTTGAAACGAACCTATTAATTGTTCGGCAGCGTTTTCAGTTTCGGTAAAAACGAAGAAATTGTCAAGTTGAAAAACGTAGTTTGCCTTTTCAGAATTAATAATTGGCGAAAATGTTTTTTGAAACAATTGCGGCTCACTGAAGCTGCTTATTTCAACTTCGCGAAACATGCTTTTTGAAGTTACAAAACGCGCCAAAGCATCGTTTGTTAAAGAGGCATCAATACTTTTTATAAAAATGGCGGTTTCATTATTAAGCTGAATACTTCCAACTTCACTTACAGATCCGAAAATTCCCGTTGTTTTGTCGGCTACTTTTTCACCTCTAAAAGTGCGTAAATTATTCTGAAAAGTTTCAGCATCGTTAAATGTAAAACTCAAAGCACCCAAAGCATCTGTGGGTACCAAAGCCGAAACATCGTTCTGCTGCGGCACTTGGTCTTTAAAAACGCTAAGTAATTGCGGAATGCTGTCTGTGGCGAGTGTAATTCCCGAAGCGGTAAAAGACTCGGGGGCAATAGCAACGTCCAAAACGCTCCACGAAGTAAAATCTATTTTGGTAGAATCGTTTATAACAATTTTGTTTCCGCGCATTAAAGCCGTTAGACCATTTGCAGAGGGCAGATTAAAGACTTTTTTGAAAGTTGCGTCGCGTTCGGTTTTTCCTTTTAGAATGTTTTGCAAAAGTTGTTGCGAAGACGATAATACAAACACGCTGTCGATAATTGCAGAGTAACTAATCTCTTTGTCAATCGTAATTCTCTGAAATGATTGGTCGTCAAACGTTAGCGTTTCAATGGTTTTATTTTTTATGGAATCTGATTGGAAAAGGTTCTTAGTGTGTTTTGAAATAAAAGTATATGCCGAAACGGAATCATTGATTTCATTAATACACAAAAGACTTTGCGAAGTGGGATGCAAGTTTTTAAGCAGCGACATTCTTTCGGTAAAAAAGGAATAGGGTGCAGTTTTTTCGAATTTGGAAAGCAACGAATTGGCTTTAATATCCGCCTGTAGATTTTCTAGATTTGAAATCTTAAAAACCATTGCAGCATTTTCGGGAACGAAATCCATTAAAGTGCCGGTTTTTTGAGGAGTGTTGTCGCAGCTTCCCAAAACTCCGAAAAGAATAGCAACCAAAAGTAAAAGCGTAACTGTTTTTCCTTGAATTTTTCCCATAAAACAAAAATAGCATGGAATAATGATGGTTCAATGCATTGTAGGAAATGTTTATTGACGGGTTTTCAACAGTCCCCCTCCGCCTTTGGCACCTCCCCCTGAAAAAGGGGGAGGAAAATTCTTGTCTCAAAAGAACAAGATGTTTTTAAGAATTGATTTTTCAGTATATTTATAAAATTAAAGCTGCTTATTATGAATCTGACAGACGATAAAAAATGGATACAAAAGGAGTTGGAATCTGTAACAGATCCAGCCTTTTTAGAAATTATCAAAAACATGTTAGAATACAGAAAGAAAATCTCTGAATCTGAACGCATAAGTATTGAGCAATATAATAAGGAAATTGACGAGGCCGTGGCAGCTATTGAAAGAGGTGAATTTTACACCCAAGCAGAAGTCAAAAAAATTGTGGAAAGTTGGTAAGAGTTGTTTGGCAGAAAAGAGCCCTTGCTCAGTTAAGAAAGATATTTGAATATATCCGTGAGGATTTATTAGAGTCTGCAAGAAAAGTGACAAATAGTATTCTTGACACTGCTGAAAGTCTGGGTGATAATCCTGAAAAATTCCCGCCAGATAAATACAAACTAAATAATGATGGTTCGTTTCGTGCTTTTGAAATATCCAGCTATCGCATTGCCTACCAAACTACTTCAAAAGAAATAAGGATTTTAAGAGTGCGACATATTCGAAGGGAGCCTTTGGAATTTTAAATTCAAAATTTTCAAGAATAATTTTTTCTCCATTTAGGATTTAAGTTTGCCTTCAATTGCCGGGTTTTCTGGGAGTAATCTAAAACTCTTTCGATGAAAAATAGTACTGCCGTGGTTGCGAATGGCTTCGCGGTGCTGTTTAGTGGGGTAGCCTTTATTTTGTTTCCAATTGTACTGCGGAAAATCGTTGTGAAGCGCAGTCATATATTCATCGCGATATGTTTTTGCTAAAATGGAAGCTGCGGCAATATGCAGAAATTTTCCATCGCCTTTTACAACACATTCAAAAGGTGTTTTTCCGAAAGGTTTAAAACGATTGCCGTCAATGGCAATAAATTGTGGAATGGACGTAAGCCCTTTTATGGCGCGGTGCATTCCTAAAATGGAGGCGTTTAGAATATTTATTTTGTCAATTTCATCCATCATTACGTGGACCACTTTAAAACAAATGGCTTCCCGTTCAATAATCACTTTTAACTCCAAACGTTTTTTTTCTGAAAGCTGTTTGCTATCGGTCAAAAAAGGGTGTTGAAAATTATCGGGAAGAATCACCGCGGCGGCGGTAACAGGGCCAGCCAGACAACCGCGACCTGCTTCGTCTGTACCGCATTCTAGTAAATTGGGATTGATTTTTAGCTGCAACATTTGCCAAAGTTACTAAGTTATTCAGTTATTGAAAGAGGAAGGTTGAAATGTATTCAATAACCTAAAAACTCAATATCCCTTTCAGCTAAAAAAAATATACCTTTGCCCGAAAGTTATATCACGGATGAAAAAGACACTTTTGCTATTCCTATTGTTTTGTGCCTCGACAACTGTGTTTTCGCAAACTACTCCCGCAAAAAAGGATAAGCCGCCAATTGATTACTACAAAATAATTTCGGCAGCCCGCGATACTACTTTTATAGACACTACGCTTTCTATTGCGAAAAAATACAAATTCAATTATTTAAGAAAAGATAATTTTGAATTGCTTCAGTTTTCAAACGTTGGGCAGACATATAATTCGCTTGCGTATTCTTTTGACAAATTGAATCTGAAACCGCTTTTTGTAGCGCAGTCGCATCATTTCAATTATAAAGAAATTGAGGATGTGAATTACTTCAACGTTCCAACACCTTTAACCGAGCTATATTTCAAAACAGCTTATGCACAGGGGCAGCAATTAGATGCGTTTTTTACAGTAAATACTTCGCCTCAATTTAATTTTTCAGTGGGTTATAAGGGCGTTCGTTCTCTTGGGAACTATCAACATATTTTAACGAGCACGGGTAATTTACTTTTCACTTCAAATTATCATACAAAAAGCAAGCGCTACAGTGCCCGCATACACTTAGCTGCGCAGGATATTTTAAATGAAGAAAACGGTGGATTGACGGACAATTCTTTACAGCTTTTTATAAACGATGATCCCGAATTTAGTGATCGTGGAAGACTTGATGTTAACTTTGAAAATGCCGAAAACAAACTGGAAGGGCTTCGTTTTTATGCCGATCATTATTACGAATTACTAAGCACTCGCGACAGTACGGGGTATTCCGTATTAACGATTGGGAATGTTTTGAGTTATGAAGATAAGTTTTTTAGATACAACCAAACTGCACCTTTTTCGGCATATGGGCCATCTTACGAAACTGCGAATTTGTTCACGAAAACAAAACTGGAAGATTTTAATGTAAAAGCATACGCAGATTTTAATAATTCGCTTATCGGAAAAATTACGGCTTGGGCAGGTTACAATGATTTTAATTACGGATATGATTCGGTTTTAATTTTAGATGACGAACGTATTCCCAACAGAATTAAAGGAAATATTATTGAAGCTGGCGCGGCATACGAAAAAGAATATAGAGGCTTTAAACTTAGTGGAATAGGAGCCATAAATGTTGCCGGCGATTTTGATGGAAATTATTTGCAGGGCGCAGCATCGTACGATTTAAACGAAGATTACAATGCAAGAGCATCGCTAACAATACATTCTGTAGCGCCCAATTTTAACTTTCTTTTGTACCAAAGTGATTACCAAAATTACAATTGGAAAAACGAGTTAAACAATATAAAAACTCAGGAATTAAACTTTGAAATTAATACTAAGAAATTCGGGAATGCATCTGTTAGTTATACTGGAATTGACGATTATACGTACTTTGGGATAAAGGAAAACGATAGCACGCCATCGCCAATGCAAGCTTCGGAACGAGTTGATTATTTAAAAATAAAAGCTGCAAAAGAATTTAAGTACGGCAATTTCGGATTGGAAAATACGGTGATGTACCAACAAGTTTTAACTGGCGAAAACGTACTTAATGTTCCGCAACTCATTACACGAAATACCCTTTATTTTGAGAATCACTTATTTAAACGTGCATTGTTTTTGCAGACTGGAGTTACTTTTAAATACTTCACCAAATACAATATGAATGGGTATGATCCTGTACTTGCAGAATTTTATGTGCAGAACGATCAGGAATTGGGTGGTTTTCCGTTGGTAGATATTTTCTTTAATGCGAAAATACGGCAGACACGCATTTTCTTGGTTTATGAAAACTTTACTAATTTATTTAGCAGTGGAACAAACGATCATTTTTCAGCACCAGGTTATCCGTATCGCGACGCCGTGTTGCGCTTTGGTTTAGTTTGGGATTTCTTCCTATAAAAAAACCCGTCGCTTGGACGGGTTTAGAATTTTAATGATTACCCCTCGACTGCGCTCGGGGAGACATTTCAAAGTATTAATCTCTCAAAAGTCCTCTTGAAATAACGATTTTCTGAATTTCTGAAGTACCTTCGTAAATCTGTGTAATTTTCGCATCGCGCATAAAGCGTTCTACGTGATATTCTTTAACGAAACCATTTCCACCGTGAACCTGAACTGCTTCCACAGAAACATCCATTGCTACTTGGCTGGCGTATAATTTTGCCATTGCGCCGCTCATATCGTAATCGTTGCCTTGGTCTTTATCCCAAGCTGCTTTCATTACCAAAAGACGCGCAGCTTCAATGCTAGTGTGCATATCTGCAAGTTTAAAAGCGATAGCTTGATGGTTGCAAATTTCTGTTCCAAAAGCTTTGCGAACTTTAGAATATTCTCGTGCAAGATCGTATGCTCCACCGGCAATTCCCAAAGCTTGGGCAGCTATACCAATTCGGCCACCAGCAAGGGTTTTCATTGCGAATTTAAAACCGAATCCGTCTTCGCCAATGCGGTTTTCCTTTGGTACTTTTACGTCGTTGAATATTAAAGAATGCGTATCGCTTCCGCGGATACCCAATTTGTCTTCTTTTGGTCCAATTTCAAATCCTTCCCAGCCTTTTTCAACAATAAAAGCGTTGATTCCTTTGTGTTTTTTTTCTCTATCGGTTTGTGCAATTACTAAATAATAATCTGCAGTTCCACCGTTTGTAATCCAGTTTTTGGTGCCGTTCAGAATGTAATGGTCACCTTTATCTATAGCGGTAGTTTTTTGCGAAGTTGCATCACTACCAGCTTCTGGTTCGCTCAAGCAAAATGCGCCTAATTTCTCGCCAGTTGTAAGTTTTGTTAGGTATTTCTGTTTTTGATCTTCAGAGCCATATTTTTCAAGTCCGAAGCAAACTAATGAATTGTTTACAGAAACGATTACTGAACACGAAGCATCAACTTTGCTGAGCTCTTCCATTACCAAAACGTAACTAGTAGTGTCCATTCCGCCTCCGCCGTATTTTGGATCGACCATCATTCCTAGAAATCCGAGTTCGCCCATTTTCTTAACTTGTTCGGTAGGAAATTTTTGAAGGTTATCGCGTTCTATAACCCCCGGAAGTAATTCGGTGCGGGCAAAATCGCGTGCGGCGTCGCGAATCATTAATTGTTCTTCAGAAAGACTGAAATCCATAAGCTTGAGTTTTGAAAAAATTCGTTTTAGAGAATTGCAAAGGTACTTTAAAATTAAAGCAAAACCCAAATTCCAAATAACAAAGAAGGACCAAACCCCATCCCGATAGTTATCGGGGCCAAAAGGGATGAGAAGGTTTGAAATTTGATGCTGTCATTTTCTTGAAATTTATTTGGAATTTGTTGCGTGTATTTTGGAATTTTTTAAATCTTCTGTGTTATCTTTAAAATAATAACATTTCGAAAATTGGAAAATAACAGTTACCATATTATTGGCGTAATGAGCGGCACTTCGCTAGACGGAATTGATTTGGCAGAAATTATATTTAGCTTATCTGAAAAAAAATGGAATTTCGAAATCCTCGCAGCGGAAACAGTTCCATATTCTACCTTTTGGAAGGACGAATTGCGAGACGCTATCAATAATTCTGAAGAGCAACTAGAGCGACTCGATTTTAAATACACCGAAAAGCTTTCCGAAGAAATTTCTAAATTCATTAAAAAACACAATATTCAAGAAATTGATGCGGTTTGTAGCCACGGGCACACAATTTTACATCAGCCAGAGAGAGGATTTACGTACCAAATTGGCAATTTGCCACGTATTTCAAAAACTCTCGGACAAACGGTGGTTTGCGATTTTCGGGTACAGGATGTTGCCCTCGGCGGACAGGGTGCGCCTTTAGTTCCAATTGGCGATAAATTACTTTTTCCGGAATACGATTATTGCTTGAATTTGGGCGGTTTCGCGAATTGTTCTTTTGAAAAAAATAGAGAAAGAATCGCTTTTGATATTTGTCCTGTGAACATTGTTTTAAACAAGTACGCCGAAAAACTTGGGTTTGATTTTGATGAAAGCGGAAAAATTGCGGCTTCGGGAAAAGTAGATGAAAAGCTACTTCAAAAATTAAATTCGATTTCTTTTTACAATGAAAAACCACCGAAATCTTTGGGATTGGAGTGGGTTAAAGAACAGATATTTCCACTTTTGGATGACTTCAAAATTACTTCCGAAGACATATTGCGCACATTTACGGAGCATATTGCGATGCAACTTGCTAAACAATTTCCATCGAATGCTTCAGTATTTATAACTGGCGGAGGCGTGTATAATTCTTTTTTAATTGAAAGGTTAAAAAACCTCGCAGAGATTAAAGTAATTATTCCTTCCTCAGAAATTGTAGAATATAAAGAAGCGTTGATTTTTGGACTTTTAGGCGTTCTTAAACTTCGAGATGAGGTTAATTGTTTGGCGAGTGTTACTGGGGCTTCAAAGGATCATTCAAGTGGAAAAGTTTACAACTAATATTATTAATAGTAACTTTCGGGCTTTATTTATAATAGATTGATTTATGAAAATTTTTTGGTTTCTGCTTTTTATTACATTTCAATTATTTTCACAAAATGGGCCTGATAAGCCAGATACGGACCTTATTATCTGGGAGCTCGATAAAAAATTAGAATGGAAAGACTTTTCTGGGGAAATCGATCCAAATTTATTCGGAAATGCACTAACAACTTACACGATTGAAATCGTGCCAGAAAATGTCATGGTGGATGAAGAGGATAATATTCGAGGATATGAAAACTTGACGGTAGTAGCAAAATTTTATAGAGATAAATCTTGGTCGGTAACACATACCGATAATTTGCTTGAACACGAGCAGTTACACTTTGATATAGCCGAGCTTTACGCCCGAAAAATTCGAAAAAAGTTTGCTGAATTAATAAATTTAGAAGAAAAGAAATTTGATACTTACGCTAATGCCTACGAAGTCTTATGGCAAGAGTGCAGACAATATCAAAAAAAATACGACTTTGAAACCAAAAATGGAATACTCGAGGACACGAATAGAATTTGGATAAACAAAATTAAACAGGAAATCGAGGTGCTTGAGGATTATAGGTGGAATTAATAATTCAAAAAATGAAATATTAGCCGAATGATTTTTGAGCTTGTAAATTTTAGAGAAAATAAATCTAAACCCCTCACAAGTTTTTTATATTTGTCGTCACTATCCGAAGTCTTGACCACGGACAGCAATCATAACCCGAAGCTTTGGCAATGGGTATTCTAAAAGACTCCATAATTAATGAAGGAATTACTTAAAAAGTACGAAGAAAAAGAACCCGAAATAGTTTTTCATTGGAACGATCCCGAAACCGAAGCCGAAGGCTGGACGGTTATCAACTCGTTACGCGGCGGTGCTGCTGGCGGTGGAACCCGTATGCGAAAAGGACTTGACATGAATGAAGTGCTTTCCCTAGCAAAAACAATGGAGGTGAAGTTTTCAGTTTCTGGCCCTGCTATTGGTGGTGCAAAATCTGGAATCAATTTCGATCCTTCCGATCCTCGTAAAAAAGGAGTTTTGGAACGATGGTTTAAAGCTGTGGCCCCTTTGTTAAAAGGATATTACGGCACGGGTGGCGACTTAAACGTAGATGAAATACACGAAGTAATTCCGTTTACCGAACAATGTGGAATTTGGCATCCGCAGGAAGGTGTTTTTAATGGTCACTTTGTTCCAACCGAAGCAGATAAAATAAACCGAATTGGCCAATTGCGTCACGGCGTTATAAAAGCATTAGAAAGTCCGCAATACTCACCAGACATTACTAGAAGGTATAAAGTAGCAGATATGGTAACTGGCTTTGGCGTTGCAGAAGCTGTTAAGCATTATTACGATATTTATGGCGGTACTGTAAAAGGAAAGCGTGCAATAGTTCAAGGTTTTGGAAACGTTGGCTCTGCAGCAGCTTATTACTTATCGCAAATGGGAGCCAAGATTGTTGGTATAATTGACCGCGATGGTGGCGTTATCAACAAAGACGGTTTTTCTTTTGAAGAAATAAAA
Organism: Aequorivita sp. IT1183; assembly: GCF_058068265.1. Lineage (NCBI taxonomy): Bacteria > Pseudomonadati > Bacteroidota > Flavobacteriia > Flavobacteriales > Flavobacteriaceae > Aequorivita > Aequorivita sp. IT1183. Next base: position 208,722 of record NZ_JBYRHS010000005.1, on the reverse strand, counting down.
CAATTTTTCCTTACAAAGGATGGAAATACGCTTGTTGCGGATAACATGATTCCTTTTGAAGAGATAAATGATAAAATATGGAAACTCGAGGCAGAGATTTTTGCACCCTGTGCCGCCTCGCGCTTAATTACAAAGGATCAGATCTCCGAAATGATTAAATCTGGATTAGAGGTTATAAGCAGTGGTGCGAATGTGCCATTTGCAGATAAAGAAATTTTCTTCGGACCTATCATGGAATACACCGATGAACGTGTAAGCCTGATTCCAGATTTTATAAGTAACTGCGGAATGGCGCGTGTTTTTGCATATTTTATGGAACGCAAAGTACAAATGACGGACGAGGCTATTTTTAACGATACCTCTATTACCATTAAAAACGCAATTCAAAATACTTACGATAATAACAGTTCTAAAACGAACATCAGCAAAACTGCTTTTGAAATAGCATTGAAACAATTGTTATAATTTTCAATATTAAGCAAACACTATGGAATCAATCATTATTTTAATTTTCGTAATTGGATACCTTTCCATTACACTGGAACATCCATTAAAACTGGATAAAACTGTACCTGCGCTTATTATGGCAGCACTTATATGGGCTGTTTTGGCTATAGGTTTTGTCAGCGGATGGTTTGATGTAATTAATACTGAAGAACAAGCATTCAGTTTTCTTACTGGAGGCGAGCTTGCCATGGAAGGCTTTGAAGGTACGCTGCTTCACCATTTAGGGAAAACAGCAGAGATACTCATTTTCCTTATTGGAGCAATGACGATAGTGGAGATTATAGATCTTCACCGTGGTTTTGAAGTATTAAAAAGCGCTGTTAAAACAAAAAGCAAGCGAAAATTATTATGGATTATAGGGATACTTGCATTTTTCCTTTCAGCAATAATAGATAACCTTACCGCTACCATTGTGCTAATTACGCTTTTGAGAAAATTGATTCACAGAAGAGAAGACAGGATTTGGTACGCATCTATGGTAGTAATTGCTGCAAACGCTGGTGGGGCTTGGTCTCCAATTGGCGATGTAACAACAACTATGTTATGGATTGCTAAGAAAGTATCTGCTGGTGGTTTGATGGAATTTGTTGTATTGCCATCTATTGTATGTTTTGTAATACCGTTCATAATTGCCAGCTATTTGCCAGCTTTCCGAGGAAATATAGCGATGGATGATAGTGAAGATAAAGAAGGAGAAGCTTTATTAAGCAGTAAAACAATGCTTTTCCTAGGTTTAGGAATGATTGTTTCCGTACCAATATTTAAAACCTTGACGCATTTGCCTCCGTATATGGGAATGATGCTTGCTTTGGGTGTGGTATGGCTTGTTTCTGAATATATCCATCCCGAAGAAGATTTCAGCAAAGAAAGAAGGCATTTATATTCTGCACACAAGGCGTTATCGCGAATTGAAATTTCGAGTATTCTATTTTTCTTAGGTATTTTAATGGCTGTTGCAGGACTCGAAAGTCTTGTTTATGGCGTTGTAAATGGTGAAGAAGTAGGAACTTTAAGATATTTAGCTGAAGTATTACAAAGCGCAATCCCCAATCAAGATGTGGTGGTAATATTGCTTGGTATATTTTCTGCTATTATAGACAACGTGCCACTAGTAGCTGCGTCTATAGGAATGTATGATATGCCAATAGACTCTGTGCTGTGGCACTTTATAGCGTATTCTGCCGGAACGGGTGGAAGTATGCTTATCATCGGCTCTGCCGCTGGTGTTGCTGCAATGGGAATGGAGCGAATAGACTTTATCTGGTACTTAAAGAAGATTGCATGGCTTGCCTTTGTAGGCTTTATTGCCGGAGCAGGTGTCTTCCTTTTATTCGAAAGAGTGTTATTTCACCACACCTAACAATTTCTGAAACCTAATACCGTTATTCACTAAAACAAAACCTTTTTTATGCTAAATTTCTTTATTCAAGAAGGTGCAGAAGTCGCACAAAATCTTGAACCAGTTTCTGAAGAAAAAACCTTATCCATAATGGATCTCCTTCTAAATGGAGGTATGGCAGGACAGATAATAATATTTGTGCTTTTCATACTTTTATTTGTTGCGGTTTACATTTATTTTGAACGTCTATTCGCCATAAAAGCGGCTTCCAAAATGGATAGCAATTTTATGAACCAAATTCGCGATCACGTAGCCAAAGGAAATATACAAGCTGCAAAAGTACTTTGCGCACAGAATAACACGCCGGTTTCACATTTAACTGAAAAAGGAATTTCACGAATTGGAAGTCCTTTGGAAGACATCAATACCGCAATTGAAAACGCAGGTCGTCTTGAAGTTTATAAACTAGAGAAAAATGTAAGTGTGCTAGCAACAATTGCCGGAGCTGCGCCTATGATTGGTTTCTTAGGAACAGTAATCGGGATGGTTTTGGCATTTCATCAATTGGCGACCAGCAGTGGTCAAGCCGAAATGGGAAGCCTTGCAGAAGGTATCTACACAGCGATGACAACCACGGTTGCTGGATTGATAGTTGGTATTATTGCATATATGGGCTACAACCATTTGGTTGTAAAAACAGATAAAGTGGTGCATCAAATGGAAGCCACAGCAGTAGATTTTCTAGACATGTTAAACGAGCCGACTTAATGAACTTAAGAGGAAGAAATAAAGTAAGTGCCGAATTTAGCATGAGTTCCATGACAGATATAGTATTTCTGTTGTTGGTATTTTTCCTGCTAACTTCGCCTGCCATAACCCCAGACGCTTTGGATTTAATACTTCCAAAGGCAAAAGGGAAGACTTCAAATGTGCAAAAAGCTTCCGTTAGTATAACTAAAGATGGAGCTTATTACGTAGACAAAGAGCGCGTAAGCGAATACAGCATTGAAAGCGAACTTAAAAAGGTGCTTGCTGGCCAAGATGAACCTACAATTATTCTTCGCGCTGAAGAAGGTGTACCAATTGAAGATGCTGTTTTTGTGATGGATATTGCAAACCGAAATAGCTTCAAAGTCGTTCTCGCCGTCAGACCTAACTAAAGTAAGCAAATTTAGAAGCAGTATGCAGTTGCTTTTGTTCACAATGGCACTGAAATTGTAAATGCCTTTAATCACTATAATAAAACTTCAGCCTTGAAAATTCTAGATACAGAATATAAACGAAAAAGTATGACTATCACGGTAATCGTGCATGTTATCATTCTTATTCTGTTGTTTTATGTAGGGATGAAATATATGGATCCGCCATTGGAGCAGGGCATAGCGATTAATTTTGGGACTACTGAAACGGGTAGTGGTGAAATTCAGCCAACAGAAAAAATTCAATCTGCACCTCAAAAAACAACATCAGAACCTATTGCACAACCTAAAACCGATATAAAGGAAGATGTTGTTACGCAAGAAAATGTAGATGCTCCCGTAATTAAAAAAGAGCAACCTAAAAAGGAACAAACGGTAACTCCAGTAAAAGAGCAGCCCAAAAAAGAAGTAAAAAAGCCAGATCCAAAACCCGATAAATCTACAACAGATGCACTTTCAAGTATTTTGAACGGGCCAAAAAGTGATGGCACGGCAAAAGGTGGCGAAGGAGATGATAAAAGTCCTGGCGACAAAGGAAGCCCCGATGGCGACCCAAATGCGAGTGCCTATTACGGAACAGGTAAAGGTTTGGACGGAGATGGCAATTATTTGTTGGGCGGAAGAAAAGCTCTTAACAAAGAAAAATTTGTGCAAGACTGTAACGAAGCGGGAACAGTGGTTGTGAGCATTGAAGTAGATAGAAACGGAAGAGTAATAAGCGCAACTCCTGGAGTACGCGGAACTACAAATAATACGCGATGTCTTTTAGAGCCTGCCAAAAGAGCTGCATTAGCAACAAAATTCAATGCTGATGATAAGGCGCCTGCAAAGCAGATTGGCAAAATTATCTATAGATTCAGTCTTTCTCAATAGCCTTTTTCTCTTTTAAAAATACCTTGAATTTTTCAGTATCTTTAAACTTCTAAAAAGATACTATGCTTCGAAATTTTACCTATCTCTTTCTTATATGCTGTTTAGCGGGTTGTAAAAATACTTCCAAAGAAAATAATGACTTTGCTTCCGAAGAAATTAAGGATGAAAAGTATCCGCACGATTTTATGTTTATGCAAAGGGCCTATCCAAACGGTGAATTAAACACTGCGGCATATTCTGAAGCAATCCGTTGGAAACAACAAGCTGCACACAAAAGTAATGCAACCGAAGTATGGCAGTTCAGCGGCCCCTTAAATGTAGGCGGTAGAATTACAGATATAGAAATTCCCTCTACCCAGCCCGAAGTGTATTATGTGGGTGCCGCTTCTGGAGGAATTTTTAAAACCATTAATGGTGGTGACGATTGGATCCCAATTTTTGACGAACAGGAAATGCTTTCCATTGGCGATATAGAAATTTCAAAAAATAACAATAATCTAATTTGGGCTGGCACGGGCGAAGTAAACGCTGGCGGAGGTTCATTGGTGTACGATGGCGATGGAATCTATAAAAGTACAGACGGAGGAACCACTTGGCAATCCAAAGGTTTGCCAGAGATTGGCAGCGTTGGTAAAATTGTTTTAGATCCAAATAACGATAATATAGCTTTTGTTGGCGCAATGGGTCCATTGTTCAAAAAAAGTACAAATCGCGGTGTTTATAAAACCACAAACGGCGGCGATAGTTGGCAGCAAGTATTGTTTGTAAGTGATTCTACGGGGGTTGTAGATATGTCAATTCATCCCACCAATGGAAATATTGTTTACGCTGCAAGTTGGGAGCGCATCAGAAGACCTAATAATAGGCAATACGGCGGAATTACTTCGGGAATTTACAGAACTACAGATGGTGGTTCTAATTGGACAGAGCTAACAAATGGACTGCCAAACTTAGCTTCACAAAAGGGAAGAATCAGTATAGATATTTCAGCATCGAACCCAGATGTACTTTATACCCGTTACGCAGATGCTTCGGGAAATATTCAAGGAGTTTATAAAACTAATAACGGTGGAGATTCTTGGACGGCCGTTAATTCTAGTCAGTTGAACAATGTAGGTTTTCATTGGTGGTTTGGCGGGATTTATGTAGATCCCACAGATGAAAATATAATTTATAATGTAGATTTCGTTGTTCAAAAATCTATAAATGGTGGTACTAGTTGGTCAAATGCTTTTTCAAATGTACACGTAGATCAACATGCGCTCGCGTTTAATGCATCGGTGCCAGGAGAAGTACTTCTCGGCAATGACGGCGGACTTTATTACAGCAGTAATGGTGGCGCTTCGTCGGTTAAAGATTTAAAGCTGCCCATTACACAATTTTATAGAATGCATGTTGATGCACAGAACGAAAATAAAATATACGGCGGAGCGCAAGATAACAGCACCAGCCGCACACAGACGGGTGGATTGACAGATTGGAGTATCATTTTTGGGGGCGACGGTTTTCAACCGCTGGTTGATCCTACAAATACAAACGTTATTTATGCGCTCGCTCAAAATGGAACTTTGGGAAAATCTACCAACAATGGCAGCTCTTTTTCCAATGCCACTTCTGGTATTTCTAGTGGCGATCGCAAAAATTGGGACACCCCAATTACTTTTGATCCATCAAATTCACAAACGCTTTATTTCGGAACAAATAAACTTTACAAAACCACGAATGCCGCTGGCTTTTGGTCGGCTATAAGTCCGGATCTCACGGATGGGCCACACGCTGGCAACCTTACATTTGGCACCATAACAACGATTAGTGTTTCGCCTTTAGACAACGAAATTATTTTTGTGGGCACAGACGATGGCAAAGCGTGGGTTACGCAGGATGGTGGTTCAAATTGGATTGATATTTCGGCAGGAGTTCCCAACAGATGGGTTACAAGAGTTTTGGCTTCGCGTGAAGATCCAAATATTGTTTACTTAACGCTTTCGGGATATCGGTTTGGTGATGAGGTGGGCCATGTGTATAAAAGCAATGATTTAGGAACTAATTGGTTCGATATTTCTGCGAGTTTGCCAGATATTCCAGTGAACGACTTGGAGCAAGACAGTTTTGGAAATCTATTTGTAGCAACAGATGTAGGTGTTTTGGCGACAAGTGATGAAGGTGTAAATTGGAGTGTTTTAGGCGAAAATTTGCCTTCGGTTGTGGTTACAGATTTGTTTATTCACGAAGATTCACAATTCCTTTTTGCCGCTACTTATGGTCGGTCAATTTATAAAATTGATATTTCAGATGATATTTTGAATTTAGATGAAAATAGTTTTTCTTCGGAAGTGAAAGTTTATCCAAATCCCGCTACGGAAATGGTGACTATTTCGCTTAAAAACACTTCAGAAAAAGCTTCATTAATAGTTTATGACGTTATGGGAAGACTTGTAAAACAACAGGCTTTTAAGGGTGAAAAAGATCTTCGTCTTTCTGTTGAAAACCTTCAGCCGGGAATCTATTATTTGAAAATTTCCGAAGGAAAAAAGCAGACCACAAAAAAACTGATTGTAAAATAAAAGAATTTAGCTATCAACTATTCAGAAACCATTGCTTGGCTTTTTGCGCAACTCCCAATGTACCAAAGGGTGGGGCAGAGCGCATATAAAGCAGATTTGGCAGCAACGATTAGCCTTGCCAATCATTTAGATAATCCCGAGAAAAGTTTTAAAAGCATGCACGTTGCCGGTACAAATGGCAAGGGTAGTACGAGCCATATGCTGGCTTCAGTTTTTCAGGAAGCGGGTTATAAAACGGGGCTTTACACTTCGCCACATTTGAAAGATTTTCGAGAACGGATAAAAATTAATGGCGAAATGATTCCGCAGCTATACGTTTCAGAATTTATTGAAAAACACAAGTCTTATTTTGAAAGTAACCAACTTTCATTTTTTGAAATGACCGTCGGTTTGGCTTTTGATTATTTCAGAAATGAAAAAGTGGATATCGCTATAATTGAAGTTGGAATGGGCGGTAGGCTGGACAGTACAAACATTATTACTCCGGAAGTTTCTGTAATTACGAATATTGGCTTAGATCACACCCAGTTTTTGGGCAGCACTTTAGATAAAGTGGCTTCAGAAAAAGCTGGCATTATAAAAACTGGAATTCCTGTTGTAATTGGCGAAACCCTTCCTGAAACTAAACCTGTCTTTCAAAATGTTGCTTCGGAAAGAAAAGCACCAATTACTTTTGCCGAAACAATGGATGTGGTTGATTATACTTCAGACTTAAAAGGCATTTATCAAAGAAAAAATATAAAAACTGTTTTAACAACTTTGAAAATTTTACAAGAAAATGGTTGGAATATTTCTGAAGAAAATATAAAAGATGGTTTATTAAATACCGTTAAAAACACTGGATTGATGGGGCGTTGGCAGATTTTAAAAGAAAATCCAAAAGTAATTTGCGATACAGGACACAATAAAGAAGGGCTGCAATTGGTAATGGCACAGCTCGGAAAAGAGGATTTTCAAAACCTTCACATTGTGCTGGGCGTTGTAAGTGATAAGGATTTGGCGTCTGTATTACTGTTGTTTCCTCAAAATGCGACTTATTATTTTTGCAAACCAAATATTCCTAGGGGCTTGGATGCTTCACTTTTACTCACTAGAGCTCGCGGATTTGGACTAGTTGGAGATGAATATATTTCAGTATCAAAAGCTTATAAGTCCGCGCTTGATGCCGCAACAGCTCAAGATTTTATTTTTATTGGGGGGAGTACTTTTGTGGTTGCAGAAGTTTTATAATTTTTTTCAAATAAATGTTTGCGGGAATTAAAAACTAGCTTATATTTGCAACCTCTAAACAATGAGGGCGATTAGCTCAGCTGGTTCAGAGCATCCCGAATTAACTTCGGGAGGTTCGGGGAAAAGTTTAAAAATATTGTTTTAAGAGGGCGATTAGCTCAGCTGGTTCAGAGCACCTCGTTTACACCGAGGGGGTCGGGGGTTCGAACCCCTCATCGCCCACCAGATTTAAAACCGAAGCTTTCGCTTCGGTTTTTTTTATGGCTTATTTTATCTACATACTATATTCTGGAACTTTAGATAGAATCTATGTTGGCGCTACAGAAAATATCTCGTCCCGGTTAAAAGAGCATCTTTGGAAGCACGAGGGTTTCACTTCAAAAGCTAAAGATTGGGAACTTAAATATTCCGAAAGCTTCGCGACAAAAACTGAAGCGTTCTTACGTGAAAAACAGATTAAAAAATGGAAAAGTAGAAAAATGATTGAGAAATTAATAAATTCATTGAATTAGCTCAGCTGGTTTAGAGCATCCCGAATTAACTTCGGGAGGGTCGGGGGTTCGAACCTTCCGAAGTTAATTCGGAACAGGCGCTCATCGCCGACCAGATTTTTTTATTTTAATACACCGCGTTTTATATTAAAAGGAATAAGTCTAACTTTGACCGCATCACTAATTAAAACCAAAATACTTGATTCCATTTATCCATAAAATTATAATCGACGTAGTAAAAAAGCGGCAAAAGAGCGGAAAATCAGCAAAAGCTTCTGAGCCTTTCGAAAAGCGCGTTAAAAACCTTGAGGTTGAAATTACGCACGAAGTCGTAGATATTTTCTATCTACTTCTCGGAGTTCTATCGGCGTCATTTGGTTTAAGAGGTTTTTTGATTCCCAGCGGTTTTATAGATGGTGGAGTTACCGGAGTTTCACTAATGGTGAATGAATTGGCGGGTATTTCATTTTCGCTACTGTTAGTGTGTTTCAACCTGCCCTTTTTAGCATTGGCTTATTTTTCCATAGGAAAAAGATTTGCCGTTAAAAGTGTTTTAGGAATAGTGCTTTTAGCGGTTGCTGTGGCTATAATGCCTTATCCAACTATTACGGACGATCAAATATTGGTCGCTGCTTTTGGAGGATTATTCCTTGGATTAGGGATTGGATTGGCAATTCGTGGAGGTGCAATAATAGATGGAACCGAAGTATTAGCCATTTTCATTAGCCGCAAAACTAGCCTTACAGTTGGGAATGTTATAATGATATTTAATGTAGCAATTTTTACTACTGCGTCTTACTTTCTTTCTACTGAAATTGCGCTGTACGCAATACTCACTTATTTCGCAGCTTCAAAAACAGTCGATTTTGTAATTGACGGTATTGAAGAATTTATGGGGATTACTATTATTTCTGAGAAAAATGACGAAATACGAATAGCTATTATTGAAAAAATGGGACGTGGATGTACTATTTTTAAAGGCGAAAATGGCTTTTCAATAAACGGCGAGCCAAGAAAACCAGTAGATATTGTTTATACTGTAATTACGCGTTTGGAGATGAGTAAGCTAAAAACTGAAGTAGATAAAATTGACGCGCAGGCTTTTATGATTATGACTTCCGTTAAAGATGCTAAAGGAGGAATGATTAAAAAGAAACCCATCAAAAAATTCGACAAGTAACGCCGAAAGAACTGTTGGTTTAGAGATATTGCCAACTATGATTTGCTTGCAGATTTTTTTTTACAATAATTCTAAAATTCTTTCTAAAGCCATTCCGCGAGAGGCTTTAATTAAGATTGTTGAATTTTTCGGCACATTAGTTTCAATCTCTTTTTTCAATTCTTCAAATGTTTCAAATTGCTTTATGTGTGAAGCATTATTTTTTGATTTATAAAAATTACTTCCTACGAAAACCGCTCTTCCGAACGGGTTTTCTCTTAAAAAGTCAACGATGTTTTGATGCTCTGTTTCGGCTTCTTTTCCCAATTCAAACATATCGCCTAAAAACATAATTTTGTTTTCGCCTTTAGCCTGTTTAAAGTTTTCTAAGGCTGCGAGCATACTTGTTGGGTTGGCATTATAGGCATCCATTAAAACAGTATTACTACCTTTATCAACCAATTGTGAGCGATTGTTGGATGGAATATAGCTTTCTATACCAGCCTTTATCTTTTCGGTTGAAACATTTAAAAAGGCGCCCATAGCGATAGCAGCAGAAAGGTTTGCGAAATTGTAGGCGCCAACTAAATTGCTTTGTATTTTAGTGCCTTCAAATTCTACTAAAAGGTGGTGCGAGCTATTTATTAATTTAATGTTGTAAGCGCTTTCAGGTGTTCCAAAAGTTATTCGAAAAATGCCTTGCGAATTTTCTATTTGCTTTGGGTCGTTGGCATTCACAAATATTTTCTTGTCGTGTTTTTTTAGATATTGATAAAGTTCAGTTTTTGCTTGAATTACTCCTTCAAGGCTTCCAAAACCTTCTAGATGTGCTTTCCCAAAATTGGTTATATACCCGTAATCTGGTTCTGCAATTTCGCTTAACATTTTTATTTCGCCTAAATGGTTGGCGCCCATTTCTACAATTCCAATTTCGGTTTCTTTGTCCATCGCTAGCAATGTTAAAGGAACTCCAATATGGTTATTTAAATTTCCTTGGGTTGCAACGGTTTTAAACTTTTGGGAAAGTACTGCGTTTATAAGCTCTTTTGAAGTAGTTTTTCCGTTACTTCCGGTGAGCGATATAATTGGAAGATTTAAAGATTCTCTGTGAAACCTAGCTAATTGTTGAAGTGTTAAAAGTACATTTTGCACTAAAATAGTTTCGCCAGTGCTTTTGTGAAACGCTTCTTCTTCTACAATTACTTTTAGCGCACCTTTATCTAATGCTTCTTGGGTAAAAAGGTTTCCGTTGAAATTTTCACCTTTAAGGGCGAAAAAGATACAGTTTCTGAATATTTTACGAGTGTCTGTGCTTACGCCGCTACTCTGCAAAAAATACTTATGTAGGGATGGTATATTCATAAAATAAATATACTAAAAAACCCTCCGAAGCTGTATGCCAAGGAGGGTTTTTTATAATTTTTGAAATTTTAATTTCTTGGGCGTTTGCCTTTTTTCGATTTTGAACCAACGCGACTCATTGCGCATCTAAACCCAATATAGTCTGTTGCCATATCTTGTGGGAAATAACGTCTTTGAGCTGGGTCTAACCAGTAATCTCTATCTCTCCAAGAACCACCTTTATAAACACGTACTTCATTGTCAACTAGTGTAGTTCTGCTTGAAGATTTATCGTATTGACGATCTAAAGAGCCTGTGCTATCTGCAAATACTTTTTGAACTGGGGAGTTGTACATTCTGTTGGCACCATTACCACCTTCACCTTCTTCATCAGCGAACGATTGGTAGTAACGTGATGAACGTTTGTCGCCATCTCGGTAATCGCGATTATCGCTTTCAGAAAAGTTGGTACGCAAATAAGTTTCATTTTCGTCAACTGGTACTTGATAAATTTCTCCAGGTAAGTTGCGAGCAATGATTTTTCCGTTGCTTAATGTGTCATAAACTATAGAGTCCATAGTAACAACTTTTACTTTTCCATCTTCGCCAATAGCATTTTTGGTGTAAACGTTTCCACGGTAATAGTTAAAGTCATTAAAGTCGTCGTCAACAATAGGGCGGTAAACATCTGCAACCCATTCGGCAACGTTTCCAGCCATATCATAAAGCCCGAAATCGTTCGGTTCATAAGATTTTACTTCTGCTGTAATATCTGCACCATCATCACTCCATCCAGCTATTCCACCGTAATCACCATCACCTTGCTTAAAGTTTGCCATTTGGTCACCGCGCGTTTTTCTTTTTCCAGAGCGGGTATATTGACCTTCCCAAGGATATTTTTTCTTACCTCTGTAGGCATTATAATTACGAAGTCCAACTAAACCAAGTGCTGCGTATTCCCACTCAGTTTCGGTAGGAAGACGGTAGGCCGGCATTAGCAATCCATCTTTACGTTGAATATATAAGTTTGTACTATCCTTACTTCTTTTAGCAATAGATTCAGATTTTTTTCCACCACGGGTAATTGAATCGTTACCACCGTAAGTTAGTGTTGGAGCGTTTAAGTATGTTTCTGTGTTAAAAGTCTGTCCTGGTTCTACATCGTAACGAGCGTTGCGAACGGTAACGCCTTCATTTTCTAACACCATTTCGTTTACACGATCTGTTCTCCAGTTACTAAATTCAACTGCTTGAATCCAACTAACACCTACTACAGGATAATCTGCATAGGCGGGATGGCGAAGATAATTATTAGTCATTACTTCGTTAAAACCTAAACGGTTTCTCCAAACAAGCGTATCGGGAATCGCACCTTCATAAATTCTTCTGAAATTTTCATTAGATGGAGGGAACACTTTTTTCAACCAATCTAGGTATTCAAGGTACATTAAGTTTGTAACCTCAGTTTCATCCATATAAAAGGATTGAACGTGTTGTTGGTTTGGCGAATTGTTCCAATCGTGCATTGGATCATCCTGAACCCTACCCATCGTAAAGGTTCCACCTTCAACAAATACAAGGCCTGGGCCCGTTTCTTGCTCTTTAGATTTTGGGTTGTATTGAAAACCACCTTCTTTGGCGTTCATTTTCCAACCAGTGGCTCGAGAACTGTCTTTGTAGTCTCTGGATTTGTTGCAACTTACTAAAAATGTGGTTGCTATTAAAGTAACTAATAACTTAAGTGTTAGGTTTTTTCTTAACATCATAGATTCAAATATGATAAAATTGGGTTCGCAATATAGTAATTAACGACAAAATCACAATAATATTTTGTTATTATTGCGCTGTAGGGTTTTAAAAGGTTTTGAGACCAATCAAGAATGCAAACGTATTAGTTTTAAAATTATTATCCTAATTCGTCAAGATAGAAAACTTTAAAAAATGTGTTATACTAAGTGTATATTTGAAGCGTTATTGGTACTAATGAGAAAAGCGATACTTCTTTTTATTTTTATAATACTTCCTTTTATAGGAATGGCTCAATCGAAAAATATAACAATAGATTGGGGAGACTCTAAACCAACGGTAAATACTATAGGCAATCCTGAAACGGCAGCTTCGTCTAAGCAAAGGGCAATAGCAGCCTTAAAGTTGCAATTAAACAAGGAGGTTGTTACTTATCAAACAAAATGGGAAGACGGCAATTTTGCCGATAAAAGCTCTGTGACGATTACCAATGTGGGTTATGGACCCATTTCTTCGGTAGAATTGAGTAAAATAGACACAGACTTAGTGCCGAATAATCTTGAATATACTATTGGAAGTTCTCGTTCTAGGGAAAAACTTTTCACAATGTTAAAGATTTCTCCAATAGTAAAAACAGGCGGCGGGTACCAAAAGGTACTTTCTTTTGATGTTAACTACCGTTATTCTCCGCCTTGTACAGATTACACTCCAGAAATAACAAACTCCGTACTTGCCACGGGTGATTGGTATAAATTTAAGGTTGAAGAAACTGGAATTCATAAAATAGATAAATCGTTCCTAAGTAGTTTAGGCATGAACACTGACGGAATTAATCCAAGAAATTTAAAGGTTTTTGGTTTCGGCGGACAATCGTTGCCGTTACTTAATTCTGAAAATAAATTTTTTGATCTTCCGGAAAATGCTATTCAAGTTGTGGGCGAAGAAGACGGATCTTTTGATAGTGGCGATTATATTTTGTTTTATGGAACCAGTACAAACGGTTATGTTGAAGAAAATGATTCAAATTTAAATCCATATAGCGACGACTCTTTTTATTACGTAACTGTTAGTGGCAATGCTGGAAAACGCGTTCGGCCAATGGTGGAGCCAACTGGGACAGTTGAATTTACTATAAATGAATTTGACGATTATCAATTTCACGAGAAAGATGAAGAAAGTCCTACGAAATTGGGAAGAAAATGGTTCGGCAATCGATTCGATATTAAAAATGATCAAAGCTTCAATTTTGAATTTCCCAACATAGTTTCAAGCAAACCAATGCAGCTTACAATTAAAACTGCTGCGGCTTCCGAGAGTGTAACTACAATGGCAGTAACTGTAAACAGCACTACTTTGGACCCAATAATATTTCGCCAGTTGGGGGTAGGAGGACTTTTAGACTTGGATACTTATAACGAAGAGATACCGGCCAATGGCGAATCTGTACAAGTAGATTTAATGTATAGCAACGGTGGCAATCCATCGAGCATAGCTTATTTAGATTATATAGGTTTATGGGCTGTTAGAACACTAAGCGGTGTAGATGGTCAATTACCTTTTAGATATAATAAAGCTGCAACGCTAACAGGTGTTGGCGAGTATCAATTAACTAATGCATCGCAATATTCTCAAGTTTGGGATGTAACCGATATGCAGTTTATTACTTCAAAACAAAATGAAGGCAATGCGTCTTCTTTCGGCTTTAAGCAGACTTTAGGCGAGGTACGCGAACATGTTGCAGTTGGCACAAATAATTATTTAGTTCCACTTAAAACTGCACAATCAGTAGTTCGGAATCAAAATTTGAAGGGAACTATTTTTAAAGATGGTTCCGGAAATTTTCAAGACGTAGACTATTTAATTATTACAGCACCTTTTCTTATTCAGCCTGCATTGCGGTTGGCAACCTATCATAAAAGTTTGCAAGGTCTAAATGTGAAAGTGGTAACCACAGATAAAATTTATGAAGAATTTGGTGGTGGCCGTCAGGATATTGGTGCTATTCGGAATTTTGTTCGTTATGTATATAACAATGCCTCCACAGAAGCAAAACGCGTAAAATATCTGGGAATTATCGGGGATGCTTCCATAGATTATAAAAATAGGCTTTCAAATAACAATAATATTGTCCCAACATTTCAAACGCTTACGGGTGTAAGTATTGCACAATCATTTATGTCTGACGACTTCTTTGGAAGCATGGACGAATGTGAAGGAACTATAGGTTCTGGTAGTAGCGACATCGATTTGCTAGATATTGCAATGGGTAGAATACTCGCAGACAATGTTTCTATGGCCAATGCCATGGTAGATAAAATAATAAAATATACATCGGAAAGTTCTTATGGTAATTGGAGAACTAATTTTGTACTTATTTCAGATGATATTGATAAAGAAAACGAGGAGCAACTGGAGTTAAAATTGGATGCTTTGGGCGATGAGATTTCAATTGAAAAGCCGTTTATAAACGTAAAGAAAATTCATGCGGATGCCTATCAACAAGAAGCTTCGGCGGGAGGAAGTCGCTATCCAGAGGTTAATAAGGCTATTATAAGCGCCTTTGATGTTGGGGCAATAATCATTGATTATTTTGGTCACGGGGGCGAAGATGGCCTTGCTGCAGAATATATCTATACTAAAGAAACCGCCCAAAACTTCAAGAATAAAGATAACTTGCCTTGTGTTATTACCGTTACTTGCGAGTTCACAAAATTTGATAATCCGCTGCGAATCACTGCGGGAGAATTAACTTATCAAAACAAAGAAGGGGGTGCTATTTCTTTAGTTACTACAACACGAGCAATTTATATTTCTACTGGGGTAACATTCAATCAGCTCCTCGCAAACAACCTTTTCGGATACAATATGGATGTGCCAAATACACCGGCAGAAGGGTTGCGACTTTCCAAACAAGAAATAGATAGCGATTTAAGACGTGTGGTTTTCTACGTAGGCGATCCTGCAATGCATCTCGCTTTTCCTAAAAAAAGTATTCGTCTTACAATGTTAAATGATTTGCCTATTGGTCAGTCCACAGATACACTTAAGGCTCTAAGTAAAATAAAACTTGCAGGCGAAGTTGTAAATGAAGCGGGCATGCTAATGGCAGACTACAATGGTATACTTGAAGCAAAGGTGTTCGATAAAAACGTAATGCGTCAAACATTAGACAACGATAACTTCAACTTTGTAATGGACTTCACCACCTTGGGCGAAGTTCTATTTAATGGGAAGGCAACTATATCCAAGGGGCTTTTTGAATTTGAATTTGTAGTGCCTCGAGATATTCAAATACCCGTGGGTAAAGGACGGGTTAGTCTATATGCAAAACGAGATAACGTGCTTGAAGATCAAGCTGGAGTAAATTTAGATTTGAACGTTGGCGGCCTAAATGAAAATGCACCCGAAGACAACGAAGGCCCATTAATTAAGCTCTATATGAACGATGAAAGTTTTGTTTCGGGTGGAATTACGGATGATTCCCCTATGTTACTCGCAAAACTTGAAGATTCTAATGGTATTAATACCGCTAGTGGTATTGGTCATGACATTGTAGCTATTTTGGACGGTGATGAATCCAATCCATTTGTTTTAAATGAATTTTACCAAGCCGATGTTGATGACTATTCAAAAGGGCAAACTACTTTTAAATTTCGCGATCTTGAAGATGGATTGCATACCCTAACCTTAAAAGCTTGGGATGTTTATAATAACTCATCTACTGCCGAAATTCAATTTATAGTTGCAGGTAGCGATAAACTAGAAATTACACGCGTACTCAATTACCCGAACCCATTTGTGAACTATACTCAGTTTTGGTTTAACCACAACAGACCAGATGAGACCTTAGATGTACAAGTTCAAGTGTTCACTGTAACCGGAAAAGTTGTTTGGACCAAAAACGCTACCTTGCCACCATCCGGCAGTTATTTATGTCGCGAAATTACGTGGGACGGACGTGATGATTTTGGCGATCGTATCGGAAAAGGTGTGTATGTGTACAAGATTACAGTTAAAACTGCGTTAACAAATCAGCGGGTTGAAAAATTTGAGAAACTCGTTATTCTATAAAAATTAAAATTATATTTGCTCAAAATTATTTAATATGAAGAAATTACTTATTCCAATTTTGTTAGGCCTTGTAGCGTTTAAATCTGTAGCACAAGAAGATAATACAGGAATCGAGAATCGAGTTATAACTACAGGTGTTCCTTTTGTACTAATTGCTGCCGACCCTCGTGCCGCCGGTATGGGAGATATAGGGGTTGTTACCTCTGCAGATGCTTTTTCACAACAATGGAACCCAGCAAAATACGCTTTTTCACTTTCAAAACAAGGCGTTGGTGTTACATACACACCTTACTTAAGCAAATTGGTGAACGATATATTTTTGGGTAACATTACCTATTATAATAGATTAACCGAGCGTAGTGCTGTTGGAGCAAGTTTCCGATATTTCAGCAATGGAGAAATAGAATTACGCCAAACTGCAGATGAAGAGCCTTTGTTGGTTAAACCAAACGAATTGCTTTTTGATGTATCCTACTCACTTAGACTTAGTGAGCGTTTCGCTATGGCTGTTGCAGGTCGTTATATACGTTCAGATTTAAAACTTCAAACCGCTGTAGCAGATGCTTCTGCGGCAAGTACATTTGCGGTGGATATTGCAGGGTATTACCAAAGTGAAGAAATACCTTATGACGATTTTGACGGTCGTTGGAGAATGGGTTTCAATATTTCGAACATAGGTCCAAAATTAAAGTATGACGAAGTTGGTTCAGAAAGTAGCCTTCCAACAAACCTTGGTTTAGGTGGTGGATTCGATTTCATATTAGACGAATACAACAAAGTTGGAGTTTCTACTCAGGTTAACAAACTATTAGTGCCTACTCCAAGCGATTCAAACAACGACGGATCTATAAACAATCAAGATGATTACTACAACGAAAGTTTCTTCGGTGGAATGTTCTCTTCATTTAATGATGCACCCGACGGTTTCAGCGAAGAATTAAAAGAATTTACTTGGGCTTTAGGTGCTGAATACTGGTACCAAGATGTATTTGCTTTCCGTGCTGGGTATTTCAACGAAAGTGACGATAAAGGAAGTAGAAAGTTTATGTCCTTTGGTGCAGGTTTCCGTTACACCGCAATAAATATTGATATCTCTTACTTATTCTCAACCTCAAAATTAGCAAACAGCCCATTAGACGGTACCCTTCGTTTTGGTTTGACGTTTAATTTTGGAGATGAGTACGACGAATATTAATAAAAAAGTTTAATAGTTGAGTGTTTAAAAATTTAGAGACTTTAAAAGGAATTCTATTTTTGAACAACTAAACTCATCATTTAAGAAGTGAAAAAACAAAAAATTGAAATCGATTTGGTGGTTTTTGAAGATATTTCAGAACTTCCAAAAGACATTCAAGAATTAATGATTAAGGCGCAGCAAGCACGTGAAAACGCTTATGCGCCTTATTCACGTTTTAAGGTGGGTGCTGCTATAAAGCTATCTTCTGGTGAAATTACAATCGGCAGTAACCAAGAAAATGCAGCTTATCCTTCGGGTCTTTGTGCGGAACGCGTTGCTATATTTCATACGGGAGCTCTTTTTCCTAATGAAGAAATCAAAGCAATGGCTATTTCTGCCAGTTCATCCAGTCAAATGCTAACAGAACCTATTGGTCCGTGTGGCGCTTGTAGGCAATCCATGGCAGAATATGAGCAAAAGCAAAATTCACCAATCGCCATTTACTTTATGGGCGAAACAGGAAAAATTGTAAAAGTTGCTTCGGTTATGGATTTACTACCGCTTGGCTTTGATGCTAAATACCTCTAAAATAAAAAAGCACCAAATTCTAAAACACATCTAATAAATTTCAAATTATAATTGGCAACTCTTCCTTCAAGTGGACTTGTCATTTAATTGAATTTTCACTTTTCATTTTTGTGATTTATTTGGAATTTGGTTTTTGATATTTGAAGTTTATTTAAGATTTGGTTTTTGGGATTTGTAATTTGTATTTTCTACTTATAAAGTGCTACTTTTGTTATCCGTTTAATAAATTTTCCCCTTGGGAAAAACTTATCGCAGATAGATGAAGAAAATCACCAAAAAAACGTACCTCGATTGGTACGAAAACATGCTCTTTTGGCGCAAATTTGAAGATAAATTAGCCCAAGTTTATATCAATCAAAAAGTAAGAGGTTTTCTACACCTCTACAACGGTCAGGAGGCTGTCTTAGCAGGTGCATTGCACGCTATGGACCTCACCAAAGACCGAATGATTACAGCATATCGAAATCACGTACAACCTATCGGGATGGGTGTGGATCCTAAAAAAGTAATGGCAGAGCTTTATGGAAAAAGCACCGGAACCTCTCAAGGTTTGGGTGGCTCCATGCATATTTTTTCTAAGGAACATCGTTTTTATGGTGGGCACGGTATTGTGGGTGGACAAATTCCACTTGGTGCTGGCTTGGCATTTGCCGATAAGTATTTTGATAGAGACGCTGTAACGCTAACATATATGGGAGATGGCGCAACACGTCAAGGTTCACTTCACGAAACTTTTAACCTTGCAATGCTTTGGAAACTTCCAGTAGTATTCTGTGTTGAAAACAATGGTTACGCAATGGGAACTTCCGTAGCGCGAACTGCAAACCACACAGATATCTGGAAACTTGGTTTAGGGTACGAAATGCCTTGTAAGCCAGTTGATGCAATGAAACCAGAAGTGGTTGCAAAGGAAATGGACGAAGCAATTAAACGTGCGCGTCGTGGCGATGGCCCAACATTTTTAGAATTGCGTACCTACCGTTACCGCGGTCACTCAATGAGTGATGCGCAACATTATCGTACCAAAGAAGAAGTTGCCAAAAAACAGGAAGAAGATCCAATTACATATGTGCTTCACCAGATTTATGAAAATAAATGGGCAACCGAAGCTGAGATAAAAAAAATTGACAAAAAAGTAAAAGCTATGGTAGAGGAATGCGAGAAATTCGCAGATGAATCTCCATACCCAGATAAGAACCTGATGTTCGATGCTGTTTACGAACAGGAAAATTACCCGTTTATATCAGATAAATTATAAGAAATGGCAGAAGTAATAAACATGCCGCGTTTGAGCGACACCATGGAAGAAGGAACGGTAGCAAGCTGGCTTAAAAAAGTGGGCGATACTGTGAAGGAAGGCGATATTCTAGCCGAAATTGAAACTGATAAAGCCACAATGGAGTTCGAATCTTTTCATGAAGGAACGCTGCTTTATATAGGAATTAGTGAAGGCGAAACCGCAGCTGTTGATAAACTTTTGGCGATTATTGGAGAGAAAGACGAGGATATATCAGATTTAATCGGTGGCAAATCTTCAGATAAAAAGGAGGATAAAACTGAAGCTAAGGATGATGACAATGAGGAAGCTTCCGAAGATGATTCGGAAGAGAAATCTGATAGTTCTTCTAATTCAGATGAGGGGTCATCGAGCGATGCCGAGTTGCCCGATGGTGTTGAAATTATAACGATGCCACGTTTAAGCGATACAATGACTGAGGGAACAGTCGCATCTTGGCTTAAAAAAGAAGGCGATAAAGTAGAAGAAGGCGATATTCTTGCCGAAATCGAAACCGATAAAGCAACTATGGAATTTGAATCATTCTATACCGGAACGCTTTTAAAAATAGGCATAGGCGAAGGCGAATCTGCTCTCGTTGATGCAGTACTTGCAATTATTGGCCCTAAAGGAACTGATGTGTCTGGAATAGTTGAAAACTTAAAAAAGGGCGGAAAATCTTCAGATAAAAAAGAAACCGCTGCCGCTAAATCTGCGGCTGACAAAAAAGAATCTAGCGCTAAAGCTACGGAGGATAAGGGCTCTGCTCCAACGAAAACTACGGAGAGCAAAGGCAATTCATCATCTTCACAAACTACAAATGAAGGTCGCATTTTCGTTTCGCCTTTGGCTAAAAAATTGGCTGAAGAGAAAGGAATCAATTTACGCCAAGTGCGCGGAAGTGGAGAAAACGGCCGCATTGTAAAAAGCGATATTGAAAATTACCAACCTGCTGCAGGTGGTGGGCAAGCTTACACTCCAGTAGGAACTGAAAGCTTTGAGGAAGTGAAAAATTCTCAAATGCGAAAAACTATTGCCAAACGTTTGGCGGAATCTAAATTCACCGCGCCAGAATATTATTTAACGGTTGAGTTAGATATGGATTACGCAATTGCCGCTCGCGAAGCAATAAATGCCGACCCAGATGTTAAAATATCTTTCAACGATATGGTTATAAAAGCCTGTGCAATGGCATTGCGTAAACATCCGCAAGTAAATAGCCAATGGGCGCCAGAAGCTACAAGAATAGCGAAGCATATTCATATTGGTGTTGCTGTTGCTGTGGACGAAGGTTTGCTGGTTCCTGTACTTAAATTTGCAGACCAAATGACATTTTCTCAAATTGGCGGGCAAGTAAAAGAACTTGCCGGAAAAGCGCGTAATAAAAAAATAACTCCGCAGGAAATGGAGGGTAGTACGTTTACAGTTTCCAACCTTGGAATGTTTGGTATTACAGAATTTACTTCAATAATAAATCAGCCTAACTCTGCAATCTTATCTGTTGGTACAATCGTTCAAAAACCGGTTGTAAAAAATGGGCAGATTGCAGTTGGCAATACAATGATGGTAACTTTAGCTTGCGACCACCGAACAGTGGACGGAGCAACAGGTGCTAAATTCCTTCAAACATTAAGACAGTATATCGAGAATCCTGTGACGATGTTTGTATAACCTATTTCTTCGGTAGGCGCGCGATTAATCGTGCGCCTACCAAATTTTAAAAACATGAAAAACGTTATAATTACAGGCACTTCCCGTGGTATCGGTTTCGAAATGGTAAAGCTATTTTCGGAAGCCGGACACAATGTTTTAGCACTTTCGCGAAATTCAAAGCCGATTTCAGATTTAAAACTGAAAAACGTAACAGCACTGGAATTTGACATTGCAGATGAATCTGAAATAATTAAACTTAGTTCGTATCTTCAAAAAGCAATGCAGTCTGTTGACGTTTTAATAAATAACGCTGGATATTTAGTAAATAAACCTTTTGCCGAAATTACTTCCGAAGAATTTAAAAGTAGCTATGACGTAAATGTTTTTGGCCCTGCATCATTAATAAGAACTACGCTTCCATTTATGAAAAAAGATGGACACGTCGTGAACATTAGCAGTATGGGCGGTATTCAAGGCAGTGTAAAATTCCCCGGACTTAGCGCGTATAGCAGCAGCAAAGGTGCAATCATAACTTTAACCGAATTATTAGCCGAAGAATTTAAAGAAACGGGTCCATCATTCAACGTTTTGGCTTTAGGATCTGTGCAAACTGAAATGCTTGCGGAAGCCTTCCCAGGATTTAATGCACCACTTTCAGCCACTGAAATGGCAAAATACATTCTCGATTTTTCCCTTACGGGGAATAAGTTTTACAACGGAAAAATACTGCAAATTTCAAGTACTACACCTTAATTTTTCTTTGTTTTTTCGGTTTTTTCTTCAATTTATTTAGCCAAATAATCACTCCAGTTATAGGTAGACTTGTTGCGATTAAGCAGGAAATAAAATAAATGGTTTTTGAAAACCAGCCGAAAATGGTTCCCATATGTATGGCTTTTATGGAACTCGCAATTTGAACATTCAATGGTTTTTCTGAAAAAATTTCTTTTGAAATCACAGTACCGTCTCGATCAATTTTTAACTCGTCTGTTGCAGTTTGGAAAAAATCTTGATCGTGGTATTTTCTAACGCTAAATATTTCTGTTTCAGCTTTTGGTATTTGTAATACAGTGGTGCCTTTAAATTGTAATTCTTGTTGGGTGATGTTTAATATTTCGGCAAAATCTACAATCGTTTTATCTGGCGCAACATAAGATTCTATTTTTTGTCCGCCACTGCGACCGGCAAAAACTTCTGTGCCTAGCACGGCACTTCCCGCATCTTTATACCATTCAAAAGACCAAAACAAACCTGTAAGCGACATTATAATTAAAAATATAGCGGTATAAAATCCTAGCGTAACGTGTAGGTCGTGGTTAAGACGTTTCCATTTTGCGCGCCACGCAACTTTTAATCCAGGTTTTAGATGTTTCCATTTCAGTTTTTTTAATTTTTTCTTCGGAAACCATAGCACAATTCCGGTGATGGAAAGTATTAAAAAGATTATAGTTGCCACGCCAACGATGGGTCTTCCAATAGAAATATCTAATAATAACCAACGGTGCATTTTAAACATCGTCATAAAAAAGCCGTCGAGCACATTGGGAGCTTTTTTTGTATAAGTTCCCTGGTATTGATCCATAAAAAAGGTTGTGCCGCGCCTATCTTCTTTACTCGTTTTTACCGAAAATTCGTATGGCTTTGAGGTTTCAGGACTTATCGTTAAACGCATTACTTCGCCTTCAGCAGCTAATTTATTTGTTAAATCTTCTATTGGAAGAAGCTGCGCTGTTGGAGTAACGCTTATTTCTTCGGCAAAAATATTTTTTATCTCTTCTTCAAAAGTAAGAACCGTTCCTGTTAGACAGATTATTAGCAGTATGATGCCACTGCCTATTCCAAGCCAAAGGTGCACGTCGTTTATAAATTTCCGAAGGGTGTATTTTTTATTTTTCATAATTTATTTTTAATAAAACCTTAGGTTGCCAGGAGTTTCTATTACAACTAAAAGGCACAACCTAGGTCGTGCCTTTTTCAACTAACAACTCAAACAATCAAAAATTATAGCGTAGCACTCCAGCAAAGTTTCGTGGATCGGTTTGGTTTATATAGCTAGTTCTATATGTGTTGTAACCTATTTTATCGAACACATTATTCAGTAAAAATTGAACGCTCCAATTTTGATTGAATTTATATTCCGCTTGCAAATTCACCAAAGTATAGGCTTCTACATCAAACGGTTCTTGGCCTGGTACAATTCCTTCGTGTGTTACTGGTCCTGAAGACCAATCGTTAATTGGACGCTCTCCAGTATAATATGCACCCGCTCCAACTGAAAGTCCTTCCAAGGCATTATTTCTGAAAGAATAATTGGCGTATGCGTTAAATGTATGCTTTGGCGTATTTAAGGGGGCCGAACCGTATACGTAGGAGGTGTGTTCTTTGTATTGCGCATCGATATATGCGTAGCCCCCAATTAATTCTAGGTTTTCTAACGGACGTCCGGTAAGTTCTACTTCTATTCCTTGACGCTGGTCGTTACCACCTTGGGCATAGTAGAGAATATTTGTCCAAGTTTCGTCATAAACAGGAAGGTTTATGTTTTCATTATTTATTTTATAAAGCGTTAAATTGAATCGTAAACGGTCGTTGAGCCAAGTAGTTTTAAAACCAGTTTCCAATTGATCGTAGCGCTCATTGCCTAATTCTTCGCCATTTTGACCTAAACGGGAAGCTGAACGCGGGTAGGAACTGTTAGTGTACGAAACAAAAATATTTATATTTTTAATTGGTGAAACGATTATACCTCCCAACGGATTAAAGGCGTCGCTGCGCGTATTTTCGACATCTGCAATTGTTTCAGTTGAACTGTAACGCGCTCCCAAAAATGTTTTAAGCCAACCATTCCACGAAATAACATCCTGCGCCACAAAGCCCAAAGAATTTGTTTTTCCACCGTTTAAACTAGCTTCACCAAGTGTTACGTTTGGTAAGCGGTGTTCAATATTTTGAAATACATTTATAGTATCCAAAACACCAGCAGATTGGCTGGTAGTGCTATAATCTGATGAACGGTAATCGAATCCAACTTGGAAGGTGTGTTTAATCGAGCCTGTATAAACATCATCTCCAATTAAATCAAACTGTAGTACGCTATTGTTATCGTCACGCGTAGAAGTTGAATAACTGCGCTGGCGTACATTGTATAATGGAACATCGTTTTCAACAATAGTTTTACTTAGTCCTGCGCCTTTATCATTTAACTTTAAAGAAGAACTGTAGAAGGCACCTTTTAAAGTTAATTTATCGCTTAATTCGTGATCCATTCTAATGGCATAAGTGGTGTTTTGCGTTATGGAACGGTCATTCTCGAACCCTAAAAACTGCGAATGGGGAAGATCGTAAATTGCGTTTACATCATTTTCTGCCAAGTTTACCGTTCCCAAATCTGGGGTTCGGCTGTCGTAATAATGATCTAATTCGAGGGTTACTTTTGTCTTTTCATTTATTTTCCATTCAAAAGAAGGATTAAAGTAGAAACTTTCTTTTCCCACGAAATCTCTAAAACTATCGGCTCTTTCTAAAGCGCCGTTTATACGGAAAGCAATATTTTTTTCTTTATTCAGTGGGCCATAAACATCGAAAGTTGGTCTTACTTGTCCGAAGCTCCCACCGCGAATACTCACACTTCCGCCGGTAGTGTATTTGGGTGTTTTTGTAACAATATTTATAATTCCACCCGGGCTTCCTAAATCTGTTGCAACCCCTTGGGTTATTGAAGCCGTTCCTTTTAAAACTTGAATATTATCTACGCCTTGCATATCGGTTAGAATACCCACACCGCGAAAATCTGAATGTATTCTCACCCCATTTTTCAGAATAGGAATCCCTCTAAACCCTCGTGACGACATACTTTCACGTTTGTTTCCGTAAGTTGCAAAAGTGTAAACCCCGGGAACATTTTTAGTAGCTTCTGAAATGCTTAAGGCGCCTTGATCTTCAATTAATTTTTCAGAAAGTACAGAGATACTTTGAATTTGCTCATAGGTTTTTAACGGTAGGCGAGTAAGCGTTTCAATCTTATCTGGACGGTCGTTGCGGTTTCCGAAAACTTCAACTTGGTCCAGTTCATTGTCTAAACTAAGTTGAAATCGAAGTCCGCTTAAGGTAGTTTCATTCGGATTAATTATGATAGTGGCAGGTTTAAAACCTACGGCACTCGCCGTTAATTGCCACTGCCCATGAGGGATGTTGTAAATTGTAAAAGTTCCGTTTTCGTCTGCGGCTCCGCCTTTTTTAAGTTCGGAAATGTAAACACTTGCAAAAGGCACTGGATTATTGTCTATATCGTTTACTGTTCCAGTTATCTGAGCTACTTCTTGTGCAAAAGTTATTTGAACACAAAAGATGAAAAGTAGTGTTGGTATAAATTTCATTTTATATCTATTTTTATTTGGATTGATTTTAAATAAGGTGCAAATCTATTATGATTTTGTTAATTTTCAAAGACTATTTAGAATTGATTTAAATAAAAAATTATAAATGATTGAAATAAAAAGGAGTAGGTGGAGTTTATTTTTGAATTGCTTATATTTTCTTTACTAAATCCACCTGCTTTTAATGTATACTCGGTATTTTTGAGCAGCAAAAAGAGGACGGTAACCCTCATTTCAGATATATGACGCAAATTCTTGAAAAATATATTCCACAGGCTTCGGTGACCTCGGCTTTTGACTTGATAAAAACTCATAATGTTCATCTAAAAATTGTAAATGAGCGTGTTACTCGACACGGCGACTACCGAAAAATGGCCAATGGGCAGCATCAAATTACCGTAAATGCATCGTTGAATAAATACCGATTTTTAATTACACTAGTTCACGAAATAGCGCATTTGGAAGCTTTCACAAAATATGGGCACACTATAAAACCGCACGGGTTGGAATGGAAGCGTACTTTTCAGTTATTAATGCTGCCGTATTTACGGCCAGAAGTTTTTCCAAATCAATTATTGCCTTTGTTGGCACGGCATTTTAAAAACCCGAAAGCTTCTAGTGACACAGACGCAGCATTGGCGCTTGCACTAAAGCAGTTTGACCCCGAGAACGATAAAAATTATATCTTTGAGATTCCTCATGGCGCGCATTTTAGATTGTACAATGGTAAAATCTTTAAACGCGGGAACCAGCGAGTGAAACGGTTTGAATGTGTAGAGGTTTCTACAGGTAGAATCTATCTTTTTAATCCGAATGCAGAAGTGGAATTCTTAAGTCAATAAGTAGATGAGTCGATGAGTTTATTAGTTGAAAGATTTGTAAAAATCGGACTAAAGACAAACGGTACTTAAGTAAAACAGGACGCAGGAAACTGCGATAAATTAATTAAAAGATACCTGCCTACGCAGGCATTCCTATGAACAAAAATTATTACGCAGTAATTATGGCCGGTGGAATTGGTTCTCGATTCTGGCCAATGAGCACCCAAGAATTTCCAAAGCAATTTCACGATATGTTGGGGACGGGGCAGACGTTGCTACAAAAAACGTTTTCACGGCTCAACAAAATTATTCCTTCAGAAAACATTCACATTCTTACTAACGACAAGTATCTGGATATTACGTTGGAACAACTTCCCGAAATTTCAGTCAAACAAGTGGTTTTAGAACCTGCGATGCGAAATACTGCGCCTTGTATTCTGCTTTCTGCATTAAAAATTAAAAAGGAAAATCCCAACGCATTAATGTTAGTGGCGCCCAGCGATCATTGGATTGAAGATGAAGACGCTTTTGCGAATGATATTCAAGCTTGTTTTGATGCTGCCCAACGTGAAGATATTTTGCTAACCTTAGGCATTGAGCCAACTTTTCCAAATACTGGTTACGGATATATTGAAAGTGATAAAAACGCGGCTTCCGAAATAAAACCGGTGAAGCAATTCCGCGAAAAACCTGATTATAACACTGCCAAAGAGTTTTTAGCTGCAGGCAATTTTCTTTGGAATGCTGGTATTTTCATTTGGAGCGTAAAGAGCATTGTTGCTTCTTTTGAAAATCATTTGGCTGAAATGAATTCTTTATTTTCAAAAGGGATGACTTCCTTAAATACTTCCGAAGAAAATAAATGGATTGAAAATAACTATCCCGAAGCAGAGAATATTTCGATTGATTATGGAATTTTGGAGAAGGCGAAAAATGTTTTCGTAAAAAAAGCGACTTTCGATTGGAACGATTTAGGCACTTGGGGTGCGCTTTACGATAGATTAGAAAAAGTTGAAGATCAAAATGCAGTTGTAAATGCTGAAACTCTTTTAAAGAATTCAAGCAATAATATGATTTTTACCGATTCGAAAAAACTTGTTGTTTTAGACGGCATTGAAGACTATATTGTAGTGGATAAAGAAGACGTTCTTTTGTTGTTTCCGAAGAAAAAGGAGCAGGAAATTAAGGAACTTCTGAAGGAGGTTTCAACAAAATTCGGCAAAAAATATTTGTAATGGCTACAACGGAAAATAATAAGGATATTAAAATAACTCCGAATGATGAGGAATTTGAAGCTGTAAAACTAAATACGTGGCAGAGCATCAAAAAATTCCTAATAGAGCTTTTTGATATTAGATCAGATTCAGACCGAGATGCTACTATTGAAGCTGTAAAGAAAGATATTTCTTTTAAGGGGCATACGGCGTGGATTCTTATTTTTTCAATCTTTGTGGCATCTATTGGACTTAATGTAAGTAGTGCAGCTGTGGTTATTGGAGCGATGCTTATCTCGCCATTAATGGGGCCAATCGTGGGTATTGGACTTTCCGTAGCAATTAATGATGTAGACACATTAAAACGCTCGCTTATTAATCTGGGAGTGATGGTGTTTTTAAGTGTTCTTACTGCTTTTCTATACTTTAAACTTTCACCTTTAACCGAAGAAACCCCGGAGCTTCTGGCCAGAACCTATCCTACTATTTTGGATGTGCTTATTGCAATTTTTGGTGGTTTGGGATTAATTGTCGCAAAAACAAAAAGTGGAACCATTGCTAGTGTAATATTCGGTGTGGCTATTGCTACCGCCTTAATGCCGCCACTTTGTACCGTGGGCTACGGTTTGGCTGTCGGTAATGCTTCGTATGCTGGAGGGGCTCTTTATTTGTTTTCTATCAACGCGGTATTTATTGCGCTTTCCACATTTATAGTTTCAAAAATATTACGATTTCCATTAGTGCGTTACGCCAATAGCAAGCGTAGAAGACGAACCGCACAAGTAGCATCGTTGATTGCTATTGCTGTAATGGTGCCTAGTGTTTGGTTGTTTCTTAAATTATTAGATCAGCAGGTTTTCGAAAATAAAACGAAAGATTTCGTAAAGAATGTAATTAATTATGAAGGTGCCGAAGTAGTAAAATTTACGCAAGATTATAAGTCGAAAAATATTGATGTGTATTTAATCGGACTTCCGGTGCCACAGAATAAAATTAATGATTGGTTGAAAGAATTGGAAGCAACCGAAAATTTAGAAGGAACTCAGTTGCGTATTTATCAGGGTGCCGATCAAAGTGGAGAAATGGCAGCGAAGCTTTCTGGTGAAATAAAAGCTGGAATTTTGGAAGATTTATATGTGAAGAATGAGCAAATTATTCAAAATAAGGATGAAAAAATTCGGTTTTTGGAAAACGAAGTAGCAAATTTAAAGGTTCAAAATGTACCTTTTAAACAGTTAAGCGAAGAGATTAAAATTAACTACGACAATATTGAAACTTTTAGCTATTCAAATAAAATAACCACGAATTTTAAAACTACAGATACGCTTCCTGTAATTAATGTGCGGTGGAAAAAGAACGTGCCTTCTAAGGAACGAAAAGCAGATTTAAAAAAGATTGAAGCTTGGTTGAAATATAAAATGAAGCTCGATACGCTTCAGGTTTCAGAATATCCTTAATACAGATTAGCCCTGTTTTAACTGTACTAAACGTATCTTTTTAAAGAGGTCTGAAGAATACACAAAACTGGTTACATCTTCGTTATCGGTTTTAAAAATCTCGTCGTTATCGCCTTGCCACACAAGTTTGCCTTGTTTCAGTAAAACCACTTTCTCACCAATTTCCATTACAGAGTTCATATCGTGTGTAACCACGACGGTTGTAATATCGTATTCGTGCGTAATTTCTTGAATAAGTGTATCTATTAATGTAGCCGTTTTAGGATCGAGACCAGAATTAGGTTCATCACAAAAAAGGAATTTTGGTTTATTCACAATTGCACGTGCAATAGAAACTCGCTTCTGCATTCCCCCAGATATTTCTGCCGGAAATTTTTTATTTACATTTTCAAGGTTAACGCGTTTTAGAACTTCGTTCACCCTATCCAGCATATCAGACTTTTTCTGTTTTGTGAACATACGCAACGGAAACATTACATTCTCTTCAATATTCATAGAATCGAATAGTGCGCCACCCTGAAAAAGCATTCCTATTTCTTCACGTAGCTTGCGTTGCTGCTCGTCATCCATATCTTGAATGGCATCCTCGTCGTAATAAATACGACCTTGCTCGGGCTTAAAAAGGCCTATTAGACATTTAAGCAAAACAGTTTTTCCACTACCACTCTGGCCTATAATGAGGTTGGTTTTTCCTTTATCAAATTCCGTGGTTATTCCTTTCAGAATTTCTTCATCCCCAAAACTTTTATGTACGTTTTCTACTTTTATCATGAGCTTAAAAGGAGTTGGGTTATTATATAGTTAGATGCAATAATTAGAACACTTGTCCACACGAATGAATTGGTGCTTGCCTTACCCACTTCTAATGCGCCACCTTTCATATTAAAGCCTTGCCAAGAAGGTACGGTTGCAAGAATAAATGCAAATACAAAGGTCTTAAAAAAGGCGTAAAATAGTTGATACGGTATAAAATCTTGCTGAACGCCTTCAATAAATGCAGCAGAGCTTGTAAAACCTCCATAAACACCAGCCACCCAACCGCCAAAAACACCGAGAAACATGGAAAGAATGATAACAAAGGGGTAAAACATTAAAGCTACTATTTTTGGGAAAACTAGGTAGTTTAGACTATTAATTCCCATTACTTCCAGCGCGTCAATTTGTTCTGTAACTCGCATAGAGCCTATGCTGGAGGTAATAAATGAACCAACTTTTCCGGCCATAATTATGGAAATGAAAGTAGGAGCAAATTCTAAAATAACAGACTGTCGTGTTGCAAAACCAATCAAACTATCTGGAATGATAGGATTATCCATGTTTAAAGCTGTCTGAATTGCCACAACCCCGCCTACAAAAAAGGAAATAAAGGCAACAATCCCTAAGGAACTAATGATAAGATCATTGATTTCCTTAAAAATAAGGTGCTTTAAAACAGATGTTTTAGTGAAACCACTAAACACCTTTTTAAGCATCAAAAAATAAGATCCAATATCTTGTATATATTTCATATAACCGCTAGCTATGGCTAAAATACTAAAATTAGAGCACTGATAATTGAAAAAGCTTTTTTTGGCTTTTATTTATCAAAAAGGCGCATCATTTTGTAATACACTTCAATGCTCTCAAAAATTCCATTGAATACGGAAGCGCCCGGACCCTCAGCAAAAACGGGCACCATCGTTCCTGAATGACCAGTGGTAGAAAAGGAAGGTTTTATTTTGTTGTAATCACTACCATCAGATGCCAGCGTGAAACCGCCAGTTTCATGGTCTGCGGTTACAATTACAAGTGTTTCTCCATTTTCTTTAGCGAAGTCCAAAGCAACGCCTAAGGTTTTGTCAAAATCCAATAATTCTTGGATTAAATAATCGGCATCGTTGTTATGTCCGCCCCAATCTATCTGGCTTCCTTCTACCATTAAGAAAAAACCATTTTCGTTTTTGGAGAGTTTTTCCAAAGCTAATTTTGTTGCCATTGGAAGAAAATCGCCACGGCCTTCACTCATTTTCGGCATTGCATCTTCAGCAAGTAAAATAAGTTCGTTTTTCTCGCTTGGCGTTTTTGGAAGTTGGTCTGTAATAACTTCATAACCGTTAGCTCGCATTGTAGCTAATAAGTCTTTTCCGTCTTTTCTGTTGTTGAAGTATTTTAACCCACCGCCAGCGAAAAAATTAACGCCAGAATTTGGCGCGAATTCGGTGATTTCCTCATACATTCTTCGGCTTTTTACGTGCGAATAAAAACTTGCCGGCGTGGCGTGCTGAATGGAAGAAGTTGAAATTATCCCCGTAGCAAAGCCTCGTTTTGATAGTTGTTCAACAATTGTTGGTACTTGTATTGTGTCTTTGTCAACTCCAATTGCTCCGTTAAACGTTTTAATGCCAGTTGAAAAAACAGTGGCTCCAGCTGCAGAATCTGTAACCAAAGCGCTGGCAGAAGATGTTTTGCTTAGTCCGATAGTACTAAAACGCTCAAAATTTGGTTTACCATCTTTGTAGTAAATAGCTGTAGAAACTTGGCTCAATCCCATGCCATCTCCAATTAAAAGTATGATGTTTTTAGGTTTTTTTACTTCCGAAGAAATTGTAGTAACCGTATTGTCTTTTACTTGAACAGAAACACAAGAAGTTGAAAGTAGCGCAAAAGAAAGGAGAATTGAGAGGATAGAAAGTTTGAATTTCATTGATAAAATTTTGCGAGCAAAAATAACGAATTAAACTGCGATTAAATGTTAAGGAGATGTTGTTGTAACTAAAAGTTTCAGGTTTCAAGATTGAAAATTGCGGACTTAATTTTCCTTCGTGAATCTCAGTGCTTTGTGCAATAACCCCACGAATCTAAGGCTGAAAAAATTATGATTGAATACCGAATTTCTTTCGAATATTTCTCCAGCGCAGTTTTCTAATAAACTCGCCTTCTTTTTCTGAAACAATAAAACCCCTATTTCCTTTGTCTTTTTTAGCTTTTTGATACCCTTTCATATAATCTACAAAAAACTGAAAACTATTTTTTTTGGCAGCGAGTTTTGCTGAAGCGATAAAAGTGAGCCAAAACCCGTAGCGCATTTTATAAAATGCTTCGCCTTGTTTGTATTTGGAGGCTTTTGTGTAAACCTTGCCCGTAGGTTTTAGATGTTTTACGTGAAGTGAAGTATCAGTTTTTACATCCCAGCCGTGATATTTAGCGAGAAGCTCGTCTACGGTATCCCAACCAATTGATTTTTTGAGACCGCCAATTTCTTCAAAACATTGTTTCCGGTATAATTTTATTGGGCCACGGACTTTTGTTTTTTCTGAGATGGCTTCAAACTCCCAGCCGTTCTCTCTTTCAATATAAAGGTTGCCGCCGGCAATGCCTACTTTATCATCGGAAGTGAATAAAGCTAACACTTTTTCAAAATAATCTACCGGTAAAATAAGATCTGCATCAAATTTGCCAATGAGGTCAAAATTGGCGTCAAGAGTTTCAAAACCTTTGTAGAAAGCGTTGACTACTTTACCTCCGGGTTCGTGAAGCGCTTCAGAATTAAGAAAAACGCTTTCAATAAAAGAATATTTTTCTGAAAATTGATTAATGACATTTTGAGTACCATCCATTGAAGCGTCGTTTACCACGATTACTTTATTTGGAAGAAGAGTTTGCTCAACAATGGACTGGAGTAATGTTCCAATAAATGCTTCTTCATTATGGGCAGGTATGATAATATAAATCTTCATTTAGTAAAAATATTATATATTTATTGATATTGTATAAATTTAAAATTTCTGTTATGCACAAAATATTATTTTTTTTGGCGCTTATCCTGTTTAATTCAATCAACGCACAGGTTTATGATGTTGTTATTTATGAAAAAATTGGATTCGAAATTGGAGGTTTTACGGGTAGTTTAGATATAGAGGATTGGTTTGGGTATTCTGTTGAAGGAATTGGTGATTTAAATGGTGACGGAATCAATGATGTGGCTATATCTGCGATTAAGGATGATGATGGCGGATTTAATCATGGAGCTGTTTATATTCTTTTCCTAAATATTGAAGGTTCTGTAAATACTTATCAAAAAATTAGTGGTGTAGAAGGTGGTTTTGAGGGGCAGTTAGATGAATGGGATATTTTCGGAACCTCTATATCATATTTAGGAGATATAAATAATGATGGATTAATAGAAATAGGTGTCGGTGCAGAATATGATGGAGATGGGGGTTATTGGCATGGAGCTGCTTGGATTCTATCCTTAAATAATGATGGAACTGTAAATTCTCACGTTAAAATTAGTGATACTGAAGGTGGATTTAACGCGCCACTAGGTGATGAGGATGTGTTTGGGACGGATATTGAAGCTATTGGAGATTTAGATGGCGATGGAATTCAGGATATCGCGGTTTCGGCTAGAAGAGATCCTGACGGTGGGTCGGATAGGGGTGCAGTTTATATCCTCTTTCTTAATGCTAATTTAACGGTAAAAAATTATCAAAAAATAAGTGATACGCAAGGTGGTTTAAATGGCGCCTTAGAAGAGGGTGATTATTTTGGGGGATCAATTGCGAATATTGGAGACATTAATGGCGATGGAATTATTGATTTGGCCGTGGGTGCTTATCGTGATAATGACGGAGGCTATAGTAGAGGTGCGGTTTATATCTTGTTTATGAATACAGACGGCACGGTCAATAACTTGCAAAAAATTAGCGATACTGATGGAGATTTTGATACTGAATTCAATGACGAAATGTTTTTTGGAAAGTCAATTGATTTGATGGGAGATTTAAATGGTGATGAACTGACTGAAATAGTCGTTGGCGCAAGAGGTTATCGTGAGAACGGGGCGCTTAATTTTGGAGCTTTTTATATTCTTAATCTGAATTTTGACGGTACTGTAAATAGCTATGTGAAGTATACGGAAGGGCTTCAGCATTTTGATGGTGATATTGAGGAAGGAGATTCATTTGGTTTTAGCGTAAGTAATGTTGGGAGGCTTTCAGAACAAAGCAGCATAGCTGTGGGTGCCTATTCTGATAATGAAGGAGGTTCTGAAAAGGGAAGCGCTTGGATTTTACAGCTTGGAGCTATTCTGTCTATTGAAGAAATAGATAATAAATTAAACAACTTTTTTCTTTACCCTAATCCATTTAAAAACTCCTTTAGTCTTAACAGTTTAGCTGATGTTACCCATATTCAAATATTTGATATAAACGGAAGATTGGTTGTTACTTATGATAATTTGAGTAATAACCTTTTTAATGTCTCTTATCTGCCAATTGGTAATTATGTGGTAAGAATTTCTTTAGAAAACGGAAATTCAAAAAGTTTTAAACTAATAAAACAATAGTTACAATTTCTCAGCGTAAACCAAATAATATCTGGGTGTAAATCTGCGTAGAATTGGGCGAATTCCTAATTTGTTTACGGGATTGGTGAATTTTTCACTTTTCACAATTCGCCAGCCAGCTTTTTCGAGCAACCAATCAAATTGCCAATCTTCAAATTCGTGATAGTGGCGATCCCACTTATCTGTTTTACTTCTGTAGGCATTAGTAAACCACAGTTTTAGCGGAATAGAAGCGACCAATTTTTTTGCTTCAATATCCTTCAAAACATTGAAAGGAGAAACTAAATGTTCAAAAATTTCAAAGGCAGTTACTACTTCGTAATCATTTGTTTTAACAACTTCGGTTTCAAGATCAAGATCTTGTCCTTTAGTATTTGTAACGTTAAAACCTTCTTTTAAAAGTATTTCAGAAAACGGATTAGTAACCCCTAAATCCAAGATTTTTTCATCTTTGGAAATAACGTCGTTCAGAAAATTTAGGGTGTGATTGTATCGCTTCTTCGGAAATCTATCTTCGTACATTTTCTTTAATTCAGAATTCAGAATTCATAATTCTGGATTATTTCAAACTTTATAAACGATGGCATTAATATTCATTCCTGCGCCTACACTTGCAAAAATAACAACGTCGCCTTTTTGGATTGAATGGCCTTTTAACTCGCCGTTTAATACCAGATCGTAAAGAGTTGGTACCGTAGCTACACTGCTATTACCAAGTTTATTTATGCTCATAGGCATAATTTTATCGGGTGCAGTTTTACCGTATAGTTTATAAAAACGGTTTACGATAGCCTCGTCCATTTTTTCGTTGGCTTGGTGGATAAAGATTTTTTTCACTTCATCTATTCCCAAACCACTTTTTTCAAGGCATGTTTTCATTGCATCGGGCACGTGGCTTAGAGCGAATTCATAAATCTTACGGCCATACATTTTTATGTATCGGCGATTGTCTTTTTTCTCTAGATTGTTGCTTTCGCCAAAATATATAAAATGAGCTTCGTCAAACGCATAAGTTGCGCTTACGTGAGAAAGAATACCTCCTTCTTCTTCGGAAGCTTCAACAATCGCAGCACCTGCACCGTCGCTATATATCATAGAATCACGATCGTGTGGATCTACCACGCGAGAAAGTGCTTCGGCGCCAATTACCAAGCATCTTTTAGCGATACCTGATTTTATAAAGGCGTTGGCTTGTATCATGCTTTCTATCCAACCAGGACATCCAAAAAGCATGTCGTAACCTACACAACTTGGGTTTTTAATTTGAAGTTTATGTTTTACACGAGTTGCAATGCTGGGTACCGTATCGCTCTGTACAGAACCGTGTTTTACATCGCCATAGTTGTGAGCAACTATTATATAATCTAATTCTTCTTTGTTGACACCTGCACTTTTGATTGCATTTTCTGCTGCAAAAGCTGCAATGTCTGAAGTATTTAGATTATTAGGTAGGTACCTACGTTCGGCTATACCCGTTATAGCTTTGAACTTTTCAATGATAGTTTCATTTTCTTGACCAAAGCGAGTGCCGTCATCATTGTAAAAATGATGCTTCCCGAAATGTTCATTCTTCGCAATTTCGCTCGGAATATAACTTCCTATGCCTGTTATCTTGACATTCATATTGTTGAAAAGTTTGGTTAAAAGTACGGAAAATTCGGTAATCAGTGTTCAGTGTTCAGAAATCAGTACTTAATTGTGCTTTATACTGACTTCTGAATACTGTGTTTTGAACACTTATTTTTAAGCTTCCATATATGCTTCAATCGGTGCGCAAGTGCAAACTAAATTTCTATCACCAAAAGCGTCATCTACGCGACGTATGGTTGGCCAAAATTTATTTTCAGTAACATATTCCAGCGGAAATGCTGCGTCTTGTCTGCTATACGGAAATTTCCAATCATCTGTTGTAAGCATTTGCAAAGTGTGAGGCGAATTCTTCAAAACGTTGTTTGGTTCGTCTTTATCTGCAGCTTCAATTTCTTTTCTAATGGAAATCATTGCGTCACAAAATTGATCTAAAGCCATTTTGCTTTCGCTTTCTGTAGGCTCAATCATCAAAGTTCCAGCGATAGGGAAAGAAACCGTTGGGGAGTGAAAACCATAATCCATTAAACGTTTTGCAATGTCTGTAACTTCAATTCCTTTTGCTTTAAACGGGCGGCAATCCACAATCATTTCGTGAGCAGCACGACCGCGTTCTCCAGCATAAAGAACTTCATAATGACCGTTAAGTCTTTCTTTAATATAGTTGGCATTTAATATTGCGTGTTGCGTAGCTTTCTTTAAACCATTTACACCAAGCATGCAGATATATGCATAGCTAATCAAGCAAACCAATGAGCTTCCATAAGGCGCTGCAGAAATTGCTGAAATAGCTTTTTCTCCTCCAGTTTTTATTACTGGGTTTGAAGGTAAAAAAGGAACTAACTGCTCTGCAACACAAATAGGGCCTACACCTGGACCACCACCACCGTGAGGTATGGCAAATGTTTTGTGAAGGTTTAAGTGGCATACGTCTGCTCCAATAGCGCCAGGATGTGTTAATCCAACCTGTGCGTTCATGTTTGCACCATCCATATAAACTTGTCCGCCGTTTTCGTGAATAATACTTGTTATTTCGCGAATTGCAGACTCATATACCCCGTGAGTTGAAGGATAGGTAACCATCAAACAGGCAAGGTTGTCTTTGTGTTTTATCGCTTTTTCGCGAAGATCGTCAACATCAATATTGCCTTCCTCGTTGGCTTTTGTAACTACCACTTTCATTCCGGCCATTACAGCACTTGCAGGGTTTGTTCCGTGAGCTGAAGATGGAATCAAGCAAATTTTTCTATGATTGTCACCGCGAGATTCGTGATAAGCGCGAATAACCATCAAACCAGCAAATTCACCTTGTGCACCACTATTTGGTTGCAAAGAGGTGCCAGCGAAACCTGTAATTTCAGTAAGTTGTTTTTCTAGTTTCTTTAAAACTATTTGGTATCCTTCAGCTTGTTCTATTGGAACGAATGGGTGCATATTTCCCCACATCGGGTCGCTTAAAGGAAGCATTTCTGCAGCAGCATTCAATTTCATAGTACAAGAACCTAAAGAAATCATAGAGTGGTTCAATGAAAGATCTTTGCGCTCCAGTTTTTTGATGTAGCGCATCATATCGGTTTCACTATGGTACTTATTGAAAACCTCCTGTTGTAAAAATTCTGTTTTACGAGCAATTTCTTCTGGAATTTTATTGCCAGTTTCTAACTCAGTAATTTTTTGAAAATCTCCTTTATTAGCTTCTGAAAAGATTGCGACTATTTTATTGAGATCTTTTATAGTAGTAGTTTCATTTATAGAAATTGAAACTGTTTCGTCATCTGGATAGTAGAAGTTTACTTCCTTGGCTTCAGCCAAAAACTTAATTTTGGTAGCATCTGTTTTTATGGCGATAGTATCAAAATAGGTATCGTTTATTTGCTCGAAACCTAATTTTTCCAAAGCATTTGCAAGAGTTAAGGCTCCTGTATGTACTTTGTTTGCAATATATTTTAGGCCTTCTGGCCCGTGATAAACAGCGTACATTCCAGCCATAACAGCCAACAAAACCTGTGCAGTACAAATGTTTGAAGTTGCTTTATCGCGCTTTATGTGTTGCTCACGAGTTTGAAGCGCCATACGTAACGCTCTATTTCCGTCAGTATCCTTGGTTATACCAATGATTCTTCCTGGAATACTTCTTTTATATTCATCTTTTGTGGCGAAGAAAGCCGCGTGCGGACCTCCATAACCTAAAGGAATACCAAAACGTTGGGTGGTTCCTACAACTACATCTACACCAAAATGACCTGGAGACTCAAGCATTACAAGGCTCAAAATATCTGCAGCAACGGCAACTTTAATTTGGTTGTCGTTCGCTTTTTCAATGAAGCTTTTATAGTTATAAACTTTTCCGGTCTTACTTGGATATTGAAGTAAAGCACCGAAAAATCCTTCTGAAAAGTCAAAATCTTCGTGATTGCCAATTACCAATTCAATATCTAAAGGCTCCGCACGAGTGTGCAATAAAGAAAGGGTTTGAGGAAGTATTTCTTCAGAAACGAAGAATTTTAAAGCATTGTTCTTTTTCTTTTCCTTGTCGCGTACGTTTAGCAGCAACGCCATTGCTTCCGCAGCTGCAGTAGATTCGTCTAAAAGGGAAGCATTTGCAAGTTCCATTCCAGTTAAATCGCTAATTACGGTTTGGAAATTTAATAAAGCTTCTAGCCTTCCTTGCGCAATTTCTGCCTGATACGGGGTGTAAGCCGTGTACCATCCTGGGTTTTCAAGAACGTTTCTTTGAATTACGGGAGGTGTATTGGATTGGTGATAGCCCAAACCAATATATGTTTTAAAAATTTTATTTTTTGTAGAGAGCTCGGTGATGTGCTCTAAATACTCTTGTTCGCTCATCGCCGTGTCCAAGTTTAATGCTTTTTTCAGCAAAATATCATCTGGAACGGTTTCGAAAATAAGTTGATCTAGCGAGCTTACACCAATGGTTGAAAGCATTTCGGGAAGATCATTTTCCCGGGGTCCTATATGTCTTAAAGCAAAAGAATCTGTATTCATTAAAGTGCGATTGAAATTTAGCTGGCAAAATTACAATTTTTAACGTGAAATAGCTTCTTTTTTAAAGGTTTGAAATCTATATTTATCAACTAATTAGTGAGGTTGCTAACACATTGCTTAATTTTAATATTATGAAATTTCTAAAGGGTGTTTTTGCATTTTACATAAACAGCAGTATACACGTTGCCTTGGCTGTTGTATCGCTTCTAATAATAACTGTTTTAGAATTTCAATTGAAATTTTCAAGCCACTTAATTGGCTTTGTTTTTTTGGCTTCTTTAACTGGATATAATTTTGTGAAATACGCCAAGGTAGCTGGCTTGCACCACCGAACTTTGACAAATTCCTTAAAAACAATTCAGGTATTTTCCGCAGTGTGTTTTGTTTTGCTAGTGTACTTTGCGTATCAGCTTCCCATAAAAGTATTGCTGATAACGGTTTGTTTTGGAATGGCGACCTTCTTATACGCTGTTCCGTTTGTAAGAAGTAAAAACCTTAGAAATTTTTCGGGTTTAAAAATTTTCATTGTGGCTTTTGTCTGGGCGGGTGTGACCGTAATTTTGCCCTTTGTAGCATCCGAAGTGCCAATTTCGGCAGATGTGTTTTTAACTTTTATGCAGCGAATTCTAATAGTAGTGGCGCTTATTTTACCTTTTGAAATACGCGATGTACCTTATGATGGGTTAAACCTTAAAACCTTGCCGCAGCAGTTTGGCGTGAGAAACACAAAATTATTGGGACAATTTATTTTGCTTTTCTGCCTAGTTTTCGAATTTTTTAAGGCGTATTCAGAAGTGGCTTACCTTATAAGTCTTCTAATTTTTTGCGTGATTTTAGGATGGTTATTGGTAATATCAAAAACGATGCAGAATCGTTATTTCGCCTCTTTTTGGATAGAGGGATTACCTATATTGTGGTTGGTTATTTTTCTACTTTTTGAGCAATTTTAAGAGTGTTGCTCCTTAATTATTTTCTCTTTTATTTGTGTTTTTAAAAGCTGTTTGCTTTCTGGGCAAAGCGTCTTTAAATTCGCCGATTGTATTGTATCGGTGAGTTTTTTATTATTCTTTGAATAGCCACGGCATCTTTTACATATAAAAATATGCATCATTAGCATTAGTTTAGCAATTGGCCCAGCTTCATTATACTGAGATTTATCGCACACTTCTGCGGCTTCGTTACATTTTAAAAAAAACTTCATTTGCATTAATACCAATTTTTCTCCAAGCACTCAGCTAAAGTCTTTCGTGCTCGGTGGATTATTACCCATAGGTTAGACGGTGTTATGTTGTATTCTTTACAAATAGCTTCAGTATCAAAATTATCAACGGTTTTCATTTTAAAAATCGTTGCTTGTTTTTCAGGAAGTTGGCCCAAACATTCAAAAATTGCTAAGCCCAACTCCTCGTTTTCCATTTGATCTTCGGCGGTTTTATCAAAAGGATCTGCGGCGTTTTCTTCCAGCCAATCCCCTTCAGAGTCTTCGTTTTTGTACGAAATATGTACCTCTGCCTTTCCTTTTTTCGAATTTGTCTTTCGGTAGTGATCTATAATTTTTCTTTTTAAGATTGAAATCAGCCAAGTGCGTTCGGTGGCTTCACCCTTAAAATTCTTTTTCGATTTAAGTCCTGCAAAAAAGGTTTCTGAAATCAAATCTTGAGCAACAATAGGGTCGTTTACCCGAACAATTGTGTAATTGTAAAGGTAATCGGCATATTTATCTACCCATTTATCGGGATCTAATAATTCCACAGTAGTGTTTTTAAACCTATTTCAAAAATAGGTAAGTTCTTTAATATATACGGAACTCACTAAAATTTAGTTTGAAGTGTTTTTAGCAATTGCGAAATTACACCTTTCTATTAGAACTTTTGGGCAGTTTTTTCTTGATGTAAACACTGATATTATGCAGAATGCAAACAGGTTGGAATAGTTAAACTTTCGAAATTCACTATTAAATTGCACAGTTATTATATTTTTACTGAAATTAATTTTATAAACATCCCAATGAAAAAATTTACTTTAGGCGTACTTGTGTATCTATTATTTACAGTAATGGCTAGTGCCCAAGCCAGCCCCCATGCAGGTATTAAATCTACGTATGCCACTATGAATGCTGAGGATGCTACTTACATCAAAGAACTTTTCCCAAGTGAGATTACAATTTTTGAGAGTAAATACACTCAGGCTGCCGTGCTTCTTTCGGAAGAAGTAATCCATAAAATTCACGATAATGTAAAAACTCATGGGCCGGGATATATCTTCAGGGCCTCCAAGGAAAAAGCGATTCAAGCTTTAGACCGCGTACCTCGCAGAAATCCTCTCGTTAATTTTACGATTACCGAAGATGCATTTGTAAATGAATGTCTTAACCTTGTGGATGGAGTAAATATTGAAAACGATATTTTAGATCTTCAGAATTATGGTACGCGATATCACACGCGTTCGCAAGCTGTTCAAGCGGTTTTAGACCAACAGGCAAAATGGGATGCGATGATTTTGGCATCAGGAAGAACTGACGTGCATACTAGAATATTCAACCACTCAAACACTCCAATGCCTTCGGTTATTTTGACGATGGATGGTGCTAATACTCCTGACGAATTTGTAATTATTGGTGGGCATATCGATTCCACAGCTAATCCTAATAATAATGATGCGCCTGGAGCTGATGATAATGCCTCTGGTATTGCTTCGCTAAACGAAATGGTACGCGTGCTTTTAGAAAAGAATTTTGTGCCAAGCCGTACCGTTGAGGTAATGGCTTTTGCAGCTGAGGAAGTTGGACTTGTAGGTTCTGCTGAAATTGCGGAAGAATATGCAAATAATGGCGTAAATGTTTTGGCTTTTGTTCAGTTTGATATGACGGGTTATAAAGGATCTAACAGTGATATTTATATTACTACCGATTCTTACAATAGCGCATCATTAAATAATTATTTAACTGAATTGATGGATCATTACAATGTCTCGGGAGCGCATAATTTTAGCTATAATTTCACCGAATGTGGTTATGGTTGTTCAGATCACGCAAGTTGGGCAGATAATGGTTATGAAGCTGCTTTCCCTTTTGAGGCAGACTTTGGCGATCACAACTTCAACATTCACAGTTCTGATGATACGTATTCGTTTTTCAATACTCCAGATCACAGTGTAAAGTTTGCCAAGCTCGGATTAGAATTTCTGATTGAAGCGGCTAAGCCACAAACACTTTCTGTAGACGACTTTTCTGAAAATGCAATTCGTGTTTTTGTAAAAGACAAAACGTTGAATTATCGTTTAAACAATACAGTTTCGAACGTAAAAGAAGTTGCTGTTTACAACGTAGCCGGACAAAGAATAATTTCTGAAGAAATGAATAGCGAAAATGGAAGTGTGCAACTTCAGCAATTTGCACAAGGTTTTTATATAGCCAAGTTTACACTAGAAAATGGTCACGCATTTACAAAGAAATTTATATTGAATTAGAGGTATAATTCAATAAACAAAAAAGACCTAACAGGATTTTAAAACCTGTTAGGTCTTTTTTATTACAATAAACCAGCTCGTTTTAAAAGTGCTTCTGGATCGGGTTTTTGTCCACGGAATTTAATGTAAAGCTCCATCGGGTCCATAGTTCCGCCCTGCGAAAGCACGAAACTTTTAAAACGATCTGCTACTTCTTTATTGAAAATACCTTCTTGTTTAAAAAGTGCGAAAGCATCTGCATCTAGCACCTCAGCCCATTTGTAGCTGTAATAACCCGCAGAATACCCGCCTTGGAAAATATGCGAAAACGCAGTGCTCATGCAATTTTCTTTTACATCTGGGTAAAGTTGGGTGTCGTCAAAAGCAGCAACTTCAAAAGCTTTTAAATCCTTGATTCCCGAAGGATCACTTCCGTGCCAAGCCATATCGAGCATTCCAAAACTTAGCTGGCGCAGCGTTGCCATTCCTTCATGGAAGGTTGCAGAATCCTTTATTTTATCTACGTATTCCATTGGGATTACTTCGCCTGTTTTGTAATGTGTGGCGAAAAGCTCCAAAGTTTCTTTTTCATAACACCAGTTCTCTAAAATCTGACTCGGTAATTCAACAAAATCCCAGTAAACGCTAGTGCCAGAAAGGCTAGGATAGTGGGTGTTTGCTAACATACCGTGCAACGCGTGACCAAATTCGTGGAATAAAGTTGTTACTTCATTAAAAGTCAATAACGAAGGTTTGCTCGCTGTAGGCTTGGTGAAATTACAAACGATTGAAATATGCGGACGCTCATTTTCACCACCCTTCATTTGTTGTGGTTTATATGAAGTCATCCAAGCGCCATTACGTTTTCCAGCACGTGGGTGGAAGTCTGCGTAAAAGATGGCAACTAATTCGCCTGCGTCGTCTTTTACCTCGTAGGTTTTTACATCTGCGTGGTATTTATCTATGTTTTGTACCTCTTCAAAATGAAGTCCGTATAATTTTTCGGCAACCGTGAAAACGCCATTAATTACATTCT
The DNA here is from genome assembly GCF_058068265.1 of Aequorivita sp. IT1183. NCBI lineage: Bacteria > Pseudomonadati > Bacteroidota > Flavobacteriia > Flavobacteriales > Flavobacteriaceae > Aequorivita > Aequorivita sp. IT1183. Next base: position 165,238 of record NZ_JBYRHS010000005.1, on the reverse strand, counting down.
TTAATTCGAAATATGGCTTCAGTTTTTCATCATTGAGATTGAAGAGTTTCTGTTTTAGTTTTTCAGAATAGTAAGCGCCGTCCCATTTTTCTAAATGATCGATGTTGTCTAATTCCTTTGCAAAAGCTGTTAATTTTGCAAACTCTTTTTTGGCGGCGGGTTTTGCTTTTTCGAGCAATTCATTTAAAAACGACTTTACCTTTTCGGGTGTTTCGGCCATTCGTTCTTCAAGTACAAAGTGCGCGTGACTTTTATATCCCAGCAGATTTGCACGTTGGTGACGAAGGTTTGCAATCTGCAAAACATTTTGCTGGTTGTCTAATTCGTCATTATTAAAACCTTTAGCGCCAAAGGCGATTGCCAATTTTTTACGCAATTCGCGATTGTCGGCATAGGTTAAAAACGGAACGTAACTTGGATAATCTAAAGTGAAAACCCAACCTTCTTTTCCTTTCTCTTCGGCGGTTTGGGCAGCAGCTTCGATTACACCTTCGGGAAGTCCGGAGAGATCTTTTTCGTCTGTAATTTGAAGTTCGAATTTATTGGTTTCAGCTAAAATATTTTCACCAAAAGTGAGGCTCAATTTTGAAAGCTCCGTATCAATTTTGCGCAATTGTGTTTTCTTTTCTTCGGAAAGATTGGCGCCATTTCTTGAAAAAGCTTTGTATTTTTTGTCGAGCAGCATCTGCTGTTCTTCGGAAAGATTTAGTGAGTCCTTCTGATTGTAAACCGTTTTTATTCTTTCAAACAAAGCCTCGTTTAGCAACATATCGTTACTGAATTCAGTAAGCATTGGCGAAACTTCCTGCGCTATTTTTTGAATTTCGTCATTAGTTTCGGCGCTGTTGAGGTTGAAAAAAATACTGGTTGCGCGATCTAATTGTTCGCCAGTATTTTCCAAAGCCTCTACTGTATTTTTAAAAGTAGCTACTTCCGTATTTGAAGTTATAGCATCAATCTCTTCCCTAGTTTTTTCAATCAATTGACTGATTGCTGGGAGGAAATGTGCGTTTTCTATTTTGGAAAAAGGGGCGGTGTTAAAGGGTTGTAATAGGGGATTCATTAAAGATATTAGATTTTAGACGTTAGACGTTAGACGTTAGACGTTAGATGTTAAGAGTTAAGTGTTAGATTATGGCTATCAGATTTTGAAAATTATAAAGCAAATTAACTGACCACTGACCACTGACCACTGCTACTGCCCACTGCGCACTTTCTCCGCGCCTTCTTCAACCTTCAATTTCAGGCTTTCTTTATAGGCAATAATCTTATCCAAAACTGTTTTATCTGAAGCTCCAATAATCTGTGCGGCTAAGATACCTGCATTTTTTGCGCCATTTAGGGCAACTGTTGCAACGGGAACGCCACCGGGCATTTGGAGGATAGAAAGGATACTATCCCAACCATCGATAGAGTTGCTGGATTTTACGGGCACGCCAATTATTGGTAATGGCGATAGTGAAGCTATCATCCCCGGAAGGTGAGCCGCGCCACCTGCGCCTGCTATAATTACTGAAATGCCGCGCGTATGTGCGTTTTTTCCGTAATCAAAAAGTTTTTCGGGAGTGCGGTGGGCGGAAACGATATCTACTTCCACTTCAATGTTGAATTCTTTTAAAATATCTACGGCGTCCTGCATAACTGGCAGATCGCTGGTGCTTCCCATTATTATTGCTACTTTGCTCATTTTTTTTTGTTTTCGTTTGTCTGGTCGAGTCTTTCGTCTCCGCTCAAGATAAACTTAAGTCGAGACCTACTTTTTAATGATAATTTGGCTTAACAATGACCTCTCGACTATACTTCGACTGCGCTCAGTACAGGCTATTCGAGGGGACATTTTATTCACTAATTACTTCAATAGTCTTCTTAACCTCCTCCGCAATTTTTCGTGCTACGTTCAGGTCTTTGTTTACTATTGTTACGTGGCCCATTTTTCTGAAAGGTCGCGTTTCTTTTTTACCGTAAATGTGAGGCGTTACGCCTTCCATCGCTAGTATTTTTTCTATGTTTTTATAAACTACGGGGCCAGTGTGACCTTCAGCGCCAACAAGGTTTACCATAATTCCGCCAACTTTACTGTCTGTGTTTCCCAAAGGCAAATCTAAAATAGCTCGTATTTGCTGCTCAAATTGGTTGGTGTAACTGGCTTCAATGCTGTAATGACCGCTGTTGTGCGGGCGGGGAGCTACTTCGTTTACCAAGATTTCATCGTCTTCAGTTTGGAACATTTCTACCGCCAAAAGGCCTACATGCTTAAATGCTTCGGATACTTTAGTTGCCAATGCTCTTGCTTTGTTTGCCACGGCATCGTCTATTCTGGCGGGGCAGATTACGTATTCTACTTGGTTGGCTTCGGGGTGAAATTCCATTTCTACAACTGGGTAGGTTTTTACTTCCCCGGAAGGATTGCGGGCAACAATTACTGCCAATTCATTTTTAAAAGGAATCAGTTTTTCTGCAATGCAAGCACCTTCAGAAAGAGGGATTGTACCTTCTGCATCGCGAATAATGCTCACACCTTTGCCGTCGTAACCGCCGGTGCAACTTTTCCACACGAAAGGAAAATGGAGCTCTTTGCGAACAATAGCTTCATTCAGCTCGTTTTTATCTTTGTAAACTTTAAAAGGCGAAGTAGGTATTTGGTGCTCTTTATAAAACTGTTTCTGAACGCCTTTGTCCTGTATATTTATGAGCGTTGCCGAACTTGGATATACCTTTACGCCTTCGCTTTCTAACTTTTCTAATGCTTCAATATTTACGCCTTCAATTTCAAAAGTGAGTACATCTACTTTTTTTCCGAAGTTATAAACCGTTTCAAAATCCATTAGGTCGCCCTGTTCAAAATTGTCTGCGGCAATGCGGCAGGGAGCTTCTGCGCTTGGGTCGAGAACGCTAGTGCGGATGTCCCATTTGCGGGTTTCGTAGAGCATCATTTTGCCCAACTGTCCGCCGCCAAGAATGCCGAGGGTGAAGTTGGTAGAGAAGTAGTTCATAGCAGTTGTCTGTTGTCGGTTGTCTGTTGTCTGTTGTCTGTTGTCGGTTGTCTGTTGTCTGTTGTCTCCAATTTTGCTAAAAGCTTTGGTGGACCAGTTTTGATTTTGCAAAGATAGTTATTTCGTTTTTCGTTAAACGGGTAATTTTTCATCTTAAAAGATTCCGCGAATTATTAAAAAGAAGTGAAATTGAAATGCGGTTTTTGGCAAGTAGTGTGCGTGATTATTTCTAAATTTGAAGAATTGCTCCACATTGAAAAAATAATAAAAAAAATGCTCCAAAATAATATAGAACTTTTAAAAACCACCTTTGAAGAAAGCATCCCAATGCACAAGTTTTTGGGATTAAAAATTGTGCTGCTCGAAAAAAACTTCGTACGGATTACCGTGCCTTTTAGGAAAGAATTGGTGGGCGATTTCAGGAATAACAGATGGCACGGCGGCGTGATTGCTACCGTTATGGATTCTGTGGGCGGTGTTATTGGCGCTACTCGCTTTACGTCGTTGGAAGATAAAATAGCAACTATAGATTTAAGGATAGATTATTTAAAGGGCGCCAAACCCGAAGCAATTATGGTTGAAGGTAAAATTATTCGGTTTGGTAATAGAATACTTGTAGCGCGAATGAAAGCATTTCAGAATGACGAGCTAATCGCCGAAGGAAAGGGTGTTTATAATTTTACACGAATGAGTGACCTTCGCGACGAAAGCGACGATATAGATAACTAAAATTTTTCTATGATGAATAGCGAAACTTTACAAGAATTAATTGCCGCGGAAACTGCGGTGGCGGTTTACTTTTCTGCGCCCAATTGTGGGGTTTGTGAAGCGTTACGCCCCAAAGTGGAGGAGTTGCTGGCTACTCGTTTTCCCGCTATAAAATACGTGAATGTGCAAATAGATAAAGCGCCAGGAATTTCTGGCGTTTATGGCGTTTTCTCGGCGCCAACCTTATTGATTTTCTTTGAAGGGAAAGAATTTTTGAGGAAAGTAAGACTAATGAGTATCCCGGAACTAGCGCAAATAATAGCGCGACCTTATAACATGCTAATGGGTTGAGGTTTTTTATTGTTGAAGAGTGTTTTTGTTTAGGCGTAGGTGCTAAACTCACCCAGCTTAAAGTTTGGAGCCTACAGCTTCCAATAAAAACCCCTCAATCATATCTCCCGGCTGACTTGTAGCAGGCACCGGAAAATCAAACCAAGTTTGCATCGGTTTGTCGAAACCTGTTCCATTTAGATAATTGTGCAGTGCCAAGTTTAATCCTTTGGTGTATTTTGGATGATCGGCGCCTTTTGGGTCTTCGTGGTATAAATCGTTTTGGGCAAAACCTTCAAATTCGGGTCCGGTAACAATTATTTCAAAATCCTGCGGGTTCTTCCCGATAGGGCTGTGAACAGTAGTAGTAAACTGATGCCAATACGCCGACTGTATGCAATTGCGTTCAAACAACTGCCGTACCACATCCAGCGAATCAATGGTTTCCTGTTCCGTTTGGGTGGGAAAGCCGTACATAAGATAGGCGTGCACCATAATATTATTTTGAGAGAAATTATGGGTAACCCGCGTAACTTGGGCAATATCGACCCCTTTATTCATTTTTGCTAATAATCTATCCGAAGCAACTTCCAAGCCGCCAGTTATCGCTATGCAACCAGATTGCGCCATTAATTCGCATAACTCAAAGCTGAAAGTTTTTTCGAAACGAATATTCGTCCACCACGTAATTTTTACATTCCGTTCTATCAATGCATTCGACAAAGCTCGTAACATTTTTGGCGGCGCGGCTTCATCCACAAAATGAAACCCCGTAATGCCAGTGTCTTTAACAATCTTTTCAATTTTGTTGACTAAATCTTCAGCGGTTGTGTTTTGGTAATTTCCTATATAATCTAAGCTCACATCGCAAAACGAACATTGTTTCCAATAACAGCCGTGCGAGATGGTCATTTTATTCCATCGGGCATCCGTCCACATTCGGTGCATCGGGTTTACCACATCCAGAAATGACACATATTTTTCAAAAGGCAAGCCAGAATAATCGGGCGCTGGCAAGTTTCTGTGATGGTAAATGGTATTCGGAAATTTATTCTTATAAACAACCGCATCGTTTTCCAGTACATACGTCCGTTCCAAATCATTTACAGTAACCTTCCCTTCCAGATACTGAACCATTTTTAGCAATGGCCCTTCGCCATCGTCCAAGGAAATAAAGTCCACAAATTCAAAAATCCGTGGGTCTGTAAGCGAACGCAGTTCGGTATTGCAATAGCCGCCGCCAAAAGCAATTTTAATGTCGGGAAAAAACTGTTTTGTAAACTGGGCGCAACGCAAGGCTGCAAACAAATTTCCAGGAAAAGGAATGGTAAAGCAAACTAAAAGCGGTTGCTTCTTTTTAATTTTTTCTATTAAAATATCCAGCATTTTCTCTTCAATGATTGTCGGCTGAAAACTTAAAAATTCGTCTATTTCATTAAAGCTACTGGCTGAGGTGGCAATCTGCTCGGCATACTTCGTAAAGGCAAAAAACTCATCTACATTGGCGTGTATAAAATCGCCTATCTCTTCAATAAAAAGCGTTCCGTAATGTTTTGCTTTATCGATGATGCCAATTTCGCCAGCGTCCCATTTAATAGTAGTATTTACTTTAGACAGTCTATGGCCCAACGGTAAAAAATTAGGTGCCAAAATTTTATGCGCCGTTGCAAGATCCTGCTTTTGAAGAAACGGAATAACAACATCCACGCACCCAATGTACTTGGTCTTCATCTTCCGAATTTCCGGATAATCAAAATGCTTTAAGGCTTGCGCTTCTTGAAACATAGCGCGAAGAAAATCGCCCGTAAAAATTTCGGTAAAGAGTTCTATGCTTAAATCGCAAGTATGCACAGCAATGTCGTGAGTTTCCAAAAACCCTTTTAAATATGCCGGTGCCGGATAGGCTGTATTCAGCTGGGTAAACGGTGGCGTTATAAATAGGATTTTGGATTGCATGGGGCAAAGGTAGGATTCTTTGATTTATGGTAGTGAAATTGAGAGTAGTAATTGAGTGTTGGTTATTGTTAATTTAAATTCTATATTTGAAACTCTCCCCGATTAAAAAGCGCAATGTTACGGTTATCCGTAAAGTGGGTGTTTTACTTTGAATTATATTTGGATTTAATAATTATAATCTAAAATGCTATTAAATACAATAGTTGTATTTATTAGCATTTTAGGAATCATTTCAAAAACAACAAAAACTAAAAAATTATGAGTGGATCTGGAGGAGGTGGCTATATACCGCCACAACGCAGTGAATTTGATTGTGAAACAAGTTTCATAATTACGAGTGTGTCATCAATAAATCTAACTGTTTTAGCGAAACATACGGTCGGAATTATATTGGAAGTTAATATAGGCGTTAATGAACAAGTTGTCTTGGAGGATGGTGATGGCGAAATTCTAGGTGCAATATTACACTCCAATACCCCTGATTTAATTGATTGTATTAAAAATGGTGCCGAATATGAAGCCTTAATACAAAAAATTAATACACCATCTTGCACGGTTAAAATTACTCGAAAATAATTATGATAAATGTAATTGGAGGTACATATCGGGAAATTGATTTTGACGATGTTTCAATGGAAATATTTGGTTCAGGATTTAGGTGTGCAAAATTCTTACTAGAAAATGAGAACACAGTAAATTTTTTAACAAGCGGAAATAGTGAAGCAAATCGATTCCTTAAAGAAAATCAAAAAGTTTACCCACAATTAAGTTTTGAATGCCATGAATATGACGAACTAATAACTTTTCAATATAGTTTTGCTTTGGATGAGCCATCAATTTTTCCTAGTCTACTTAATATTTCAAAAACAGAAAATTGGAAATTTGAGGGTGATGATGTGATCGCATTCGGAATGCTAGAATCCGAATATAAAGTTACATGTAAAAGAGTTGTTTATGATCCTCAAACATCTATAAAACCAAAAAGGTTTTGTGAAATTGGTACAGCAGAAGAATTGGTATATATTATCAATCGAAACGAAGCTTACTCTATAGCATCAAGTAAGAATATTTTTGATATCAAAAGATACTTTTTTGAGGAAGAAAATGTAAATGCATTTATTATTAAGAATGGTCCATATGGTGCAACTTTATATACCGCGTCTGAAGAGTATATGATACCATGCTATATAACTGAAAATGTATTTAAAATTGGCTCTGGCGATATATTTACAGCAAGCTTTGGATATTATTGGATGAGTAAAAAGCTTTCACTTGTAGAATCTGCCTTATTAGCATCAAAATCTACAGCACTTTACTGTGATAAAAAAGCATACGTTGATTTCACAAAAGACTTCGAATTTCCTTACAAAGAATTTGAAGCAAGTGATTTTTCAAAAAAACAAGTGTATTTAGCCTCTCCATTTTTTGCTTTATCAGAATTAATTCTTGTTGATAAAATTCGCAAAGCATTACTTTCTTTTGGGGTAAAAGTTTTTTCGCCATTTCATGATATTGGTTTAGGGGAAGAAATATCAATTGCAAAAAAAGATATTGAAGGCATTAATAATTCTGACGTAATCTTTATAGTTCTTGATAATCTTGATTCAGGAACCCTTATAGAGTCTGGTTTTTCAATGGCTAGTGGTAAAACCATTATAGGATACCACCGTACTTGTGACGAGAAAAAGCTACTAATGTTGAAGCCTGGTCATTTCACGACATATAATAATTTGACAACAGCATTATATCAAACTATTTGGAGTTTATGAAAAGAGCTGTTTTATTATCTGGCGGTGTTGATTCGATTTGTTTGGCTTATGGCATTAAGCCTGAAATAGCATATACCATAGATTATGGCCAAATTGTGGCGGAGCGAGAAATATATGTATCAGATTATGTTTGCGGTCAGCTAAATATAGAACACAAGGTAATTAGAGTTGACTGTAAGCACTTAGGTTCTGGCTCATTAGTCAATTCTAAAAGCACCAGTATTTCGCCATCTGAAGAATGGTGGCCATTTCGAAATCAACTTCTAGTAACTCTTGCTTCAATGCAATCCATAAAAGACTCTGTAAATGAGATATATTTAGCATCAGTCAAATCGGATAATTTTCACAAAGATGGAACAGAAAAATTTTATGAGATGATTAACAATTTATTATTCTATCAAGAAGGTGAAATTAAAGTTATCTGTCCAACGCTAGAATATTATAGTCATGAGTTAGCGGTTAAATACAATGTCCCTAAAACACTTCTTACTATTGCTCACTCTTGCCATAAATCAAATCTTGCTTGTGGAAAATGCTCTGGTTGCATGAAACAATTAAAAGTTAGATATGAATTAAACATTGAATGAACATCGAGAATAATTACTTAATAATTATTTTCGAAAAGCCTACATTAGGATATTATGCCTAATTCTAAAATAATTTAACAACCATTTAAACACTTGATTAATATATGGCATTAGATTTTTCACAGATTTTAGTAGTTGGAATATCATCCAGAGCTCTATTTAATTTAGAAATAGAAAACGAAATATTCAAAAAAGAAAATATTGAAGGATTTAGAAAATACCAATTAGATCACGAAAACGAGTTATTAACAGAAGGTACAGCCTTTCCATTAATTAAAAGTTTATTAAAATTGAATGAAATTGCTTCAAAACAAATTGTCGAAGTCGTCGTAATGTCTAGAAATAGTCCAGAAACAGGTGTGAGAGTTTTGAAGTCAATGAAACATTTTAATCTTCCAATTACTAGATGGGCGTTTTCAGGAGGCGAACCTCTTTCTCCTTTTATTGACGCATTTGACGTTGATTTATTTTTATCAAAAGATGAAATTGAAGTTCAGAAAATTAGTGACACATCGAATTGTGCTACAGCTTTGATTTATGACCCTCCAACAGACTATCTTCCAGAAATCGATAGAGTTAAATTTGCTTTTGATGCTGATGCAGTTGTTTTTTCAGAAGAATCAGAGCAAATATTTAAGGAAAAAGGACTTGATGCTTTTCATCAACATGAATCTGATAATGAAGATATACCCTTGAATGATGGTCCTTTCGCAGAATTATTAAGAAAGCTATCGAAAATTCAAGAATTTTTACCTACAACAATTGAATTAACCCCATTAAGACTCGCAATCGTAACAGCTAGGAATGCTCCAAGTCATATGCGTGTAATTAAAACATTACGTCATTGGGGAGTTTACGTAGATGAAGCATATTTTATGGGAGGATTATCAAAAGATAAAGTTTTAAAAGCTTTTGGTGCTCACATTTTTTTTGACGACCAAGAAACACATTTGGACGGTTCAAGTAAAGTTGTGCCTTCTGGAAAAGTACTGTACAAAACTGATTCCCCATTAAAGAAATATGAAAAAAAAATTTAGATTAAAATTCATTAGGGCTTGTATGCTTGAAATATAAAATAAAAAAAATACCCATAAAAAGTTTGATGCTTAAGTCGCAGGAATGTGCGATAAATAATTTAAAAGAATTATCTAATATAACCAATCTAGAAGCAATCTAAAATCAATCGACCAATAAATGGAAGTAAATATTTGGACTTATATTTCCGCAATTTTGAGTATAGGATTTGGATGGTTTTTAAGTGAAATCAGCCAAATCTTAAGAGGTAGGAAAGAGGATAAGAAAGTAAAAAATAAAGTCCTTTTTTACTTACTAGAACTTTTTTTCACTTTAAAACAATTGGACACACAACCATTTATTGATATTGTATCTCGTAAGATTGCAGAACGACTTCCTGAAGAAGAGCGGGACGAGAATTTTAATAAATCACTTTCAAACCAATATCAACAATTAATAGGTAAGTTTCGAGAAAAAGAAACAGCAGAAAGAATTATTGAATTAGAAAATAATTTTAAAAATTCACTTGATGATTTATCATTAGTAGACCCAATTATGGCTTATAAACTTTACGGAGAAACTGATTTTTTTAAAATCATTAACATCTTATCAAGTTATTCAAATACATTAACTGAAGAATTCCCAAATGAAAAAGGAGATATTAATGACCAAGTAGAAAATATAGTAGACTTTATAAAACCAGAGTTTTTAAACAAAACCTTAGAAAAATTAGAAGATAAAATTAAACAAGTTTCTTATGGTATTGGAATTTTTACCAAATATAAAGCGATGAAAGTAATTAAAAAACAAAAAGAGCCGCTTGATGAAAATCAATTTCCGACTTTGACAAAATATCTTGATACTTTTATGCCAAAAAAATAAAAACTACTGCTAACGAAAATTTAAAAAAATTGATCCACGCTGGTCTGATAGTCCCAGCCTCTTCCTTTGTATTTAAATCTTCGCCTGATAAGTATACAACTCGTAATACCTACCTTCTTTAGCAATCAATTGGTCGTGGGTACCGCGTTCTACAATATGCCCAGCTTCAATAACTAAAATCTGGTCTGCCTTTCTTATCGTGCTTAAACGGTGCGCAATAACGATGGTGGTTCTGTCTTTAACTAATTCCGCCAAACTTTTCTGGATTAAGGCTTCACTTTGGGTATCTAAACTGGAAGTGGCTTCGTCTAAAATGATAACCTTAGGATTTGCCAAAATAGCTCGGGCAATCGCCAAACGTTGTCTTTGTCCGCCAGAAAGTTTTACGCCCCTTTCGCCAATTAAGGTATCTAAACCTTTATCAAAACGGTCTGTAAATTCGTTTACATAGGCTGCCTTTACTGCGTTTTGTACTTCGGCTTCCGTGGCATTTGGTCTTGGGAACATGATGTTTTCACGAATAGTACCTTCAAATAAAAATTCATCTTGTAAAACCACACCTAAATATTGGCGGTAGCTGCTCAATTTAACTTTCGATAAATCTTGATTATCAATCGTAACTTTCCCAGATTGAGGTGTTAAAAATGTAGCTGAGAGCCCAGCAATGGTAGATTTCCCAGAACCTGAACTTCCCACTAAAGCGGTTACAGAACCCGCTGGCGCTTTAAAAGTAATGTTGTGCAAAATCTGTTTGCCTTCTTCGTACGAAAAGGAAACATCAGCGAATTCAATATCGCCTTTTAGGGTGCTTAATGCAATATTGCGGTTTTGGTTGTCCTCTTCGGCTGTCATATTCATCAGTTCTTCCGTTCTATCCAGACCCGCTAATGCTTCGGTTAGCTGACTCCCAATATTACTCATCTGAATAATAGGCGCAATCATAAACCCAAGGATTAGGGTGAAGAATAGAAAATCTCCCGTGGTCATTTCGCCAATCATCATATAATAACCGCCCATTCCCATAATTCCGGTGGTGGCTACTCCAATTAAAAACGTGGAAGAGCTAGTCATTAAAGCGGTTGCCGTTAAGCTCTTTTTTACGTTTTGGTATAAACTATCAACGCCTTTTTCAAAAACAACATTTTCTTGTTCTTCGGCATTAAATGCTTTTATAACGCGAACTCCTGCGAGGGTTTCGGTTAATCTTCCGGTTACTTCAGCGTTAATTTTACCGCGGGCTCTAAAAATTGGACGGATAAACTTAAAGGCTTTCAATGCTATAAATCCGAATATGGATAAAGGCACAAACACAAAAAGCGTCATCCACGCATTCAGTTTTATTAGGATAATTAATGAAACTACAGCCGTAAATGATCCACCTACCAATTGCACCAACCCTGTACCTATAAGGTTTCTAACGCCTTCCACATCGGTCATAATTCTTGAAACCAAGGCGCCAGATTTGGTGTTATCGAAAAAACTGATAGGTAATGAAAGTACTTTTTTCTGTACTTGAGATCGCAATTCGCTTATTAAATATTGGGCTTGTACGCTCAGTATTCTGGTAAGTAAAAAGGAGGTTGCTGCTTGTACGGTTATGGCGCCAATTACAATTGCAATTAAGGTGTATAATTGCGACATATCTTTATTGGGCACAACATCATCCAGCAATACTTTACTTTGCCACGGTAAAATTAAACCCGACAAACTTTTAATTACAATTAAAATTAACCCTATAAAAACTAGATTTCGCCTTGGCCAAATTATCGTTTTGAAAGCCTGAAGCATAGTAACTTTTGGCTGTGATTTGTCTTTACTTTTTGTGGTTTCTTTATAATGCTGCATAGTTCTCGGGAAATAATCGAAGGCGCAAAAATACGCATTAAAGGAGGGTTAATATCAGCGGAACCAAATACATTTCGATAATTACAATTCGACTTTTATTTTCAAGTAGGTATCAAGCTTGAAAGTCAGTTATTTCAATAAAATTATATATAAAAATGATAATTTATTATCTTTGGATTAAATGCTAAACAAAATGGATTTACAGTCACGAAAAATAGAGTTTGTACAGGAATTTCTCAAAATTCAAAGCGAGGAGGTTATTTCAAGACTTGAAAATTTGTTGCGAAACGAAAGCTCAACTGCTCCGAATGATGAATTCAAACCAATGACTATGGATGAATTTAATGGGCGGATTGACAAGTCGATGGAAGATTCTAAAAATGGACGCCTAATCAAAGCAAGTGATTTAAAGGCTAAAATTGACAAATGGAGTTAGAAATATATTGGACAAAATTTGCTGAGGACGAGCTTTATCGAATATTTAAATATTACCTAAAAAAAGCTGGCTATACAACAGCAAAAAAACTTGCGGACGAAATTTATGCCGAACCTTTTAAATTGATGCTTCAGCCCGAAATCGGGCAAATTGAGGAATATTTAAAAGACCGACAAGTTGAGTTTCGTTACCTTCTTTATAAAAAGAATTACAAAATCATTTATTGGATTAATCGAGATGAACAGCGGATAGAAATAAATGATGTTTTCGACGTTCGGCAGTATCCACTTAAAATAAAGAGAACTCCGTAAAGCCAATGGCAACACAGAATAAAACCCGCACTGAAAGAGGAAAATAAATTGCAGATCACCAACTTACTATTTACTGCCTACAACCTATTACCTGCAACCTATAATTTTAAAATAGCTTGCACTTTCTCTTAAAGGTTTATTCTTCGCCAAAATATAAACACATTCAGTCTTGAAGAATCAAAAGGAATCCCAAGAGATTGGCTATCTTTCGGCTATGTTGAAATTATTGAATAGCAGAAAAATCCCTAATAAATATACAAGATGTGGTGGCAATATGTATTAGTTTTTCTAGGCGCTTTATTGTTTGATTTAGTTCCTTTTCCATTTCCACCCGCGTTTACAATAATGATGTTTTTTCAGATCATTTTTGGATTGAATGTGTGGGCTGTAATTGTAATAGGCGTAGCTGGTTCAGTTTTGGGTAGATATATTTTGCTTTTATACGCTCCAACATTAGCAAAAAAGTTTTTAAAAGAATCTAAAAATAACGATATACAGTTTCTGGGCAGTAAAATGAAAGAGAACAAATGGAAGGGCCAAGCAATTGTTCTTGCATATTCATTATTACCACTGCCTACAACACCGCTGTTTTTAGGAGCGGGGATTTCCAAAATAAGTCCCAAATATATAATCCCAGCGTTTATTATTGGCAAATTTACAAGTGATACGCTGGCACTTCTTCTAGGTAAATACGCAGCAGAAAACATTGAAGGTATATTTGAAAATCTACTCTCGTGGGAATCTATTGCAAGCTTAGTATTAAGCTTAATTCTTCTTTTCTGTCTTTTCTTTGTAGACTGGCGACATCTAATTAAAACAAAAAAGTTGGTTATAAATTATAAAATTTGGAAGTGATTATACACAACTAAATAAATTACAGCAGTTTCAAATAATATAAAAAACTGTGCACGAGCCAAAAACAACCATTGATGAAGTTTTTATTTTGCAGCTTCTTGAAGCATTAAATACAATCGTAGTCTGTAATAAATTACTTTTTGTAACACTGCCCAATCTTATGCGTCCTATTGGTAATCAAAAAATAATTCATCAATCAAAAATCAATCGAAATCATGAAATCAACAAAAAACTCTATCCGCCGAACCGTCTTTGTGGCTGTTATTGCCTTTGTGGCGACGGCGAGCATTAGTTTCGCACAAACAAAAACCGCCCAACTCGACGATCTTTTAAATAAATACACAGCATACGGCCAGTTTAGCGGTTCTGTACTCGTAGCAGATAACGGCAAGGTTATTTACAAAAAAGGTTTCGGCTTGGCGAATAGGGAGTGGGATATTCCCAACGCGCCAGACACTAAACACCGTTTGGGGAGTATTACCAAGCAGTTTACCGCCATGCTCATTATGCAGTTGGTAGTCGAAGGAAAACTAGATTTGCAGGCGAAGGTTTCTAAATACTTGCCCGACTATTCAAAAATAAATGGTAACAAAATAACCATTCACCAATTGCTTACACATACTTCGGGAACGCCTAATTATACTTCGTTTCCGAACTTTTTTAAAGAACTGAGTCGCAATCCGTACACTCCAACAGAAATGCTAACATTGTTTGCAGATTCTACCTTAAACTTTACACCCGGCGAACGTTTTGAGTATAGTAATTCCGGTTATATTTTATTGGGAGCAATTATTGAAAAAGTTACGGGTAAATCGTACGAAACCGCTTTACAGGACAAAATTTTCAATCCGCTAAAGATGAAAAACTCTGGTTTTGATCACCATAATACAGTACTTAAAAAGCGCGCTTCCGGTTACGAAATGAAGGGCAGCGTTGCAGAAAATGCGCCTTATATAGATATGTCAATCCCTTATGCCGCGGGTTCGCTGTATTCCACGGTGGAAGATTTGTATTTGTGGGATCAGGCATTGTACACTGAGAAATTACTTCCGAAGAAATATATGGCTATGATGTATGAAAAATACATTCCAGCTTTCGGGGAGCATTATGGCTACGGATGGAGTGTAGGTTCAATGCCAATTGGAAATTCCAAAGATACCACCAAAGCTATTGGTCACGGCGGGGGAATAAATGGTTTCAACACCTTAATTACACGTATGCCGAAAGAAAATGCTACCGTTATTTTATTGAATAATACCGGAGGAGCGCCTTTAAATGATATTACAATTGCAATTGTTGGAATTCTGCAAGGCGCAACTTTCGACCTTCCGAAGCAATCTTTAGCCAAGTTAGTTTACAACGAAATTATAGATAAAGACTTAAAAGCAGGGCTTGCGTTATATGAAAAAAACAAAGACTCAAAACAATTTTCTTTAAACGAGAACGAAATGAATGGTGTGGGTTATTCGCTGTTACAGGCTGAAAAGAAAACGGAGGCAGAAGCAATTTTTAAACTCAATATGGAAGCGTTTCCGAAATCGTCTAATGTTTACGATAGTTACGCCGAGGCTTTAATGGAGCAAGGAAAGAACGAGTTGGCGATTGCTAATTATAAGAAGTCTATCGAGCTAAACCCAGCCAATCAAAACGGAATAGATATGCTGAAAAAGCTAGGAGTAGAAACCGAAGGCATGGTTAAAGATGCAACCGTACCAGATGCAATTTTAGAAAGCTACGTGGGTAAATATGAATTGAAACCTGGCTTTGTTCTTACAATTACCAAAGAAGGTAGCCAGATGAAAGCACAAGCAACAGGGCAACCTATAACCGATATTTTCCCAAAGTCGGAAACCGAATTTTACTTGAAAGTGGTAGCTGCACAAATAACTTTTAATAAAAACAAAGCAGGAGTTGTGGAGAGTTTAACCTTGTTTCAAGGCGGTCAGGAGATTGTTGGAAAACGGATTTAGTGTTCAGTGTTCAGTGATTAGTGTTCAGTTGGCAGGGTTTTGGCAATTGATTTTTTACTGCTTTAATGTATTTTAGCTTACGGATTTGTTTATATCCGTAAGCTTTTTTTTTAAAATTATTATAAAATGAAAACACACATAGAAACAGATCGCTTATTAATGCGCGATATAATGGATGAGGACATGCGCGGCATGTTCGCAATGGATAGCGACGCTGAGGTGCATACTTTTTTGGGAAACAAACCAATTTCTACTTTGGAAGAAGCTAAAAAAATGATTGATTCCATAAAGCAACAATACATAGATAACGGCATAGGCAGATGGGCGGTTGTAGAAAAGGAAAGTGGCGAATTTATTGGCTGGAGTGGCTTTCGACTTATAACTGATGTTGTAAACGGCAGAACTCAATATTATGACCTCGGGTACAGATTTCTTAAAAAATATTGGGGTAAAGGTTATGCTTCCGAAACTGCATTCGCTTCTTTAAATCACGGTTTTGCTAAATTAAATTTCAAAGAAATTGTAGGCATTGCAGATGTTGCGAATATTGCTTCTAACGCTATTTTGAAGAAAGTGGGGCTTATAAAGCAGAATGAATTCACCTATGATGGGACGCCGCATAATTTCTACTCGTTGACCAGAGCGGAGTGGGAAAAGCGTGAAAACTAGTTATAATTCATTCTAAATCGCTAACTTGGTGCTTGTTGAGAAAATTAGCACTATGAAAGTTATCAAACTACGTTTTACATTTTTAGCACTTTTAAGCGTCATATTACTTACGAGCTGCGAAGCTACTTTGGCTCCCGCCTACGATCAAGCTATTGTAGATAAAGTTACCGTAAGTAGTGATTTGGCGATGCAGTTTTTTGCTGCCGTAGATGAAGGTACCGAAAGCGATACTTTTATTGCACGAGAGCCTATTTACAACCAACTTATTGGCGCATTCGAGTCGCTTAAACTACACGCCAAAGCCCGGCCGGTACCAGATGATGCGGCGATGGAAAAGATAAATGCAGTCTTAGATTCTAAAGGCAGCAATCCCGTAGCTGGCGATTATCCCAGTGCTTTCGCCTTCGAGCAAATTGCCAATACGTTTATAAAAATGAAGCATACCGATAGAGAGAAGGGTTTAAATCCAATATTAATAGAAGCATTTAAAGGGCAAATTGAAATCTATTTAGACCAAGCAATAACGTACGAAAGTTTCTTAAAAAGATAAGATTATGGCAGAGAATGTAACATCAATTATTACCGAAATAAAGAACATTAGTTCTGGTATTCTGAACAAAGATCTTACTACAGTGCGTGGTTTTAGCGAACGACAGCTGGAGGCAATTGCCAAGCAAACGGCACTTATTCAAAAAGGAGTAGAGAGCGGCGATATAGACGAAGATCATCGAGAGTTTTTTCTGGACGGATTGGAAGCTATGACGCGCAATTTTATAAATACTTTAAAAGGTATTTTGATTGTAACCATTGAAAAACTTTGGAATGCCTTGATTAGCTTTTTGTATAAGGCTGTAGGCGCTGTAATCTAAACCAATTGTATAAAACTTGGGCTCGGACGGGTTTTAATTAGAAAGCATAAAAAAAAGCTTTGGGAAGTCCCAAAGCTTTTTGAATTTCAATAAATACGGTTTTTAGAAAATAACTTTCTTAGTTGTAGTATAGCCTTCTTGAGACTGTACTTTTACCAAAAGAACTTGGTTTGTAGCAGTAAGATTAATAGTAGCATTTCTTGAAGCTATGTTCTGTTGTGTAGCAATTAATTTACCTGTAAGGTCAAAAACGTCTACTTTGCCAATAACTGTTCCTGCGTTGATATTTAAAGTGTTTCCACTTTTAAATGCAACAACACTTTGAGAAAAGTCTAAATCAGGAGTGCTTAGCGGTTCATTAACGTTCACTAAGTAGTCTTCCCATTCACCAAATCCTGCTGTGGGATTACAAGGATCATCATAAGGAACTTCATCTGCCTTTACACTTATTCTCATTCTATAAGTGCCAGCAAGCACATCTCCAGGGATAGCTAGGTCTGCTTCTACAACGCTCCCTGAACCTGTTCCTACAAGGTAGAATTCACTAGGATCAAAAGTTTCATTATTGTCAAAATCAATCCAAAGGCCAACGGTTTCAACAGACCAACCTGCACCTACTTCAACTGATATTGTATAAACTCCGCCTATTTCCACCTCAGCTGGATCAACACTGGTGGTGAAATCGCCATACCCATTAGGGCTACAATTAGTGGGGTTTGCAATGCCCGCAAATTCTACATTTAGAATTAAATCGCCATCGGTACAGTCATCGACCGGAATGCAATACTGTGCTTGAGCAGCAGTAAACCCAAAGAATGCCACAAGTAAGGCAATCACTTTTAGGTTGTTAAAAAAAGATAGAGTAGTTTTTTTAATCATAATGAATAGTTTTAAAATTATTATATAGGAGACAAATTTATAAAATAATTCAATATAATGAATATTATTTATCTGTCTAAGTATGTTAATATTAGCGGGTTGAAATTCGATTATTTTTAACAGGAAATAGTTAAAAAATCACGGTAGATTTTCTGCGAGAATAAAATGGACATTGTTGAGGGCTATTTATTTATCTTTTGTTATAACCGCAACTGCCTTATATTTCGTAAATTTGCAACTTCGTTTTTTTATCCATTAAACCACAACCATGACTAACATAATTTTGTTTGGCCCTCCCGGCGCAGGAAAAGGTACTCAAGCTAATTTTTTAAAAGAAAAATACAACCTAGTGCATATATCTACGGGTGATGTTTTTCGATTTAACATCAAAAATGAAACGGAACTCGGTAATCTTGCCAAGTCTTTTATGGCTAAAGGTAAATTGGTTCCAGATGAAATAACTATCGATATGCTAAGCAACGAGGTTGATAAAAACCCCGACGCCCATGGTTTTATTTTTGACGGTTTCCCAAGAACAGAAGCGCAAGCCGAAGCTTTAGGTCACTTGATGGACGATAAAGACTCGCAGATTGACGCTATGGTTGCGCTTGAAGTGGACGATGAAGTTTTGGTAAAACGTTTGCTAGAACGAGGCAAAACAAGTGGAAGAGCAGATGATGCAGACGAAAGTATTATTCGCAATCGTATAAAAGTATACTATAACGAAACCGCTATTCTGAAAGGTTATTACGAAAAACAGGATAAATATTTCGGCGTTGATGGAGTAGGAAGCATAGCAGATATTACCGAACGATTAAGTAAGGTTATAGACAATCTATAAGCCCCTCCAAACCTCTCCAAAGGGTAGGAATTGAAATAAAGAATAACAATAAATAATAACCAATAAAAAGTGACTGAAGGCAATTTTGTAGATTACGTAAAGGTTCATGTTACTTCCGGAAAGGGAGGACAAGGGAGCAAGCACATGAGGCGGGAAAAATATATTCCCAAAGGTGGGCCCGATGGTGGTGATGGAGGTCGTGGCGGACACGTAATTATAAAAGCCAATAAAAACCTTTGGACGCTTTACCATTTAAAATTTAAAAGACACTATAAAGCCGAACACGGTAGTTCTGGTAGCAAGCAAACCAGTACCGGTGCCGATGGTGCCGATGTTTATATTGAAGTGCCACTAGGTACAGTAGTGCGCGATAAGGAAACCGAAGAAATACTTTTTGAAATTACCGAAGATGGTGAAGAAAAAATTGTTCTTAAAGGGGGCCGCGGCGGACTTGGAAATGCACACTTTAAAACTTCTACTAACCAAACCCCACGCTATTCCCAACCGGGAGAGGAAGGCTTGGAGTCTGATGTTATTCTTGAATTAAAAATACTTGCCGATGTAGGCTTGGTAGGTTTTCCTAATGCTGGGAAATCCACGTTGCTTTCCGTAATTACCGCAGCAAAACCAAAAATTGCCAATTACGAATTCACCACCCTAAAACCCAACTTGGGAATCGTGGAATACCGTGATTTTAAAACTTTTGTGGTTGCCGATATTCCTGGAATTATTGAAGGAGCCGCAGAAGGTAAAGGAATCGGTCATCGTTTTCTTCGTCACATTGAACGTAACTCAACGCTACTATTTTTGGTTCCCGCAGATGCTCCAGATATTAAAGAGCAGTATGAAATTCTAGTAGATGAATTGCGTCGTTACAATCCACAACTTTTAGACAAAGAACGTTTGGTAGCCATCAGTAAAAGTGATATGCTAGACGATGAGCTAAAAGCCGAAATGAAGAAGATTCTAGACAAAGAGTTTATAGACATTCCATATATGTTTATTTCTTCGGTTGCCCATCAAGGGTTGACGGAGTTGAAGGATAAGCTTTGGGCGATGCTTAATTAAACTTCAATTGTCCTGTCGAGTCCTTCGACTTTGCTCTGGATAGACTAAAGTCGAAACCTACTGTGCATTGAACTTCTGCTGTTAAATAACCCCTCGACTGCGCTCGGGGGACAATTCAACCTCAGGTTTTTAGAGAAAATTGTTAAACAATAATAAAGCGAAAACTTAAAGCGTCTTTTTTACGTATTTTTAATGAAAAGTAAACGCAATGAAGTTCCTCTCAATTTTAGTACTCGCTATATTTCTTGTTTCCTGTGGTGCCACCGTGGCGGTAGATTATGACAAGCAAGTAGATTTTTCGAAATACAATAGCTACAATTATTTCCCCACAATAGATTCTGGCCTCAACCAACTTGATGACGGCCGTATTATGCAAATTACCGACAGCCTAATGCAGCAACGCGGGTTTGTGAAGAGTGAAGCGCCACAACTTTATATCAATTTTTATGCGCGTGAGAGTGTTTCACGTTCGCGAAATACCATCGGGATTGGTCTTGGCAGTGGCGGTGGAAATGTGGGCGTAGGCGTTAGCGGCGGAATTCCCATCGGTGGAAATGTGCTCAATCAAAAGCTAACGATGGATTTTATAGATACTGAAAAAGACGATCTGGTTTGGCAAGCAATTGCGGAAGGCGAAATGAAAGAACGCGCAACACCACAACAGAAAGAAGCGTATTTTGTTTCGGTGATTCAGAAAATTTTAGCAAAATATCCTCCGGGTAAAAAGTAGGCAGTATGCAGTAGCAGTTGGCAGTTTTTTTCAAATTTCGACCACTAACCACAAAATTTTTAAGCACTAAAACTTATCGTGATTTTAAGAAATATAATCTTTGTAATTTCCTTACTTCCATTGTTTTCAGTTGCTCAAACCAACTATCAACAAGCTGAGGAATATTTCAAACAGGAAAATTTCAGTAAGGCAAAACCTATTTTTGAAAGTCATCTAAAACAGAATCCAAGCGATAAAAAAACGCAGGAATATCTGGGTGATATTGCAGCTTACAATAAAGAGTGGGACACCGCCATTACTTATTACGAAGCTTTGAAAAACGCCGATAAAAAAAATGCCAACTATCATTTTAAGTACGGGGGTGCGCTTGGAATGAAAGCATTGTCTGTTAGTAAAATTCGTGCGGTTTCCTACATTAGCGATATAAAACAGCATTTAGAGCGCGCTGCAGAATTAGATCCAAAACATATTGAATCGCGTTGGGCTTTGGTTGAGTTTTACATCCAATTACCCGGTATTATTGGCGGTAGCGAGAAAAAGGCAATTAGTTATGCCAATGAATTGGGAGCGATTTCAAAAGTGGATGGATATCTTGCAAATGGCTACATAGCCGAATATACAGATAGACCAAAAGATGCGGAACGGTTTTATAAAAAAGCAATCGAAATAGGGGGTTCTCCACATACCTACGAAAAACTTTCAAATCTCTACGAAAAAAACAATCAGCCAAAAGAAGCAATCGCTACAACTTCCGAATCTCTAAAAAAGCACCAACGCAATCAGCTAAATTACCAAATCGGGAAAATTTCTGCGCAATACAATCTCGAGCCCGAATACGGCATTGAGTGCCTTAGCCAGTATTTGGCAAACTATACTATAAAAGACGGCGTGCCAAAAGATTGGGCGTATTACCGCTTGGCGCAGATTTATAAAAACCTCGGAAAAAGGGAAATCGCGCTTACTTGGATAAATAAAGCATTGTTGGGGGAAACAGATTTCAAAGAAGCTCAAGACGAAAAATCGCTCATCTTAGCCTTGTAATTCTGAATTAGAAAAATTATCTTAAAATCTATGTCTTTAAGATTGCCTTTCTATATGTTGTCCCTACGGGACATAACTATATGGCTCTGTTAGGGCAATATGCCGATAGGCATTAAATATGAGTAAAAAACGGCTTACCCATCCCTGCAATGTCCCGTAGGGACATAATATAAATTTTAACGCGACAATCCCAGTTCTCTATTCCAAATTCAGAATTAGAAAAAGTATCTTTACATCTAAACTTTTAAACTTGTCACCCTGAGCGCAGTCGAAGGGCATAAACTCTTCAACTTAAATATGAGAATCCACTTTATAGCCATTGGCGGCAGCGCCATGCACAACCTTGCATTGGCATTACATCAAAAAGGAGATATTGTTACCGGCAGCGATGACGAGATTTTTGAACCTTCAAAAAGCAGATTAAAAAGCAAAGGTTTATTGCCCGAAAAGGAAGGCTGGTTTCCTGAAAAATTGACTTCAGAAATTGATGCCGTAATCCTCGGAATGCACGCCAAAGCAGACAATCCCGAACTTTTAAAAGCTAAGGAACTCGATTTAAAAATCTACAGTTACCCAGAATTTCTATACGAACAATCCAAAAACAAAACCCGAGTGGTTATTGGCGGTTCGCACGGAAAAACTACTATAACCTCAATGATTTTGCACGTGATGAATTATCACGGCAAGGATGTAGATTATATGGTGGGTGCCCAATTGGAAGGTTTTGACACCATGGTTAAAATTACCGACGACAATGATTTTATGGTAATTGAAGGCGATGAATATTTGTCTTCACCCATAGATCGCCGTCCAAAATTTCATCTTTATAAACCGAATATTGCGCTATTAAGCGGTATTGCTTGGGACCACATAAACGTTTTTCCAACCTATGAAAATTACGTGGAACAGTTCGATATTTTTTTGAATGAAATCACAAATGGCGGTGCAATTATCTACAATGAAGAAGACAGCGAAGTAAAACGCGTTGTTGAAACTTCTACAAATCATATAAAGAAATACCCATACCAAACGCCCGAATACACGGTGGAAGATGGTATAACACTTTTGGAAACTCCCGAAGGCCCAATGCCTGTGGAGATTTTCGGAAAACATAATTTAAACAATCTTGAAGGCGCCCGATGGATTTGCCAATTAATGGGTATTGATGCTGAAGATTTTTACGAAGCTATTTCTACTTTTAAAGGTGCCAGCAAACGGCTAGAGAAAATTGCCGAAACTAAAACTGCTGTGGTTTACAAAGATTACGCACACTCACCCAGCAAAGTAAAAGCGACCACGCAGGCTGTAAAAAACCAATACCCAAAGAGAAAATTGATTGCCTGTTTGGAATTACACACATACAGCAGCCTAAATCCTGAGTTTTTAAAAGAATACAAAAGTACATTGAATGCAGCCGATATCGCGGTGGTTTTCTACTCTCCACACGCTGTTTTAATAAAGCAATTAGCAGCAATAAAAATTGAGCAAATTGAAGAAGCTTTTGATCGTTCCGATTTAGTTGTTTTTACGAATCCAGCAGATTTTAAAACCTATCTTTTTTCGCAGGATTACGACAATACTAGCTTGCTATTAATGAGCAGCGGTAATTATGGCGGATTGGATTTTGAAGAGGTGAAGGGGTATTTAAAATAGAAAAATGCTTCAAAAAGGATTTTTGCGAAATAGGACTAAACCAAACATTTCAAGAAAACGCTTTTGGATTAGTGTAGTCCTTGGTTTTGGGGCTTCGTTTTCTTTTTATGCCTTTCTTTGTTTAATACGTATGTTCTTAATTTTGTTCGATTTCGGTAGCGCAAATTACGCCCTTGCAACAGAGGTTACTGAGCTGTATTGGGAAAATTTCAACTTTGCTATAATTTCTTTAGCATTAGGTAATGCTATGTTTCTGTTGAATCTTTTCCGCAAACCCGATAATAATCCAGTGCCAAGTAATGTTAGGCTAGCAATAATAAACGATCAGCGTTTTTTGCAATTCAACTTTTCCTATCTTTTTCTAAAATTAGGTTTTATGGTTGCTCTCACTTCAGCTTTTGTTGAAACGAGAATTTCTGAAATCAAGTTTTTACTTGTGTTAGCGGCAGTTGTAATTTTTTTAGAAAGCTGGAAATCAATAATTAAATATTTTCGAAAAGGAGCCTATAAGCCCCTATTATTAAATTTTTCAATATTACTTGCGTTGGCTTTCTCCTTCGCTTTTACATCAGTATTTCCTTTTGAAAAAATTGAAGCTAACCAAGTAAGCTTAAATCCAATTGTTGATTTGCCTGTCTCAGATTTTGACGATGATGCGCGACTTTACTATAGGAGAATCTTAAAGATATATGAAGAAAATGATAAGCCGCTTTATATTTTTGAAAAAGAAAAAATTGAAAATTTCGATTTGTTAGGCGATTATTTAAGGGAAGAAACTTCTGAAACATATCGAAAAGATCTTAGCATCATGCTTTTGATGCCACAGGATATTTCAATGGACAATCTTGTAAAACTGGAAAACTTGCTTAATGCACAAGGCTATCGATTTATAAAATATATTACGAAATTTAGTGATGAGAACCTTGTTAGTAGTTACGACAATAGAGGTTTGGTTAAGAAACTGCATTTTATAAAAACACCAAATTCACCGTCTAAAATTCCTTTCCCTCCACAACCAAACGATGCTGTTGTGAGTAATACAATACAAATTCAATTAGGTGAAAATGACTATTTAGTTGGCGAAGAAAAGATCTCTAAAAATGAATTGGTTGAATACTTTGTAAAGCATATTGATAGTACTACCCAATTCAATTATGTTTTCAATAATGATATAACTTATCAATCCTACACAACTTTATTGGCTTCCCATAAACAGGCAATTCAAGATTTAAGATATAACGATGAAAGGGTGAAATTAAAAATTGGAGAGTATTTTATACCGATAAATGGAAAGGAATATGAGGCGGATCAGCTAAGACTATTTAATAAGTTCCCTTTTCTCATTGTCGAAACCTACACTAATTAGATTTCTATCAATTTTTCGATGCTAGAAACCTGCTTTGTTTTTATCCTGCAAGGTTCTCAAAACCTTGTAGGTCTATTTTGGAAATGGTTTGGATACCTACAAGGTCTTAAAGACCTTGCAGGAGATGGTACTTCGTACTACTTCAATGTTCATAAATATTATCAATAAATCCCGAGATATCCCTTCCGGATTTTTCTATTAATTCATTTTTTGCATTCTCGAAATCTGCTTCGTTTTTATCCTGCGAAAGCTTGAATTTCCCTTCCCAATAAGTGATTTCAATTTCAAAAGCTTGTATATAATTTACAAAGCGTTCCATTCTTGGATCGTCTAGCTTCAATACAAATTTTTGGTTTTTACCTTCTAAAAACTCCGTCATAGCCACCATAGTTTGCTTAGCGGTTTCAGTATCATTTATAAGTTTAATATTTCCTGTAATGTGAACAATTATATAATTCCACGTTGGTAGTTGCGGCGTGGTATAAATGCTCGGCGAAATGTATGTATCTGGCCCATTGAAAACGACGGTAACTTCAGCGTTTTCGGTTAATGTTTCAAGTTGTGGATTGTTTCTATCTATGTGGGCAACCAGTTTTTTGGAAGTTTTATTATAGATAATCGGGATGTGCGTTATAAATGGTTTTCCATCTTTTGCAGTAACCAACATTGCCAACGGAAACTGATCGATTACCGAATTCATTTTTTCAATATCGTGCGATTGATGGTGTGGTGGCGGGTACATTAATTAATGAATAATGAATAATGAATAATGAATATTGTTTATCACTTAATCTTGAAGATAAATGTAACTAAAAAAGATTTATGCTTTGGAAGTCAGCGATTTAAAAAACACAAAACCAAACCCCAAGAAAAGCATTAAATGAAAAGGGAACAGCCCAAAATCGCCACCTTGGTCGCCAACAACAAAAGCACTGTACATTCCGAAGGCGAAATAAAGCATCAGCACGCCTTCGAAAATTACGTTGGGAGAAACATTTTTGGTTAAATATTTATTGTCTTTCCAGCTCTCCTTTAAATTTAGATTGAATTTTGGGGTGCGAATAAATTCACTTTTCTTACCGAAATGTCCTTCCAAAACCGCAATGGAGTTGTGCAATGAAAAACCCATCGCCACAGAAAAGAAGGTGAAAAACATTCCTATATATTTAAAAAAGCGTTTATATCCACCACCATAAATAGCTTTATAGGTGAACCAATAACAGATAAAAAAGATAATTGTACTTAATACGAAAAAGCTCATTACGTAAAAATACATCTTCAAATGTTCGTATTCATTCTTAATATAAAGCATCGGAATACTGAGAATAGCAACGATTAAAATGTTTAAAAACATAGTGCTATTCAGCAAATGTAGAAAACTGTGTATTTTGGTTTTAAATGGAACATCCTTGCTTCTAAAAACGCGCCAAGCCATTTTCTGAAAATTCTCAGCGCCGCCTTTATTCCAACGGAATTGTTGCGAACGCGCCGCACTTATTACCACGGGAAGCTCGGCTGGAGTTTCAACTTCTTCTAAATATTTAAATTTCCAGTTTTTTAATTGTGCACGATAACTAAGATCCAAATCTTCGGTTAGCGTGTCGCCTTCCCAGTTTCCGGCATCGAGGATACACTCTTTGCGCCAAACGCCAGCTGTTCCATTAAAATTTATAAAATGCCCCTTACTATTACGCCCTACCTGTTCTAAAGTGAAGTGTGCGTCGAGCGCAAAAGCTTGCACACGTGTTAGGATAGAATAATCTCTATTTAAATGCCCCCATCGGGTTTGCACTACGCCAATTTCAGAATCTTTAAAATAAGGGATGGTGTTTTTTAACCAGTTTTTCTTCGGAAGAAAATCTGCGTCAAAGATTGCAATATATTCACCTTTTGCAGTTTTTAAACCTTCTTTTAGTGCGCCAGCCTTAAAACCTTCACGATTTATGCGAGTTACATGTTGAATGTCTAAGCCTGTTTTTTGAAGTTCTATAATGTGTTTTGCAGTTTCTTCGAAAGACTCATCGGTACTATCGTCTAATACTTGTATTTCCAATTTATGACTCGGATAGTCCATTTTAGAAATATTTTCTAACAGACGATCCATCACATACAATTCATTGTAAACTGGGAGTTGGATGGTAACGTACGGAATTTCTTCGTCATTTGAAAAATCGAAAGTTGGTGCGTTTTTATGATTTTTCCGAGCGCTCAAATAGTTGAACAGCAGGTTTAACTGTGCCAAAGCATACATGAAGATGAGGAGCAGAGCAATGGAATAAACTACAATGATTATGGATTCAAGAATCATTTTTTGAAACTGTATTTAAAGATCCAACTTAGGATTTTAACGCCCGCAAATATAGCACCTTTTACGGTACCCGAAACCTTTGAAACGCCGATACGATTTTTATAGTTTACAGGCACTTCAACGTAGGTATATTTCTTTTTTAATGCTTTCAGTTGCATTTCTACCGTCCAGCCATATGTTTTGTCTTCCATATTCAGGGCGAGCAATTTATTGTATTTAATGGCGCGAAACGGCCCAAGATCTGTGTATTTTGAATTGAAAAATAAAGCCATTAATTTAGTTGCCAATCCATTTCCGAAGCGTTGTGGGAAAGTCATACTGCCAGCTTCTCGCAACTCTTTTACGCGAGCACCCACAACAAAATCTATATTATCTTCAATTATTGGCGCCACAATTTTCGTCAATTCTGAAGGGTAATCGCTATAATCGCCATCCAGAAAAACAATTATATCTGGTTTTTGAGCGATGCCGAAATCAGCAATATATTCCATCCCTTTTAAACACGCATTTCCGTAGCCTGATTTTGGTTCAAATAATACGGTTGCGCCAGCGTTTTTAGCTACTTCGGCGGTTGTATCTGTTGAGTTATTATTGACTACAATAATTTCAGAAACGATATCGGGAATTTCGGCAATTACCTTCCCAATAGAGGCTTCTTCATTATATGCGGGGATTATTACTTTGATGTTTGGTTTCATTAAAGGCTGGCATTTGGATTATCTTGCTTAAAAGCAGAAATTGAAGTCCATTGATCTGTTTTCGTATTGTTTATATATTTTTCGGCTCTTATCAATTTGTTGTCTTTATAGCAAAGTGCGTAACCATTTTTCTTATTATTTTGGAATTGTATTTTGGTTTTGTAAGGGCTGCCAATTTCGTAAAAAATCCACCAATTCTCGGCAGTTCCGTCTATAAAATGACCTTCTTTTTTAAGGTTTTCATTCTTGTCATAAAAATACCAATAACCACTTCTCTCATTGTTTCTGAAACGTCCTTTTGAGGATAGTTGTGCGTTTTCATAATAGAATTTCCAATATCCAGTCTTAGAATGATTAATGAGCCAACCTTCAGACTTTAGGGTGCCATTTTCGTAATAGTCTTTTATGTATTGCTTTTCGGGTGTTGGGCTTATGGTGGTGAAAAAGCTAAAGGCTATAAATAGAAATAAAGACATTTTCTAAAAGGTTAAGGGTTAAGTCGTGAATATTTTTAATACTAACAATTATTCTGCTTTTCATATTACTAAAGAGAGACTTGTATGCGGTCATCTTATTTACGGTTAAAAGGGAGTTAGGGTTTTAATTTATTAAAATAAAAACCGCTTTTTGTTTTTCTGCGTAAGTATGGCATAATCTCATAATAAAAACACTAAAAATGAAACTACCACTAAAATTATTTGCATTGCTTTGCTTGTTGTCACCTTCGTTAATACTCGCACAAAGTCCCGTTAGCGGATTTATGAAAAAAAACAATGAAGGCGCTGCCGTAATTTCTTATTCATATGAGAAATATGATAAAGTCTTTTTTGTGCCCCAAGAGGTGGATGGCATCCCCGTATTTAATGAAGTTACAAATACCAGTATCTCGCTTTATGGTGAATTTGGTATTACAGACAACTTGAATGTTGTTTTCAATGTACCCTACATTAAATCTGAAGGGAATGCTAGCCAAGCAACTCTCGACAATCTTGGCTTTGAAAATACCAGAGAAGGGATTCAAGATTTGAGTCTTTACATTAAGTACAATTTTCACACCTTTAACTTAGGAAAGAGCCAGCTTAGTTTTATAGGTTCAGTGGGTCTTGAAACCCCACTTAGCAACTATGAAGCAAATGAAGGCCTTCAGTCTATTATTGCTATTGGCAATCAGTCTAGTAGCTTTAACACCATTGCAATTACTACTTTTAAAACTGACTTTGGATTTTTTACCACAGGACAGTTAGGCTATAGTTTTAGTGATAGCGGTGTTCCCCACGCCTTAATGAGTGAATTAAAAGTAGGATACGCTGCTTCAAAATTCTATGTTGACGCCTACGTTGCAAATCAGCTTTCTGAAAAGGATGGAACCGATATTCTTAATGAAGGTTTTACAGGATACTTTCCTGCCACTCGCGTAAACTATACACGTGTAGGTTTGAGCGTTTTTGCTCCTATAGTTCAAGGAATAGGTGTTACAGCAGGTGCAAACAGTTATATAGCCGGGCGTAATCTTGGTAAATCCACCGGATTTTACGGGGGCTTGGTATATTCTTTCTAACATTAACTAATCGATTAAAATACACTAAAATGAAAAATTTATATATAAAATCAGCAATGGCATTAGCCATAATATTCACCTTCAGTGCTTGTGAAACCGAATCTAACTTTGAAGATTCTGAGCCTACAATATCTTATATAGCAGTATCAAATCCAGATTTCAGCACTTTAGAAGCTGCAGCTGTTTACGGAGGTGTTGCTGGAGCTTTAAGCAATAAAAACCCTAACGATCCTGCTGGAAACTATACTGTTTTTGCGCCAAATAATGATGCTTTCGCCCGTCTGGGTCTGAACGAAGAAACTCTTGGAGTGCTTCAACAATCCTTTTTAACAAATACACTTTTATATCATGTTTCCAATGGAAATACTATGGGTAGTTCTTTTACCGATGGTTTTTCTTTCACATCTGCGATAGGTTTGGATAGACGAATTATAACCAGAGGTGGAGACATCTTTATTAATGGGTCAAAAATATTGGCGACAGATATTAATGCAAGCAACGGGACAGTCCATGTTATTGATAAAGTGATGATAGCAACTGGAGGCGATATTGTACAGTCTGCATTGGCATTAAACAACGCACAGGTTTTTAAACAACCCGAGTTAACCTTTCTTGTGGAAGCCGTTGTTTATGCCGAATTAGTTGACGCATTAACAGCTTCAGAAGGAAGCCCTTCGTTTATGGTGTTTGCACCAACAGACCAAGCTTTCAAAGATTTAGGAACGGCTTTAGGATTAACTTTCACACAACCTTCAGATATTAGACAACTGCCGAAAGAAGTTGTGGCTACCGTATTATTGAATCACGTTGTGGCAAATGGCGGAAAATTTACCAGCGAACTTAATGCTGGTACAATAACTCCACTTGGAGGTGATCCACTAACACTGGGAGCATATACTAACGGAACCCTAACTGTAACCGGAATAGGTAATGGCGGTCAAGCAGCAAATATGGTAATTCCAGACGTGCAAGCAACCAACGGTATCATTCATGTAATTGATACTGTATTATTGCCGAATCTATAGTTGTTTATTTTTTTGTTAATTAGCAACAGCATCTTGAGTTCCCACTAAATGGTGCTGTTTTTTTATGAAGATGTTTTATTCTGGTTGAAGAAAATAATCTGTTTTAAGTTTTGAATTGATTTCTATACTTCGGAAAAGAAGGGACTTCTTTAGCCATTTGACCTTAATTAATAGATAGGTTTCAATATAACTCACCAAGCCCTTTTGAGTTGAAGAAGTAAGGCCAATAGATTTCACTCAAGGGTAGATTTTAATGCGATTGCGAATTTCAGAAAAACTTGTATCAATTTATTCGCTGGTAGATATTACAAACCTGACAGGTTTTTAAAACCTGTCAGGTTTAATCTGCTTTCAGTTGTTGAAGACTGCTTAGTTATTTACGTAATTCATCAAATCAACGTCGTTTCCAAGTAGAATTTCGTTGCTGTTGATACGTTTTTCTCTTGGTCCATTTTCAAGTTTCAATACCCCACGCGGGCAAACTGCTGAACATATACCGCAGCCAACGCAGCTGGAACGTACAATATTTTCTCCTTTTTGGGCGTAAGCGCGCACGTCGATACCCATCTCGCAATGAGTAGAACAGTTACCACATGAAATACATTGTCCGCCGTTAGTAGTTATTCTAAATTTTGAAAAAAGCCGTTGTTGAAATCCTAAAATTGCAGCCATTGGGCAACCCATACGACACCAAACACGACTCCCTAAAATAGGGTAGAAGCCAACGCCAATTACGCCACTAAATACAGCGCCAATAATAAAACCGTACGACCGACGAAGGGTTTCAGCTTCAAAAAGAAACAAGGTTTTTCCCGTGCTGTAGTGCAATGCAATTAAAGCCATAATAATTACGAAATAAGCTATTGAACCTATTCGCGCATCTTTTTTTAATTCTTGTCTTTTAAATATCCAAACGCCCGCAAATACTAGCGTTAAGAGTGCAACCACTCCTATTAATAACGCATCTTTTGTTAACCAATACTTAGAGCTGTCGTCTCCCAAATAGGAGTGTACAACGGCTGTAGTCATTAAAACCACAAATACTAATACGCTGTGTATTACCCAGCGTTCTACTTTCCAAGCTATTTGGCGTTTATCGCTTAAATGGCGAAAAGGATCGCCAGCAGTTTCGGCCAATCCACCGCAACCACAAACCCATGAACAATACCAGCGTTTACCGTATTTGTACGTTAAAATAGGTGTGATAATGAAAATAGATGCAAGCCCAAAAATTAGCAATCCTAAGCCAATATCGCCTGCAGAAATAAAGTCGTCTATTCGGTATTGTTCAAAATTGTAATAGTTAAGTGGCCAGATATTTTTTAAGTCGTAATACGGAAGTGAAAAGGTATCGGTATTCAATCGCTGCATTAATTCAGGGATTAAAAAGGCAAAACCAAGTTGAAAAAACATTACAGAAAAGGTTCGCAGTTTTTCGTAATTGTTGTTGCGATATTTTAGAATAAATTTCACGCCAAAACCCAATATTGCTAGTGTATAAAGCGTTCCATATAAAAACCATTGGCTTGCGGGGCCACCGTTCAGAAATTTGCTTAACGGATCAA
Organism: Aequorivita sp. IT1183; assembly: GCF_058068265.1. Taxonomy (NCBI): domain Bacteria; kingdom Pseudomonadati; phylum Bacteroidota; class Flavobacteriia; order Flavobacteriales; family Flavobacteriaceae; genus Aequorivita; species Aequorivita sp. IT1183. Next base: position 133,312 of record NZ_JBYRHS010000005.1, on the reverse strand, counting down.
AAAGTGCAACAAGGCCTGTGTTATCGCCGTCCTGCACCAAGCCTAAATATTGCGGAAACCAATACAGAAGCACATAAAAAAGTGAGAGCAAAATAGCTACAATCCAAGCCCAAAACCCTTTAGATGTAAGCGATTTAAAATAAATACCGTCGTTTTTAATTCCTTCGTGTTTATTAGCGTAGGCTGCAATTGCAAACCAAACGATCCCAATTCCCATCATTCCCAAAGAAGCGCTTAGCCACAAAGTTTTGTTTGGGAAATTAAAGTTTAGCAGTGCCAATAAAAGGATTGCGAGGCCCAAAATACCAATGGCAGATGAAATCTTCTGTTGGGTATTAATGGTTTTTGGCGGCTCGCCGGTTAGCGACATATTTCTTTGAACGGTGCTCATATATTTGGATGTTTTTATTTTCGTTCTTAAACCTCAAAGGTCTCAAAGACCTTTGAGGTTTTTTTGAATCTATTCTAAATAGTAATTTTGTTCTTCAATAATACATTTCCTCAATTCATGAGAGAACATAAAATTTGCGTTATCCTCAAACAAACTTATTACAAATGCTCTTTCTAATAATGTATGTTTATTTGATATTAATCCAATAAATGAAGAGTGTTTATAATCTTTGAAATCTTCACAAAACCCGTGATGTACAGGATTCAAATGAATATAGACTATTAATTTTCTAAGGTAATCTTCGCTAGTGATTCTTATTCTTTTAAATTTATATTGGAACAGACTACCACTCCTTTCATATTTCTTATTAATTGCTTTTGCATAAGCATTAAATAAATTTGAAAAACCTTGCGTTATTTTTTTGTCGGCTACATTTTTAGTATTTATCAATAAATGAAAATGATTTTTTAGCAAACAATAACAGAGTACATTGGCCACTGGTATAATATGTTTTTTAAAAAGTTCAAGGAAATACTTGTAGTTCTGGTCATCTATGAAAATATCTTCGCCGTTGTTTCCACGGTTATATATGTGGTAATACTGTTCTGCGATGATAGGTTCGTATTTCATAATATCTCAATATCCAAACCTCAAAGGTCTCAAAGACCTTTGAGGTTTTTACAATGTTTCCTTTTCGGTTAATAATGCATATTTTTCCATAATTTCCTTTTCATACCTTTTAAAAAATTCAGGATCAAAATTGGCCTGTTTTAGGTTTTGGATTACATAATCCACACTTCTTTTTTCATTAAGCCATTGGTCAAAAACCTCCTGTTTCATTCGTATTCCAAAGGTGTTTATTCCTAAAAACTCATTGGAGTTTTTATTATATGAAATTGTTACGCAGCGCAAATCGCTTTTGCATCTCCAGTGAAATTGCGCCTCGTAATCTTTTTGTCTTTCTTCAGAAAATACCCAACCGTAAGTTTGATATTCAATGTCGAAAAACTTGGCGCTATTAAACCAGTTTCCAGGTTTATATTCAAAAGGATTTCCGCAAATGGTTTGTGCAAGTGCTTCGCCCATCATTCGGCCGGTGTACCAAACGGCTTCTACTGGCGCACGATTGCCGATGGGCTCGCGCTGTTGTGCACAATCGCCAATGGCATAAACGTCTTCAATATTGGTCTCTAGTTTTCTATTCACCAGAATACCGCGATTCGTTTCTATTTTTGAGTTTTTAAGAAAGGAGATATTTGGCTTTACGCCAGTGGTTATTCCCACTACGCAACAGGGTATTTCTTCGCCGTCTTTGGTTATAATAGATTTCACGTTTCCGTTGGCATCGCCTAAAATTTTGTCGAGTTCAGATTTATGACGCAGATCTACTCCGTGAGAAAGTATGTGTTTTGAAAGCATTTCGGCTTCACCGTTTGGCAAGACATTAGTCCAAAAAGCGTGTTCGCGGACCAGCATGGTAACTTCAATATCTCGAGTGCGAAGCATTTCGGCCATTTCAATGCCAATCAATCCACCGCCAATAATTACAGCTCGCGGACACTCTTTATTATTGGGTGCATTTTTTTCGAGTTTTTCCAAATCTTGTTTAGAAATCAAACCTTGAACACCGTTTAATTCCAAGCCTTCCCAGCCAAAAGTATTTGTTACAGAGCCAGTGGCAATTATAAGTTTATCGTAAGTAAGGGAGCCACCTTCTTTAAAATGAAGGATTTTATTATTCGTATCAACCGTTTCAACGTAGGCTTTTTTAAGTTCCAAGCGGTTCTTTTCCCAAAACCAATGTTCGTAAGGTTCAATATCGCGCCAGCGCATGTGGCCCATATAAACATACATAAGAGCGGTACGAGAGAAAAAATGATCTGTTTCGGCAGAAATTATGGTGATTCTTTTATCGGAAAGTTTCCGGATGTGTCGCGCCGCAGTAATACCCGCGATTCCGTTGCCTATTATAACGATGTGCTCCATAATTGTTTGGTTGTAGATTTCTTCAGTCGTTTATAAATTTACACAATTACAAGGGTAGCGGATTTAAAAATGGCATTAATGTTTCGCCAAAATCTAAATTAAAGCCCTAATTTCATCACTTATAATTTTTGAAATGACAAAACGCCGCAGTTTCTTAGCCTACATTTTTCTTTTTTCGTTGATAATAGCATGTGCTCAGAAAAAGGAATCGCCTAAAAAAACTTTGCTGAAACCTGAAACAGTAACAAAGATTAACGGCGTTAGTTTTGTAGCTTCTCGAGATTCTATTGAGCAGGAAAATATTATTCCTCTAAAGGAAATTCATGCAAACTATGCCGCTGTGATGCCTTTCGGGTTCATTAAAAATCTGGAGCACCCAGAGATTACTTACAATCAGGAAAGACAGTGGTTTGGTGAAACGCAGCAAGGTGCTAGCCAATATATAAAACTGCTTCACAAGAATGAAATTAAGGTAATGATGAAACCTCAAATTTGGGTTTGGAAGGGTGAATTTACAGGTTTATTACAAATGGCTTCGGAAGAAGATTGGCTCGAATTAGAACAAGCTTATAGCGCGTTTATTCTTGATTTTGCAAAAGTTGCTGAAACTGAAAAGGTAGAAATATTCTGCATTGGCACCGAACTTGAAAAATTTATAGAACATAGGCCGGAGTATTGGCGAGCGTTGATTGCTGAAGTAAAGAAAGTTTATAAAGGAAAACTAACCTATGCGGCCAATTGGGACGAATACAAACGTGTGCCTTTTTGGGATGCGCTGGATTATATTGGCGTGGATGCCTATTTTCCAGTTTCTGAAAGTAAAACGCCCAATGTTGAAGAAGTAAAATCTGGCTGGGAACGATGGAAAACCGAATTAAAAGCTGTTTCTGAAAAAGAAAACAAAAAAATTCTCTTTGCGGAATACGGCTATCGAAGTGTTGATTTTAGTGGCAAAGAACCATGGCGAAGCGATCGAGAAATGACATCGGTAAATCTAGAGGCGCAGTCCAATGCGTTGGAAGGCTTATACCAAGCGTTGGGGGACGAAGAGTGGTTTGCGGGCGGATTCCTTTGGAAATGGTTTATTACCCACGATAGAGTGGGAGGAATTGAAAACAATCAATTTACTCCGCAAAACAAACCCGCCCAGGCAGTAGTTCAGAAATATTTCAGAATGAAGGCAGAACAATAAAATGCTTGCTATCTATTCTTTTTCATTTCTTCCAAATAATCTTTAGCAATTGCAGTTTTTTGAGTTTCTGAAAATACCTTTCCAGCCAATTGAAAAAAGGTGTGTTCTTCATCATCTAAGTGATGTTTAACTTTTTCACACAACTGTTTTGCGTAAACCAACCAAGCTGGCGAATCCATATCTGTTTCATCTACTTTTTCCATTAATTCGTCCATTTCGTGATGTTCAGCAATACCGTGGCGAGCGTGTTCCTGCATCATGTCATTATGAATTAAAGGCGAATAAAAGGTGCGTTCCTCCGCATCGGCATGAATTTGTAATTCGTGCTTCAACTTTTCCCACAGCTCTTTTCTTTCTTTTGAATCTCCTGAAGTGGATGTTACTAAACGGCAGAGTTCGCGTTGTTTATCGTGGTCTTTTCTAATGGCTTCAAAAATGTTCATACGTTATGTTTTAGAGAATTTTATCTACAATATCTAAAAAAAATATGAAAAATAGCGAATTTGAAAAAGAGTTATTTTTCAATTATTTGAAACTGTAATTCTTATTCGGAAAGATTGGATGCGCCGTTTTGCTTAATATTTTCTAGATAATATTGGTGAAGTTCATTAGCATTTGCGCCGCATAAACGCTTCGCATAAATTGCCCAAAAATGATACTGCAAATTCCAAACCCCTTTTTGATGATACAAGCGTGCAGAGGTGGTGAGCCAACGCGGAATAACAGTAAATTTCTTTCGTTTGTAGAGTTCGTTGATTAAAATATTATCTTCATAAATAATGTAGGTTTCATCAAAACCACCAATTTCGTTGAAAAGCTGCTTAGTAATAAACTGGCTCTGATCCCCACCGCGGCAAGCTCTCCAATTAAATTGAGTGAACCATCCCGCAAGTTTGAGCAACCAGTGATTACTGTCAAACTTCATTTTAAAACAACCTGCAGGATTTCCTTTTTCAACTTCAGAAATAATGTATTTGTCAAAATCTTGAGGGGGTAAAGAATCGGCGTGTAAAAAGTAAAGTATCTCGCTTGAAGCTTGGCGAGCACCTGCGTTCATTTGTTTGGCGCGTCCTTTTTCAGAAGAATATAAATGTATAGGAAAATAATTAATCGGTTCTGCCGTCTTTTCTATAAAGTCTGTAATTATTGCCACAGTACCATCGGAACTGCCGCCATCTACAAAAATTAATTCGGCCCGATATTTACCTGATAGATTTTCTGGTAATTTCTGGAGTAAACCGCTAATTATTGCGGCCTCATTTAAAACAGGGATGATGATGGATATCATTCTCAGTTAGCTGGTTACGAGTAATAAGTTAAGAATTTTAAAGCTGAATTCAATTATTTACAGACTGAATATTGCAAACTTATTTCTGCTCGTTTAAATTCCAGTTGTATGTTTTATAAGATAAAGTTGCACTTGGATTAATTTTAGTGCTTGAAAATTGATTTATATAACCAATTACATTCTGCTCACCATTTACAGTAAAGTCTTTTTGGTACCAATCAAAAATTGAGGATAGCTTTACATTACTAGCAGAAATTTCGTTTTCATTACTATTGATGAAATTTTTGGTGGCGCGATCTAATTGTTCATTGATTTTGCCTGCGGTATATGCTTCGTTAATAAGTTTTGGGCAGGAAATGGATGCGCAATTTATGGCGAAGTGAATTCTTGGTTCGTTCATTTTCCGAAGGATTCCATTTTCAATTCCGCCTAGCGAAAGCTGTTTGTCACCAATAGCCACGCGACCTTTAGTCCAATTGCCATCAATGTCTTTTATGCTTTTAACAGGATAGTTTTCGGCAATTAATTTTACCGTAGCCGCATTGTATATATTAATGTAATACGCAAGTAATTCCTGAACGCTCCAATCGTTAGTTGGGTTTTGTTCGGAAAGCATTTTTAGATACGCATCCAGCTTAGCACTATCGTTCTTAAAGCCTTTGTAATCTACCAAACCTTCGCTATTTACATACTTTTTAAGAAGTTTGTCCCATTGTGAATGATCTACATTTATTGCAGAATTCGCGGTTGTTGAGGTAAGGTTTGAATTCACTTCTTTTGTTGGTTGCCCATGGCTACTAAAACCAGCGGCGGAAATTAAATTGCAACTTTGTAAAGAAAGTGCAACAAATAATATAGTGGCAAGATTGAACAGGGTTTTCATTTTAGTTTGATTATATATTTTGAAATACTTACGAAGATTTTCGCTCTTTGGTTTTGACGGGATAAAGCGTCTGACTTACAAAATCTTCTGGAAATTTTTCATCACCATCAAAGCCCAGCTCAATGTCTCTGCCGTCGTGGGGGATGTGACTAGTCCTGAAAAGGTAGTCCCAAATACTTAAACTTATTCCGAAGTTAACACCGTATTGTGCGTGTTTTGGCAAAACTTTGGCGTGGTGCCAGATGTGCATTTTTGGATTGTTGAAGAGATATTTTAAAAAGCCATAATCCCACCCCAAATTAGCGTGATTTAAATGTCCGATGGCTAAGGCTGAAAAGTGAACTATTGCTACAGATTCTACATTAAAACCACCAATTATGGCAAGGGGAATGTAAAGTATAGATTTGTAAACAATCGGCTCCATCCAATGATAACGAAGGTGTGCGGCGAAAGCCATTTCTTTTACAGAATGATGCAACTTGTGAAAATTCCAAAGAAAAGGTGAGTAGTGAAGTAATCGGTGGGTATTCCACTGCACAAAATCGGTTACCAAAAAGAAAATTAAAAGTCCGAGGCCGTATGGCAGGGCATCCAAATCTACAAGTTGAAAACTTGCAAGCTTCAAACCTACAAACGCGAGCAAGTCATTAAACAACTCTGCAGTTGCATTTGAAAGGAAAATAAGTACGATTAAATTCAACAGAAAAAAGTTGAAGAACATATAAAATGTATCTAACCAGAAATCTTTTCTAAATACTTTTTGGTTTTTGCGCCAAGGGAATAACAACTCCAAACCCCAAACCACCAAAGAAACCAATATTAATCCATAGAAATAGTTTTCCCAATGAAAGCTGGTGATTTCTGTCCACAGATAATTAAAATATCCCAGATATGAATCTTTGAAGATGGTAATGTATTTTTCCATAAATGAATTAAGGTAGTCGCATTTTCACCGAATAATTACAACACAATTTCGAAAAACTTAAACAACAATCCACTAATTAATGCCGCTAGTGGTAGGGTGAGTACCCACGAGATTACAATTTTATAAATTACATTTGGGTTCGCTTTTTTAGTTACTGTGCCAATCCCAAAAATTGATCCTACTGAAACGTGTGTGGTTGAAACCGGCATACCATGAATACTTGCTGTAGTAACTAAAATACCGGTAACCATATTTGCCGTGAAACCTTGACCAGAATTCATTGGTGTAATTTTTTTACTCATAGTTTCTCCCACCTTTTTAGCGTTTAGAAGACCACCCAGAGCCATGGTGATTGCTATTGCGATCATTCCCCAATGTAGTTCCAAGGCGCTTATAATAATTAATAAACCTACAATTTTAGGAGTATCGTTTAGCCCTCTAGCGAAGCTTACAACACCAGAACTTATAAAATGCATTGTGTCCAAAATTTTTTGAGAAGTAATTCCTAAAATTTTGCCGTCGTAGACTTCAGCACAACCTATTTTGCAAGTGGTTATTTCTATTTCGGAATATGCATCCATATTTAATTCTGAATTGGCAAGTTGTGAAACCGTTTGTTTTTCTGAAACACAAATACAACTCTTTTTAGATATTCCCAGTTTTTTACGCGTATTCCTAAAAAGGAGATACATAACATAACTTAAAACTGCCGCCATCAACGGACTTAATATAAGAGGAATTAAAAACGCATTGCCTAATTTTTCAAAATTGAAATCGGTTCCAATAGCCATAAATCCAGCTCCAAAAAGTGCGCCTACTAAAGCGTGTGTAGTAGAAATAGGCATCCCAATTTTTGTAGCGAGAAAAACGGTTAATGCCGCTCCCAAGGCAATTGAAATTGCAAATATTGGATTCTGAATTAAACTATCTGGAACTAATCCTTTACCTGAAAAATTCTTCACTAAGGTTTCTGCCAAAAAAATAGCTGCAACAGAACCCGCAAAAGTTGTTACGGTGGCCCAGGATATTGCTTTTCTGTAATTCGTGGTACCACTTCCAAAAAGCGTTGCAACCCCTTTAAAATTATCGTTGCCCCCATTGCTATATGCTAAAAAACAGGCGGCAATAAAAAGGATTACTAAAATCATTTATTGAATTATTGGGTTAGTATCGTATTACATACGAACTTTTTGTTTACTCAGTTTTAAAATAATTTTTTCTCGCTGTTTTAACAGCATCCACCACCGTCATAATGAAAGGTAGATTCGCTAATAAATATATCGTCACGACCTAAACTAGCTATTGCTGCAGCAGTTTTATCGCAAATTGCCAAGGGTTGATTTTTAAGTAGAATGTGACCTTTTTTATCATCAAAATAATCATCGGTTCCATAAAAAATAGCCGCTTTTCCTGTGAAAATACACGGGCCATCTTCGGGCATTGGGTCTTTAATTGCAGCAACTTCAATAGATTCAATATAAATCAACTCTTCGGTTGGATAGTTTTTAGGATCGAGGATGCGGTATGGTTTGCGCGCCCGGATTTCAATAGTTCCAAAGCCAACATCTGTTAGTGCTTTTATGTATTCAGCAATTGGAAGGCTTCCGCTAAGGCATAACGCGCGAAGACGAGCATCGTCACGAAGGGTTTGATTCATCTGCTGCTCGCAAGTAGGATCGCTCATCACCAAACGTCCGTGTGGTTTTAAAACGCGGTACATTTCTTCTATTGCCTTTTTTAAATCTTCAGCTTTAAAAATATTGAAAAGGCAGTTTTGTGCGGCAACATCAATACTGTTATCATCCACTGGAAGATTTAAAGCATCACCTTTTTTTAAGTCTACAAATTCACTTTTAAACCAAGGGTTTACTTTTTCGGCCTCTTTGAAATTTTTTCGGGAAGCTTCTAGCATTTCATCTACCGTATCTACGCCAATAACGCCGCTTTCAGTTCTGTTGAAATACGAAAACTGAAGTAGCTCCATGCCGCCACCAACGCCAACATATAACATTTTCGGGCTATTAGTAAGATCGCGAGCGTTAACGGTACTTCCGCAGCCGTAATTCATTTCTTGCATAATCTTCGGAATTTTAAGTCCCGGAAGCTCCCAAATTGGATTTGTTGTACAACAAAGTCCAACGTCTGGAGTAAGTGCGGCTTGTTTGTAAACGTCGTTAGTAGTATCTAGATAGCTCATAATAATTTTTTATAGTTGTTTAATCAATTCGGTAAATAAAATAATCATATCGGGTTCTGCTTTGGCAGCCATTGCGATTATTTCTTCAATATTAACGGGTTCAAGATTGTTTGGATCACATTCATCCGTAAGTATGGAAACTGCCGAAACTGGCAATCCCAAGTGATTGGCAACAATAACTTCGGGCACTGTGCTCATTCCAACGGCATCGGCGCCAATAATTTTAAGGTATTTATATTCGGCGCGAGTTTCGAGCTGCGGACCTACAACACTAGCGTAAACTCCTTTGTGAAGTTTTATGTTTTTTTCTGAAGCAATCTGCTCCAATTTTTGATTCATTTCGGTATTGTATGGGGCACTCATATCTACAAATCGTTCGCCCATTTTTTCAACGCCACGGAAGGCTAGGGGGGAATCGCCTTGCAAATTAATGTGGTCATCAATTAGCATTATTTCACCTTTTTTGAAGTTGAGGTTAATAGCTCCAGAAGCATTGCTAACTAGTAAATGCTTAATTCCCAAAAGATGCATTACGCGCACTGGGAAAGTAACATCGCGAAGTGAATATCCTTCATACACGTGAAAACGCCCTTGCATTATCACTACTTTTTTGCCTTCAAGCGTGCCGTAAATCAACTTTCCTTTGTGAAACTCAACTGTTGCCGTCGGAAAATTTGGAATGTGGTTGTAGCTTACTTCAGCTTCAATTTCTACATTTTCAATTATTTTTCCGAGGCCAGTGCCGAGAATGATTCCCACTTCAGGTTTTTCAAATCCTCTTTGCTGAAGATAGGCTGCTGCCTCTTCTATATATTTTGTAATGCTCATAATTTTATAAAAAGTTTTTGTCTAAATAAGGCGGTAAAAACTGTTGAAATACATCAACATCTTTAATATCTGCAAAATAATCTACATCATTTCGTTCTTGTAATAAAACTATATTTTCCTGCTTTAGATCATTAAGTGTGTCTTCCAAAACGGTGTCGGTGCCCCAGTTTTTATTTTGAAATATTTCAGAATTAAGTTCCGACATGCCCAACAAATAGTAACCACCATCGGTTGCTGGGCCTATTACCATTTCATTTTGCTGTAAGGTTTCAAATGCTGTTTCGATATCTTTTTGTTGCAAATCGTAAATATCGCTTCCCACTATCATTACTTTATCGTAACCTATTTCGAAGATTTCTGAAAAAGCGTTTTTCATCTTTTCACCCAAATCATCTCCAGATTGTAGTTTTTTTCTGAAAATCTCCGGATCCCAAATATCATCGCGATGGATGTTTTCAGAATAGAAAACATATTTGTCTATTTTCAAATTTTTAGTGATTTCCACCGTATGTTTTTGTAGAAATTTATAAATTTTCAAGGCACTTTCATCTCCCACAGATTTTGCCAATCGGGTTTTTACTTTTCCAAGTTCAGGATTTCGGGTAAAAATAATTAGTGCTTTTTTTGATGTAGGGAAATGAAAATCCTTTGCCATTTCATTATCGCTACTTGTATATTTTGAAGTTAGTAATGCCATTTTTCAGTATTCAGTATTCAGTAATCGGGTGAGTTGAAAATTTAATAAATAGGTTTTCCGGCTTGCAAATATTTGCTCCAATGCTTAGAAAAGGCGTGTACTTTTTCGGTTTCTATGCCGGTGGTATCGATTACGGGGTAGCCTTTATTTTTCCACTCAAAGATGCCGCCGTAGAGATTTTTCACATTTGTAAAACCTGCTTTTTTTAATTTATCTCCAATTGTTTCAGAACGAATTCCCACCGAGCAGTAAACAATAATTTTTGCATTCTTATTTATCTTCTGAAGTTTTTCATCTTCGGAAGAGAATTCATTGTAACCAACATTTATTGCAGATTTAAGATGACTTACATTAAATTCTTCCGGCTCGCGAGTGTCGAGAATTACTACCGTATCGTTCATTTGATACATTCGCAATTCGTTCACTGAAAGATACGGAATACTGCGGGTGTTGTAGTGTAGGAGAAGTTCGTCTATAGTTTTTTGACCCGCGGCATAATTGGCGAACAAGACAAGAAATAGTAGGGATATGGTTATTTTCATAAAATTAGTTAGACCTAACAAGTTGTAAAAATAGTTAGGTCTTATAGTTATTCTGCAACGGCGCCTTGGCAACTACTACCAGCTCCAGCGGTGCAACCGTAACAGTGTTGCGAAATGATTATTTTTCGGTCGTTAAGGATATCTTCATTATATTCTGAAATATGTTGGATTTTACTCGCCACTTTCAGTTCTAACATTTGGTTAAAATCGCAATCGTACAAATATCCGTCCCAACTTATAGAAATGGTATTGCGGCACATTACATTTTTAACCGCCGCGGGATTATACGCTTCTACTAAAGAATACATATAATCTTCATAATTTTCTGATGCAATTAAATAATCTAAAAACCGTGAAACAGGAAGATTTGTAATCGCAAAAAGACTGTGAAAATGAATCCCAAAATCTTCCAACAAACCTTTTTTAAATTCCTTTTCCATGCTAGCCTGATCGCCAGGTAAAAAGGCGCCGCTTGGGTTATAAACTAAATCTAAACGCAGGTCGCTGTCAGGCATTCCGTAGCCAACTGCATTTAACTCTTGCAATGCTGTTATAGATAAATCAAAAACGCCCTCGCCTCTTTGTTTATCGGTTTTGCCACGAGTCCAGTGAGGCATGCTGCTCACGACATGAACGTTGTGTTTTTTGAAGAATTGGGGCAGATCGTAATACTTTTTGTTAGCGCGAATAATCGTTAAATTACTACGCACAATAAAATCCTGAATCCCCGCTTTGCTTGCTTCTTCAACAAACCAGTGAAAATCTGGGTTCATTTCTGGTGCGCCACCAGTTAGGTCTAAAGTATGTGCGCCTGTGTGTCTAATTACTTCCAAACATTGCTCCATGGTCTCGCGCGTCATAATTTCTTTACGGTCGGGACCAGCATCAACGTGGCAGTGTTCGCAAACCTGATTACACATATAGCCCACGTTAATTTGAAGAATTTCAAGTTTATTGGGGCGTAATGGAAACTGATCTGTTTCTTTTATTTTTTCTGAAAAAGTAGGTAGCTCACCGTTAGCAAAAATACCGTTAGACAGTTTTTCTAGCTGCTTGTTTGCCACGGCGAATTCACTTTCACGTTTGTGAAGGGATTGTTGCATTTTCTTTTTTTCTTTCAGCATAAATATTTTTTCAGAATCCTATTCGATTGAATTATTGTAGTCGTGTGATTACTCGCGTTCCTACATTTCTAATTTATTTACTTTGTTCATCATCATTACCCCGTGTACTAAGGTTGCGCCGCTTTTAATGGCAGCACCAACGTGTACGGCTTCCATCATTTCTTCTTTAGTAATACCACGCTGAAGCCCGTCTTTTGTATACGCATCAATGCAATAGGGGCACATTTCTGTATGCGCTACTGCAAGGGCAATAAGCGATTTCTCGCGAGCGGTGAGTGCGCCTTCTTCAAAAACTTTTCCGTAATAATCAAAAAATTTATCACCAAGCTCTTGGCTCCAATCTGAAATTTTTCCAAATTTTTTAAGGTCAGCAGGATCGTAATAGTTGTTTGAAGCCATAATTGTGGGTTGTATATAGTTACGGAATTTTAGTGTTTTTGGTTGTAGTATTCACGTAAATATAGGCAAGTAGTCTTTCAAAGAAGTTAAAACTTACGAAATTTTAACAGATTAATCAAAGGAATAAACGATGCCGCTAGATAAATTGTATTGTGAGTTTGGTATTCCCACAGCAGGCGTTTTATCGTAAATAAATGTGTATGTAGTTTTGAAGGCGAAGTTTTTAAAAAGATCAATAAGTAGTGAACTTTGGTTGGAAAAACGATAATCGCCAAAGTCTTTTAATCTAGGTTGAAAATAGGTTGTACTGACTATACTTAGTGTTTTTGTAGGGTATAAACTAAAAGATAAATAAGATGTACTTCTAAAATCTCTATGTATAGGGGTGCTGCCATCATTGAGTTCCTCATATTCGTACATAATTTGCGAACCCAAATAAAATTTATATTTTTCAGAAGTTGTCAGTTTAAATCTAGGACCGGTACCCAAAAGTCCTCTAAAATCTATTTTTGAGACTTTGTTGTATTGCGCCTGTGTAAAAACCTCCCAAGCAATGCGTGGATGGAATTTGTAATTGTAACGAAGATGCGATATCCCAGCGTTTTCAAATTTATTACCTTCAATATTTTTTAACTCAATATCATTTTTCAGCAACACTAAATGATTGTTCATTTTATACTGAACTTGCGTACTACTGCTGAGTCCGAAGTAGGCATTTACATCTCGCTTAATTGAAAAATCTAAGCTAGCAGCACCAGAAAATCCTGAAGTATCGGTTACTTTACGAAGGGATTCCGCATTGAGTATTTGAGATTTTACTGTAACGGAATAACCGAAAATTATAAGCGCAATTAGATACTTCATGATACTTTTTAGGATTGTTGAAGGCCTTAAAAATATTAAATTCATTAATAAAAAAGTTATTGATTTTCTAGAAATTGCTTTAAAACGACGGCTTGATTATATTTTTCATCTTTGGCGCCATAGAGTAGAGTGAGCCGCTTACCCTTTGCTTTACTTAGTAGTTCCTTAACTAAACCTGTATTTTCAGCAAGTTCTTTTTTATATTTTTTCGAAAACTCTTCAAAACGTTCTTGCTTATGATTAAACCATTTTCGAAGGTCTGTAGATGGAGCAATCTCTTTCATCCATTCGTCGAGTTTTGCGTCTTCTTTGCTCACTCCTCGCGGCCAAATTCTATCTACTAAAACTCTGAAGCCATCATTTTTTGATGCATCTTCATAAATGCGTTTTATGAGGATTTCCATAATCGTATATTAATATTTGACCACTGACCACTGACCACTGACAACTGACCACTAGATTTTAAGATCCCCAATTTGCAATTTCTTCTTCCGACCATAATTCAGGAAAAAACTTACGTTGTTGATATTTTGGGTGTAGGTATTTTTTCCATTCGGAACCTCCGGTTGCGGCTTTATTTTCTCCTTTTCTATCTAGATAATGTTGCGCAGTATCTAAGTGAACCAACGGCCAGGCAACATTATAAAAATGATCAACTTGCTGTAGCTTTTCTTTGAGTTCTTCGGAAGGGTTTTCCATTTGTGCTACGCGTTCTTCCAAGGTTTTTCCTTTAACGCTTATAGCAAGTGCTTTAAAATCTGCTTCATATTTTTCAACAAAAAGCCGTAAGGTGAGACCCATTTTTCCAGTTTTGCGATTTAGTCCGGCATCTTTCCAATAAAGGTTTTCGAAATAATCTTCGAGCGTTGGATTTTCTGGCAGGCGTTCGCGTCCTTTCTCATTAATAAGATTTTGGATACGTGTGCTATAAATTTCTAAAACACGAAACTGCGCGCTCTGAAAGCCACTTGCGGGAGTAAGAGTAGCACGAAAAATGTTGTAATCGTCATAACTCATTCCATCTTTCATAATATCAAAAGAAGTGATAAGCATTCGGGTGTATCTTTTTAGACGATCTAATTTTGTAATCCAAATTTCTTCAGATAGATTTTCACCTTCAGAAAGTTGTTTTATTTCATGAATCATCATTTTTAGAGTAAGCTCTGTAACTTGATGATACATTACGAAGATTTCTTCATCCTTAAAATCTGTACGTGTTTTTTGAAGCGAAAGCAGCGTATCGGTTTGTATATAATCCCAATATGTAATAGGCTTTGCTTGTAAAAGTCCTTTAAGGTAGGTTTCAGGATTCTCGCCTAGATCGAGATATTTTTCTTCAAGCGCCTTTAAAATTTCGTTGTTATCCATTTTGTTTCGTTTGGTAAAAATCTTTTAAAAATAAAGGATATTTTCGGTTTTGCGAAGCATTCCAACTTCAGTTTTAAAGAAAAAGCCCTGTTACAAATTTTGTAACAGGGCTTAAAAAATTTATGTGCGTGCTATTAATAAAAAGTAGCGCGGTTATCTTCAATATCAGCTTTCTTTCTAAGTGCGTTAAATACGGCACTTTGAGATGCTGGAGCTTCTTTAGCGCTCAATTGGTTTGCGTAATTTACGTATGATTCCATTTTAGGAGCTGGATTAAAAGCGGTGGTTTTAATTTTATAAACTCCATTATTTCCATTTATTAAACCTGTAGATTCACCTGGCTTAGTGCCAAAAGCGGCGCCAATTACCTTTGGTTCGTTACTGGCTCCAATTACTGGATTTGCCATAGTAACGCTAGTGGCGGTCTGTACAATTATATTTTGGCTTTTTGCAACTTCTTCAATTGAATTACCAGTAATAGATTCGCGTATTTTCTGTGCTTTTTTCTCCTTTAATAGAATAGGTTTAACAGTTGCAGTAGCTTGCTTAACATTCATTAAACCTTTTGGGTTTTTACGAGTAAGCTGCGCAATTACGTAACCTTGTGGCACGCTGAAACGTTTGTAATCTCCTACTTTAGTGTCTTCTTCAAAAGCCCAGTTAACAAGCGTACGGTTATCACCTAATCCAGGAACGTTAGCGTCCATATTTCCTAGATTGTTTACAGGTTTTACTTCAAGGTTTTGTGCTTTTGCTAATGCTGTAAAATCGCCATCCTGTAAAGCAACTTCAAATTTAGATGCTTCAGAAAACACATCGTTAATTGTATTGTCTGATGGCTCAATGGTTTTTACAATCGTTGCAAGCTTTATAGCCTTTTTAGGTTCAGATTGCTTACCTACTTCAACAATATGAAATCCGAAATCAGTTTCTACCAATCCAATAGTTCCTTTAGGGTTATTGAAAATAAACTTGTCGAATGGAGGTACCATTCTTCCAGGGGTTGAGCTTCCTAAATCTCCACCGTTCTGGCTAGAACCATCGTCAGACATTGTGTTTGCAAGGTCAGCAAATTTAGATTTGTCTTTTTTCACAACACCCAAAATACTATCGGCTAATTTTTTAGCTTCTTCCTTAGATCTTGTAATTGTTTCTGGAGCACGATTTGTACCTACGTAGCGAATTAAGATATGCTTAGATTCAGCAGAATCTGGCATTTTTTTAGTTTCCAAAACTTTTGAAAGGTAGAATGTGTTGTCAACTTTAAACGGACCGTAAATATCGCCATCGTTCAAGTTAATTAATGAGTCTGCAACAGTCTGTGGAAGTTCGCTTTTAAACATCCAACGATCTTGGAAAGGCATATCAGAATTAGCATTTACGAATTCTTCGTAATTTTTTGCATTTTTGAAACCAGCAACTGTGTCGTTGCTTTTTGTGTCTTGGTTGAATTCCACTTTGTTATTAAGCAAAGTAGTAACTTGCATTTTGGCATCTGCTATATCTTTTTCTGAAGGTTGTTCAGAAATTAATACATATTGAATGTCTGCTTGTGCTTCAACTTCGTAATCTTTTGGATGCGCAGCAACATATTTCTTTATTTCTTCGTCAGATACTTTAACGTCCTCATCAGCTATTTTGCTGTAAGGAACCATAACGTAATTTAAAGTTAGGTTGTCATTTTGGAAATGATATTCCTGCTCGCCTTCGGCAATAGTAGTTCTTAAACCACCTTTAACCATATTATAATAGGTACGCTGTAGTATGCTTTCTGCAGTGCTTTGTTCAAAATCTAACCATTGCTTGTACATTACTGGTGAAGAAGCTTTAATGCTTGCAATGTACTCTTGAATTTTACCATCGTCAACTTGTCCAGCTTCGTTAAGAAAAGCAGGATTGTTAGCCAAAGAAGTTTTAAGAGCATCGTCTAATTGTGCTTTTTCAACAGAAAGACCAGCTTTTTCATATTGCTCATCTAAAATTACACGACGAAGTTGTCTTTCCCAAACCATGTTTTGGGCTTGAGTTGAGTTAGAGTTTGGCCCCAAGTTACGTTGGGTTGCTTCCACTTCTTCCATAAAACTTTGGCGAGAAATGTCTGTGCCATTTATGGTAGCAATTGTGTCTTGAACATTTGAGCCGCCGCCTTTTGTTAATATATCACTTAAAATAAAGGCGAAAAGCGCCAATGCAATAATAAGGATAAGGAATATCCCTCTTTTTCTAATACTGTTTAAGATTGCCATTTGATTTCCGTAATTTATATTTCTTCACTTTTAATCTCTCGAATATGAAGGGTTTGGTTGTAAATTCCTTTTATTCCTTGATATTGACCAAAGCTGCGAAGGATGTTTTTTTCAGTTATTTAGGGGGCGAAAATACCATTTTCCGCTCACTAATAAAAAAGTATATTGAAAAAAGTGAGGAATAATTCAAAAACTAATCGTCGGATATGTTTTTTACTTCCACGAGTTCAATTTTAGTACTGGAAACTTCGAGGATTGTGAAGCTATAATCGTTGATTTCAACTGTTTCACCTTGGTCTGGAATTTCTTCGGTGTGGTTTACAATTAAACCGCCCAAAGTTTCATAATTTTCGTTTTCGGTTAAATTGAGATTGTAGTTTTCGTTTATGTAGTCTACTTCCAAACGTGCAGAAAATTTATAATGTCCATCGCCCAGCTCTTCTTCAATTAGTGCAACACTATCGTGTTCGTCTTCAATATCGCCAAATAATTCTTCAATAATATCTTCAACAGTAATAATACCGCTGGTTCCACCGTATTCGTCAATTACAACTGCAATACTTTTTCTTTTTTTGCTTAGGATGCCGAGAACATCTTTTATAAGCATGGTTTCTGGTACAAAAACCACAGGCATTAAAACTTTTTTTATAGTTGCAGGTTTTTTGAAAAGCTCGAAGGAGTGAACATAGCCCAATATATCGTCTATATTTTCTTTATAGATTAATATTTTTGAAAGCCCAGTTTCAGTGAAAATTTTAGCGAGTTCTTTTGGCGTAGTATTAATATCTACTGCGACAACCTCTGTACGCGGAATCATAGCTTCGCGCGATTTTACTTCAGAAAAATCTAATGCGTTTTGGAATATTTGTATTTCCGAGTCCATTTCATCTTTGGTTTCGGCAATATCCATTTGTTCAGAAATATAATTACCAAGTTCCAGTTTGCTGAAAGTAAGTTGCACGGTATCGCCTTCCGACTTAAAAATTAATTTAAGTACTAAATCTGAAATCCAAATTACAAATTCGGAAATGAAAGAAAAGAATACATAAAAGAAATAAGCGGGAACTGCAAAAAACTTTACTAAGCTATTGGCATATATTTGGAAGAAAACTTTTGGCAGAAATTCTGCGGTCATTAAAATTACGAGCGTTGAAATTATGGTTTGCACCAATAAACCGCTAAAACCTGCCAAGGGAATGTAGCGCATTAAAAGATCGCCCATAAAAAAACCATAGATAACCAGCGCAATATTATTACCCACTAACATTGTGGCAATAAATTTTGAGGGGCGTCGGGTTATTTTTTTCAGAATACCGGCTAAAAAGGTATTCTGTTTCTTTTCAATTTCAATGTGGATTTTGTTGGAAGAAACGTATGCAATCTCCATCCCCGAAAAGAAAGCGGAGAGTATGAGCATTATTAGAATAATTATGATGCTGTAATCCAAATTGAATTTTGTTTAAACAGGTAAAAAAATCCCAGCTACTAAAAACAGGGAAGTTGTTTTGTGAAAATTAATCTTTGGAACGATTGTCCATTTTCTTTCTAAAATTTCTTTTGAAGAAAAACATAGAAATTGCAAGAACAACGAAGAATAAAAATAGATATGCTTGATTCGGTTCGGTGTTCCACTTGTTTATCGCTTCATAAGCGAAAAATGCAGCAATTATTAAATATGCGTATTCAAAAAAACGATATACTTTATTTACCATCTTCAATTTTTGTTTTGTCAACTAATTGTACTCCTTGGTTTTTTCTGGATAGAAAGGTAGTGAAATCTTCACTGCTGTCAAACCCAACGGCGCCCTCATTATAAGAGCCATCCTTAAATTTTATCTGATAGGGTTTATCTGTAAAAACCCATTTACTCTTTTGGTCCCAGTAAAGCTGGTTAGCTTTTAAGACCACGCTGTCTGCCGTAACAACTACTACATTATGGCGTAAATCTACCAATCCATTTTCATCAAACTGAATGGCGTAATCTGCGGTTACTGTGCTTCTTTTTCCGTCTTCATTCCAGAATCTGACTTCAATTCCGTTTGGGAATTCTTTATACGGAAACTCTAAATTTGAATAATCTAGTAATTTATTGGCTAGCAGGTTAGTAACTAATTTACCTGAGTCTGTATATTTAAAGTTGATGTTTTTGCCTTCAGCAATGGGTGCGCCATCAGAGAGGCTCAACTTTTTTACATTCTGATAATTGCTTTCACATGCAAAAAGCGTGATGACCAATACCAAGGCCATCACGCTTTTAAACATATTTATTGAGGTGTACATTCTTATAAATTTGGAACTCGAACGCTTCCACCAACCCAACAGTTAAACTTTACAGTTTTACCGGCCATACCTTCTGCGAAGATATCACTTGGTTGTGGTGCGCGGCCTCTGTATGAAGCGGCTGCTGCTCTAGCATTTCCTGCAACGGTACCATCAACACGTGCAGCTTTATCCATCATATCTGCAGCTAACCAGTACATTGCTCTTTTTTCAAAAACTGTTGTTCCACAGCCGTTTGCACTATCTGCGTACATTGCGCCAATTTTGTAATAAGCGATTCCAGCAGATGGCTTTACTTCAAGCATTTTGTTGTAGTAGTTTCTTGCAGTACCGTAGCTTCCTTTCTTACGGAAGTTTTCAGCTATACTGTAATAGATTCTGTATTTTTTTGAATTGTCTTTTTCAAGATCAGCAGCTTGGTTAAAGTATTCCAATGCTTTTGAAGCTTGTCCTTTCGCTTCAGCTTGTTTACCCAATAGGTAAGCAGAAGTTGAACTTGGCTCTAATTCGTGAAGGCGAACAGCTAATTTGCTAGACAATGGAGTTTCACAATCTTTAGCATCAAGTCTGTTACTTGCACCTTTTAACCAATCAACGTTATTTTTGTTTTCTTCAAAGTCTTTTTCGTAAAAAGGCACTAGGTTTTCGCAATCTGCTAATTGACCCAATGTTCCATTTACACTACCTTCAACAGTAGCATAAACTCCCAAGTTGTTTTCATAAACATCTTTTGCGCGTTGTTCCTTATCGGTCATTGCAGTTCCAGCTTCTTCTTTATCCATTAAAGGAGTAAGTTTTGAAGCAAGGCTGTTCTTTTCAGTATCTATTTTACTAGTTACAACATCGTAAAGATTGAAAATTTCCTGAAGGGTTTTCTCACCA
The DNA here is from genome assembly GCF_058068265.1 of Aequorivita sp. IT1183. NCBI lineage: Bacteria > Pseudomonadati > Bacteroidota > Flavobacteriia > Flavobacteriales > Flavobacteriaceae > Aequorivita > Aequorivita sp. IT1183. The sequence continues at coordinate 113,220 of NZ_JBYRHS010000005.1, read as the reverse complement.
TTGTTATAAAGCTCTACTGCTAAAGAGAAGTAAGTATATAAACTCTTTCCGCTGGTGAAATCTTCAGGGTGTTTGTTGAAAGCTTCATCAAAAGCTTTAAACTGCTCTGCTTTTGTACCAACGCTGTAATCATACTTTATCTGAGCAATTGTTGAAAGTACATCACCTTCCTTAGTTTTTTCAGGAAAATTCTGCAATCTCAAGTTGTGAGCTTCAATAAGGTCTGTTACTTTGCTTTTGTCTCCTTTTTCTTCAACAAAATATTCAAACATTTTCACGCCATATTGATAAATGGCTAGATTGTAGTCTGGACATTCTTTTATTAATTTTTCGTAATACGGAAGTGCAGCCTCATAATTTTTTATTTTGGCAGGTTCTGTAAAGTACGATAACGAAATTGCACAATCATCAGGAGCTTGGGCAAAAGTTGTTCCTGAGAAGGAAAGAAGTGCAATTGAAAATAATAAAATGAATTTTGTTTTCATGGTATTTGAATTATTGGTATTAATCATATAGTCTTTTTTCGAACCAACGGTCATTTAACGAGAAGCTCAAAAATGTATTAAAAAAGTTTTCTTGAATCAAGCCAGAATCTGTGGTTCCGCGTTTTCCGATTTCTAACCCTAAATTTACATTAGAGAATAAACGTCCAACAGGTAGACCAACTCCAAAAGATATGCCAAACTCGTTAATGTCCTGCCCATTTACGTTTAAACCGGTTTGCTCATACCTTGCTCCAGCTCTGTAAACAACTCTCTGAAAGTAGTTTCCGAAAGAATTATAATTTGGAATATAAAAACCACCTACACGATATTTAGAGGCATTTTCATAAGTAACATTATCTATATTGAAAGAACGATTGGTAAAATTACTAGTTTTTTGGTTTGTATACTCTGCACCAAGTGCCCAATGTTTTGGTTTTCCTATGCCTGCACCAATACTAAATTGCGATGGAAACGTAAAATCTGTATTTTCAACATCAATATCTCTTTCATCAACGGTATATATACCCGTTTGTGTAATGGATACTGTGGAGATCTGTCTATAGTTTTCAGAAGTAAAATTGGTGCCAGGAGTAATTGTTACCGATCCAGTTAATTCTAACTCTTCAGTAATCATTTTTTTATACATCGCCCCGAAGTTAAAACTGAAACCTAAAATATCAGACCTATTAAAGGTTTCCGTGGCATACTGCGCTTCAATTTTTTGTGTGGTTGCGGTATTTTCTATTTTTCCGAAATTATAATTGGCATCAACCCCAACACTAAATTCAGGAGTTACTTGGTATCCCAACGAAAGGTAAGCTTTGTTTAAACCGCCGCTACCAGAATATTCTGTTCGGCCACTTCCATCTGGAACGTCAGAATAAAAATCATATCCAACAGACGTATAAGGTATGATACCGAAGCCCATTCCGAATTTTCCCATCGGAATTCCCATAGAAATATAATCTAGAGAAGTTGTTGAAGTATTTTGACTTTCGGTCTCGTTTTTTTGGTTTGAAACTTTGTGACTTGCTCCAACCGAAAAATTAACCAATCGCAAACTCGAGTAAGAAGCTGGGTTTTGCAGGTTAATATGAATACTATCTGAAAAAATACCTAGCCCCCCCATCGACCTGTTTTCTACAGTTCCTCGGAATTTCAAGGTCCCGATTCCATAATAAGAGTATGGAGATGTGGTGCCTTCTTGGGCCACTGCTACACTTGCAACAAGTATAAATAAGCCGACTACTATTTTTCTAAACATCAATGATTGTTAAATTCTAAAATGTGGTTCAAGCCCTCCAATAAAAAATTTGAGTTGGCAAAGATGTCATTTTTTATACTATCTCGCAAAAAATGTGTGTCTCCTCCTGTTAAAATAACTGTTAAATTCCTAAATTTTCTTTTGTAAGCTTCAATATATCCATCAATTTCAAATAACACGCCGTTCACTACCCCAGAATGTATGGAGTCTGTCGTGTTATTTCCAATTAATATTTGGGTGTTATCTGCCTCCAATAACGGTAATTTTGCCGTGAACGTATGTAACGCTTTATAACGAGTAGAAATTCCTGGCGAAATAGCTCCACCCAAATATTCGTTATTTGTATTTATAAAATCATAAGTAATACAAGTTCCGGCATCGATCACTAAAACGTTCTCTTCTTTATATTGATGGGTTGCTGCACTAACCAAGGCAATACGATCAATTCCCAGGGTTTTTGGGGTGCCATAACAATTTGTGAAAGGCACTTTAGTTTCGTGATTTAAAATTAAAACACTGTAAAGTTGCTGCAATTTTGAAAGTTGGTGTTCAGAAAGATTAGAAACTGAAGACACAATGCAATTTGAAATAGTAGGGAAACTCTCAGAAATTTCTACAAGGGTGATTAAAAAGTCTGTCTTAACACAGGTTTTTTTATGTTTAAGTGTTTTAGTATCAAACACTCCGAGCTTTACCAGCGTATTTCCGACATCAATTACAAGATTCATTTTTTTGAATAAGGCAGTAAAAATACAATTCTCTAACGAGGTAATTGTTAAGACACTATAAAATTGAGTCGAAATATATTATTTATTTTTTTAAATAATGTTTTGCGAAAACGAAAATAGCTTTATATTTGCCGTCTCAATAATGGTGCCTTAGCTCAGTTGGTAGAGCAATGGACTGAAAATCCATGTGTCCCTAGTTCGATTCTTGGAGGCACCACTTAAAAACCCGAAACATTTGTTTCGGGTTTTTTGTTTTAAGTAGTATGTCTGAATCCGCGAGGCTAATGGATTGAATCTGCAAAACGAATAACTTTAAGTCGTTACTTTATAAGGTTTCCGAGAGTGTGAAAAAACCAAATTCTTTTAATATACGTATTTGAAAGCATGATAAATTGCGACGAATTCTTCAAGTGAAACCAAGCCATCAATCGTGAAAAGAACGTCTCCGCTGTAATTCGAATTTCCAGAATAAACCTTTCCATCCTTTATATTCATCAATACATCTCCAGAATATTTTGAATTTCCCTCATAAACTTTACCGTTTTCAATGTTCATTAAAACATCTCCGGAGTAACTTGAATTGCCTTTATAGATCTTTTTTTTTGAAATAGTATATAGTATATCGCCTGAATAGCTTGAATTTTGGTTGTATATTTTATTCTCTACAATTCTGCAAATTATATCTCCAGTATAGTTTGAGTTCTTTTTATAAACTTTACCATCTTTAATATTGCAAAAAACATCTCCGCTATAACTTGAATTCCCAGAATATATTTTTACTTGTGATATTGAAAGGTTGCTATTAAAGAGAAATATGAATAGTAGTAAATATTTCATATTAGTATCATTTTGTCAAAAGGAATAACTGTCTCAAAGCCTTTATTTTTGAAATAATCCATTGCCAAATCATTTCCAGTCACCAGAACAAAATCGCCACCCCAAGCTCCCAAACTCTTTATTGTTCCCGGATAATCACTAAAAAGTTGCTGTTTAATTGTGGGTAGTTTTACTATTTCTGAAATAATTTGCTCGTGTGCATTGATTAATCTTTCGAAGTCTGAAAGTGAATAACAAACCAATAATTTGTTGCTGATATCTGAGATTCTTTGAATTGTTTTTTCGTCAACCGTTGATTTTCTGTAATGCGCAATCCCTTTTTTACTGTCTTGTTTATTGTTTAAGTGAACAAAAAACAATTTATCAGTAAAATCCCACGAAAGGTGAATTTGTTTAAATTCTGGCCTTCCGTTCTTCAATTTATAAAGAATTGGAGAATTATTTTGTGCTGCGGCAATGTCGTATCCACTCCCTCCGAAGCTGGTTTTTAAAAGTTCAAATGCGTTTACATTTGCCCATTGAGCAATATTATTAATTAAAGTAGAAGAGGTGCCCAAACCCCAGTTTCGTGGGAAATCTAATTTGGTAGAAATCGAAATTCCTTTGGAATCTGTAAGAAATAAAGGATTTAAAATCCTTGCCTGTTTAAGAATTTCTGATAACGTTTTTGAAGTACTATTTTCAGGTTTTGAATATTTAAAGTCGCTTAGGTCAAAAATATCTTCAAACCAAATAGCACCTTTTTCATCATAACTTTTCCAGTGAATCCCCTCTTTTTCTGAAACCTGAACGTCTAAAGATTGCCCATATTTTGTAGGAATAGCCAAAGCCGTTGCGCCGTCAAGCACTACGTATTCGCCTGTAAGCAATAATTTTCCGTTGCTGTGAAAAGTTTTGGACAATAATTTAAGTTTTGAAATTCATTTCAAAAAGGGGGATTCTGATTTGATACGCGTTGTAGCCTCTTCGAGGGTGCTAAACTTACCTTCAGTATAATCTTTTAAACCTCGTTCAATACCAAGTTTTTCTTCTTCTGAAAGCTCTGGATGCAAATTTTCTTTTGAAATCTTCTTAAAATTATATAGCTCCTCAATGACTGTTTCATCTGTTAAATGAACCAACCACTCTATTAAATCCAATTTTTTTGTCTTTACGTCCATGCTTATAAAATTACGACATTTTTTCAATTTACATTTTAACTCATCAATCTCTCAACTTTTTCAAAAGATCAACAACCGAACTATGCGAAACTGCATTCTCCTTAAAATATTCCAAGGCTACATTTTTTTCATCTTGCGAAGCATCTAGCTGATTTAGAATATTCATTAAATGCATTTTCATATGCCCTTTTTGAATACCTGTTGTAACTAAAGATCGAACTGCGCCAAAGTTTTGTGCAAGTCCGGCTACAGCCAGAATTTTCATTAATTCTTTAGCATTGGGTTTTTGAAGTATTTCAAAAGCGAGTTTTGTTAACGGATGCAGCGATGTTAAACCGCCCACGGTGCCCACTGCCAAAGGCAATTCAATCCAAAAGGTGAAAACATCATCTTCAACTTTAGCGTGTGTAAGACTTCCGTAATAGCTGTTTCTTGCAGCATATGCGTGCACGCCAGCTTCAACGGCACGAAAATCATTTCCAGTGGCTAAAACTACTGCGTCTACACCGTTCATAATCCCTTTGTTGTGGGTTACAGCGCGGCGCGTTTCTGTTTTGGCAATTTCAATTGCACGGACAAATTTTTCGGCAAATTGCTTTCCGTCGTGTTGTTTCGTGGTTAGTTCTTCCACTTTACAGCTTACTTCAGCACGCACCAAACATTCGGGAACGTAGTTAGAAAGTATACTCATTACTACCTCTGGGTAGTTATTCTTTTTTTGAAAAGGTTCATGATTTTTTGCTTCCTCTAAAAAAGTATGTGCCATTTCTTCCAAACAACTATTGATAAAATTAGCACCCATTGCATCCAGCGTTTCAAAAGTTGCGTGGATGTAGAAGTAACCATCTAAAATATGCGATTTGTCAACTAGCGAAAGCTCTAAAAGTCCGCCGCCACGCGCTTTCATGTTTTTTTCAATAGATTGAATGCTGTCGCGAAGTTTTGGTTTTACTTCATCAAAGAAGTTTTCAATATCTTTTTCGTCTCCGAAGAAATTTAAATGTATTTGGCCGTTTTTTTCGGTGGAAATCACTTCAGCTTTAAATCCGCCGCGTTCCAACCAAAACTTAGCTGAATTACTTGCAGCGGCAACCACAGAACTTTCTTCGGTAACCATTGGCAAAGCGTATAGCTTTTCATTGATTAAAAAGTTAGGGGCAATACCAAAAGGCAAGTAGTAATTAGAAAGTGTGTTTTCAATAAAATCGTCGTGAAGTTGCTGTAACGACGGGTCGTCATTCCAGTAATTTTTTAAAGTTTGAATGGAAGTTGGGTTGTTTTGCAGATAATTTTCTGCAATCCAATCAATTTTTTCGGCTTTGGTTTTCTTTGAAAATCCAGAAACAGGTTGCGTCATTTACTTAAATATCATTTAGCTGCAAAGATAGTGTTTCGGTGTAGTTTCTTCAGAACCATTTAAAAAAGAAAAGGTTTTTTAGAACAATAAGTCGTTCTTAAAAACCTTTTCCATTCAACTTAAAACAAAAAGCAAGGGTGTTTTAAGCCTCTTTTTTCTGAGCGTCTTTTGTTGGGGTTGGTTTGATTCTGAATTTTTTCCGTTTCGGCCTTAATTTTCCATGAGAGCCAATATTTATTTTTCCGCGTTTTGTTTTCTTATCTCCTTTTCCCATCCTAATTCGTTTATAATGAATGGGTAAGTTAATCATTCAAAAATTATAAAGCGGCTAAAACAGTATTAAAGTATGGCTAAAACTATCTAATTGATTTTAAAAATGAAGAAATGCCTGCCAATCCTTTTGCCGAAAGCATTTTTATAAAAGCGCTGCCAATAATGGCACCATTTGTATGTTTTGTGGCTTGTTGAAAAGATTTTGAATCGCTTATTCCGAAACCAACTATTAGTGGATTTTTAAGTTGAAGTGATGCAATTCTTTGAAAATACCTTTCCTGTTCTTTTCCAAAACCTGCTGAACTCCCGGTAACGTTGGCGCTGCTCACCATATAAATAAATCCATTTGAAGCAGCATCAATCTTGCGAATGCGCGCATCGGAAGTTTGCGGGGTGATTAAGAAAATATTAATCAAACCGTATTTTTCGAAGATTTCGGCATAATGTTCTTCATATTCCGCCAATGGAAGATCTGGAAGAATCAATCCGTCAATTCCAACTTCTTTACATTTTTCACAGAAATTTTCGACCCCAAACTGTAATATAGGATTGAAATAACCCATAATAATTAACGGAATGGAAACTGATTTCCGAATGTCTTTTAACTGTTGAAAAAGTAATTCAGTGGTCATTCCATTTTCCAACGCATTTTGCGAACTCGCTTGAATAGTGGGGCCATCAGCAAGCGGATCGCTGAAAGGCAAACCAATTTCCACCATATCTACGCCGTTTTTTTCCAATTGCTGAAGTATTTCTACCGTGTTTTCACGCTTTGGATAACCTGCGGTAAAATATATAGAGAGCAGTTTTTTATTTTCTGAAAGTTTATTTTGAATTCTATTCATAGCTAAAGATTAGACCTCAAAGGTCTCAAAGACCTTTGAGGTCTGGTTTATAAATTAAAGTGTTTAATATAGGTGTCCAAATCTTTATCGCCGCGACCACTTAAATTCACCACTACCACATCGTCTTTTTTAAATTTTCGATTTTCAAAAATTGCGAGCGCATGGCTGGTTTCAATAGCGGGAATAATGCCTTCCAGTTTACAAAGTTCTAAACCGGCTTGCATTGCTTCATCATCGGTAATTGAAATAAACTCACCTCTTCCGCTAACAAATAGATTGGCGTGCATAGGGCCAACCCCGGGATAATCCAGCCCTGCGGAAATTGAGTAAGGTTCAGTTATTTGCCCGTCGGGAGTTTGCATTAAAAGCGTTTTACTTCCGTGAATAATTCCAATTTTGCCCAAAGCCGAAGTTGCCGCACTTTCGCCACTATCTATGCCTTTTCCAGCAGCTTCTACAGCTATAATTCCAACTTCTGGCTTGTCTAAATAATGATAAAATGCGCCAGCCGCATTGCTGCCACCGCCTACACAGGCCACCACAAAATCAGGGTTTTCGCGACCTTCTTTTTCGCTAAGCTGACTTTTTATTTCTTCAGAAACCACACTTTGAAAACGAGCAACCATATCGGGGTAGGGATGTGGACCAACCACGCTACCTATAATATAATGTGTATCCAAAGGATTATTTATCCAATCGCGAATGGCTTCATTTGTGGCATCTTTTAAGGTTTTACTGCCGCTTATTGCTGGAACCACTTTTGCGCCAAGCATTTTCATTCTAGCCACATTTGGAGCTTGACGTTTTATATCAATTTCGCCCATAAAAACGATGCATTCCAAACCCATCAAAGCGCAAACGGTTGCTGTTGCAACACCGTGCTGCCCTGCGCCAGTTTCGGCAATGATTCGGGTTTTTCCCAATCGTTTTGCCATCAATATCTGGCCAATGGTATTGTTTACTTTGTGCGCCCCTGTGTGACAAAGATCTTCGCGTTTTAAATATATTTTAGTGTTGTATTTCTCCGAAAGTCTTTTCGCAAAATAAAGCGGAGTTGGGCGGCCAACATAATCTTTCAGCAACTCGCGGAATTCTTTCTGAAAAGATTCTTCTGCCATAACTTTTAGATAATTCTGTCGAAGCTCCTCTACATTTGGGTAGAGCATTTCGGGAATGTACGCGCCACCAAAGTCGCCGTAATATCCTTTTTCGTTTACGTTATAATTCATTTTTGAATTTTTTTAAAGTGTCAATATTTTTCATTCCCGGCTTAATTTCAAACTTGCTATTTACGTCTATCGCATGGATTGGCAAATCTGTTTTTAGCAGCTCTTTTAAGGAGTCAATTTCTTCCAAACCAATGCCGCCACTTAAAATGAAAGGTTTTTTCAGCGAGTAATTTTTCAGAATTTCCCAATTGAAAGTGTAACCATTTCCGCCTTTTTCTTTTCCTTTTGTATCAAATAGAAAAGCATCCACTTTATTTTCAAAAATTGAGAGCTGGCTGAAATCAAAATCATCGTCCATGCTAAAAGCTTTCCACACTAAAACGTTAGGGTAATACAGCACAAGACAGGCCTGCAAATCGAGTACATATTCATTGCTTTCATTGCCATGAAGTTGAATTACATCGAGTGAATGCTTTATTGACAATGCAATTACTTTTGAAATATCTTCGTCCACAAAAACACCAACCTTTTTAATTCCGGCTGGAAGCTGAGGAATTTCTTCGCTATCAAAATACCTCGGACTTTTTTCATAAAAGATGAAACCTAGATAATCTGGCTGAAGTGCTGCAACTTCAGATATATTGTGTTTCATTCCGCAGATTTTCAGCAATGTTTTCATCTCAAATTTTTTATAAATTGTTTTGCTGTTTCGCCCGGGTTTTCGGTTTTCATGAAATTTTCACCAATTAAAAATCCTTCATAACCGTAAGTTTTCAATTCCTGAATAGTTGCAATATCGCTGATTCCGCTTTCGGAAATCTTTACAAAATCGGCTGGTATTTCTTTCGAAAGCTTTTTGCTGATATCAATATTTACTTTGAAATTTTTCAGATTTCTATTATTTACACCAATCATATCTACGTTCGGCAAAAGTGATTTTTGAAGTTCTTCTAAATCGTGAACTTCCAGCAAAACATCGAGTTTTAACCTTTTTGCCAAATGTGAAAGTTGCTTGAGTTCTTCCGCAGAAAGACAAGCAGCAATCAGTAATATGGCATCTGCGCCGTAGGCTTTTGCTTCGTAAATTTGATACGGGTCTACTATAAATTCTTTCCGAAGAATAGGAATGGAAACCGACTTTTCAGCCAACAAAAGATCATCTAGCGAACCGCCAAAAAAATTGGAATCCGTTAAAACCGAAATCCCACTAGCTCCGGCTTTTTCGTAACCCGAAACTACTTCGTGTAGCAAAACATTATCATTTATTACAGATTTACTGGGCGACCGACGTTTGTGTTCGGCAATAATTCCAGTGTTTGAAATGCGTAATGCGGCTGCCAACGACTTGGTTTCCTTTGAAAACAACGGAAACTTTTCAAGCAATCGCACAGGAATTGCGTCTTTTTTTGCGGCAACTTCTTTGCGTTTGTAATCGGTTATCTTATCTAAAATTGTCATTTCGTATTTCGTAATTTATTTTGTCCGGTCGAGTACAGTCGAGACCTTTCTAGTTCTCGACTGCGCTCGAATAGACATTTATTTATTTATTGATAAGTCCTGCAATTTCTTCAATGAATTTAATGCTTTTTTGGATTGTAAAGATTCCTTTGCTTTTTCAAAACCTTGCATAATTGTGCAATTTTCAACTACTGAAATAGCCATTCCAGCATTTGCACAAACTACATTGTTTTGTGCTTCAGTGCCTTTTCCGTTTAAAATACTCAGAAAAATTTCGGCAGATTCCTTTACGGTTTCACCGCCAAATATTTCAGATTCTTCAATCTGTTTCACTCCGAAATCTTCTGCGTTTAAAATATATTCCGACGCTTTTGAAATTACTTTTGTGTTGCCTGTTAATGAAATTTCATCATAGCCATCCATCGCGTGCAGTACAGCATAATTCTTTTCGCTTTTTTGATAGAGATAGCCGTACATTCTTGCCAATTCTAAATCGAAAACTCCCACTAATTGGTTTTTCGGAAATGCTGGATTTACCATCGGTCCAAGCATATTGAAGAATGTTTTAACACCCAAATCTCTTCTAATTGGTCCCACATTTTTCATTGCGGGATGGAATAGGGGAGCGTGTAAAATGCAAATTCCAGCTTCGTCCAAGCTGCGTTTTAAAAAAGCCTCTTCGTTACTAAACTTTATGCCCAAAGCCTCCATCACATTACTACTTCCGCTAATAGAGGAAACGCCGTAATTGCCGTGTTTGGTAACTTTTACGCCTGCTCCAGCCGTAACGAAAGATGCTAAAGTTGAGATATTAAAAGTGTTTTTACCATCGCCGCCAGTCCCACATAAATCAATGGTGTTGTATTCGTCAACATTAACCGCTAAACACAGGTCTAGCAGTGCATCACGAAAACCTTCCAACTCTTGCAAACTTACATTTCGCATCATATAAACCGTCAAAAAAGCTGCAATTTGGCTTTGGTTGTATTTCCCTTCGGAAATATTTACCAAAACTGTTCGAGCTTCGTCTTTGGTTAGTTGTTCGTGATTTATTAATCTGTTTAAAATATGTTTCATTTTTTCTCTCGCAAAGACGCAAAGGCGCCAAGTTTTCTTATTTTACTGAACATTAATTCCCCCTTTGGGGACTAGGGGGCCTCCACCCAATTTTTAATAATCTGTTTCCCCATAGGCGTAAGAACACTTTCGGGATGAAATTGTACCCCGCAAACATCGTAATCTTTATGGCGTAGTGACATAATTTGGCCATTTTCATCTACGGAAGTAATCTCCAAAACTTCTGGAAATCCTTCTTTCGAAACCACCCAACTGTGATAGCGACCTATTTCAATTTCTTTTTCAAGTCCTTTAAAAAGTGGTTCGGCATCCGAAATAATCGTTGCTTTTGTGGCAACACCGTGAAAAACCTGACTCAAATTTTCAAGTTTTCCACCAAAAACTTCGCCAATTGCTTGTTGTCCCAAACACACCCCAAAAATAGGTTTTGAAGCTGCGTAACGTTTAATCACTTCTTTCAATAAACCTGCTTCATCGGGAATTCCTGGGCCCGGCGATAGGAGGATTTTGTCGTAATCTTCGGCTTCTTCCAAATAAAATTTATCGTTTCGTCTTACGGTTACCTCGCAATCCAATTCCTCTAAATAGTGAACTAGATTGTACACAAAACTGTCGTAATTATCTATTACTAATATTTTCATATTTATATGGTTTCAGCTAATTCCAGCGCCTTTGTAAGTGCGCCCAATTTGTTATAAACTTCTTGTAATTCGTTATCTTCATTGCTTTCCGAAACTACTCCGGCACCAGCTTGATAATGAAGCGTATGATTTTTACTCACGAAGGAGCGAATAATAATGGCGTGGTTAAAATTGCCGCTAAAATCCATAAAACCGATAGCGCCACCGTAAAATTCGCGACTTCTATTTTCATATTTTTCGAGCAATTGCAAGGCTTTGTGTTTTGGGGCGCCACTTAAAGTACCTGCTGGAAATGTGTCTGCAACAATCTGCATGGTAGAAGTAGACGGATTTTTTGTTGCTGTAACTTTGCTCACCAAATGAATTACGTGCGAGAAAAACTGAACTTCTCGATACGTTTCTACTTTCACATTTGTTCCGTGACGGCTTAAATCGTTTCGAGCCAAATCTACAAGCATTACGTGTTCGCTGTTTTCTTTTTTGTCTTCCGAAAGTTTTTTGGCTAACTCGGCATCTTGTTCGTCATTTCCGGTGCGTTTAAATGTTCCCGCGATTGGATGGATTTCGGCACGGCTTCCTTTTACAATTAATTGTGCTTCGGGAGAACTTCCGAAGATTTTGAAATTTCCATAATCAAAATAGAAAAGATAGGGCGATGGATTTACACTTCGCAAGGCTCTATAAACGTTGAATTCATCTCCGGTAAATTTCTGCGAAAAACGCTTGCTTGGCACAATTTGAAACACATCGCCGCGCTGGCAGTGTTCCTTGCATTTTCGAACCAAAGCTTTAAAATCTTCGTCGTTTAAATTTGTTGTTCGATCGCCATCTCTTTTAAAAGAATATTCTGCAAAACTCTTAGATTTTAAAATCTGCTCAATCTGCGGAATGTTGTTCTCGTTTTCGTAACAGTGCGCAAAAATGTAAGCTTCATTGTTGAAATGATTTATTGCAATTATATTTTGATAAACGGCATAATACAAATCTGGCATTCCAAGGTTTTCTTCTTTTTTTTGAAGATCAATATCTTCAAAATATCGCACCGCATCAAAAGCCATATAACCGAAAAGACCGTTGTTTATAAATTTGAAATTATTTTCTTCCGATGAAAAAGAAGATGCAAATTCATCTAAAATTTTCGGGACGTTCGTGCTCTCCGTAATTGCTGTTTCAACAATTTTTCCATCAGGAAACTGCTGCAAAATAGTTTCATTTTCAACTTTTATGGAAGCTATTGGGTTAAAACATATGTAGCTGAAACTGTTGTCGTTGGCGTGATAGTCACTGCTTTCTAGCAATAAGCTATTTGGAAATTTATCACGAAACCGTAGGTATACAGAAACAGGCGTAAGTGTATCTGCCAACAGTTTTTTTGAATATGTTTTTAAATTGTATTTCATTCTATTTCTTAAAATTATGCATAAAAAAAAGGCTTGTCGTGATTGACAAGCCTTTTCGTATATAGTTTATACCATAGGTGTTTATCTCACGACGTTTTCCGTAAGTTTTTCCACCACCAAGTATTTGTTGTAAATGTGTTCATAGTTTGAAGGTTCAAATATAAAAAGGTTTTTTTTGAAAAATCATAATATGATAATAATTTTTAAATTTTTATTGCGCCTCATTTCGATTCCTTATTTTTACAGAAAAATTTACGATATGGCAGATTTAACACAACAACAGTGGACTGAACAACTTGAAAAAGATGAGAAGGGAGTAATTATAGATGTTCGCACAGACGCCGAATTTGAGGAAGGTTACATTCCGGGTGCAATGCAAATTGATATTTTTAATGGTGCTGAATTTCTGGATCGAGCAAAAAAATTAGACCCAGAAAAGAACTACTACGTATACTGTCGTTCTGGTGGCAGAAGTGGGCAAGCTTGTATGTTACTGAATTCTGTGGGAGTAAAAAACGCTTATAACCTTAAAGGCGGAATAATGGAATGGAAAGGCGAGATTAATAATTAAATTCATTTTAGTATGCAAAGAATAGTTTTCGTTTTTGGATTGACAATGCTTCTTTTTTTTACAGCTTGTAAAGAAAATAGTACCGCTCAAGAAATTAGAGTAATATCTCCAAAAGAGGTTTACGACGCAGTTAGTAATAGTAAAAATCTTCAATTGATAGACGTGCGTACGCAAGATGAATACGGCGAAGACCATCTTGGAAATGCCCAGAATATCTGTGTAACTGACGATGACTTTAAAGAAAAAGTAGCCAAACTAGATAAAGAAGAACCTGTGTATTTGTACTGTAGAAGCGGCAAAAGAAGCGCGCGAGCGGCACAAATTATGAAAGAAATGGGTTTCAAAGAAATCTACGATATGGAAGGTGGTTTTCTTAATTGGGACAGACAGGGACTTCAAAAGAAGAACTAAATATTTTTGAAGCTTCTTTCCTAATTTCTTTAACGCATCCCTGTTTTTTCAGTTAAACTAGCGCTAAAGTGCGGTTTCAAAAAATCTTGTAAACCATGTTTTGTCTATCTTCAGTAGAGATAGAGCGAATTATGGATACTAAGGATAAAATTTTACAAATGCGAATGCGAAACCTAGTTGGCGTTAGTTGCCAGTTTAAAATTCGCCCGCATAAGGATTTTAAAGAATTCCATAAATCGCTGTTGCTATTCTATTTTAATGCGGTAGACGTCGATATTAATTATGAGGCAAAACTTATTTCTATTTGGAATTCTAAGCCTTTAACTACAAATCCAGTTAGGCTTTATGATTTAAATAATGCAATTTCAGATACGGTTGGTTATTCAGATTTGGAAGAAACACTAAACGGTTGTTTGGAAAGCGGCCATCTTCAAAATAGCGTTTACATAAAATTTCTTTCTGAATACGGAGACTATCTTGATAATGACGACGATTTTTTAAGTGCTTAGATTAATTCCCAATAAATTTAAATCCTGCCGAGATAAGACTGTAGTTTAAACCGCTATCACGTTTGTAATAATCGTACTTAACATCTATACTTTTTAACCCAAAGCTGAATAATTTAAACTTTGTGAATATATCTGTATAGCCTATTCCGAACCCGTATTGGTTAGCAGAGAATTCAGAAAGGTCGTAATCTGCGGTGTAAAAATCATATGTAGAAAGCGCCATTTCGTAGGGATAAAAATAATCTGCTGCAGTTTGATTATAATAACGATAACTTGGATACAACGTAAATTTATCTGAGATTTTTATAGGAACTTCAACACTTGCCGTGTGCGAATTTATTCCCCAATCATCAAAATAATAGCGATAGTAGGTGCGAAGGACAAACATTTCATTTATATAATAATTTAACCTTCCCCCGATAGCCGTTTTAAAACGTGTGTCTGGCAAACGTTCAATATCATCAGCTAACTGAAAATTTTCTGCGAAGCGATCGGGAAGATCACTAAAATACACCCTTTGGAATGGAGTGGAAAGCAAGCCTTGCTGTTGAACCAAATCTAACGAGAGAGAGCCTTGAAGGCTTTTTGAAAGTATTTGTGAAAACCCAAAACCAACTGAATACGAATTTCGGTTTTTCTTATCTAATTCATTAAAAGTGGAAGATCCGCGCAGTTCTATTGGGTACAATAATTTCCAAGTATCTAAATATACATTTGCGTGAACGCTTAATTCAGTGTTCTTTTCATTAAAAAGCCTGGTGTAACTTCCGCCAACACCCAGAGAGAAATAATCGTACTCCGATGAAACAGAAACCTTGGCGCTTACTATATTATTTCGGTCATCACTACTATGTGTGTAGCTGAAATTTGCACCCGCCCAAAGATCACTCGCCGAGGCGCCCGAAGATGCTACATAAGGGTCAGCAGGGCTATCACTATCAAAAGGATCTACATTACTTGAAGATGCTGACGTATAAGCCGAAACGCCAGCGTCGATCGTTAAAACGTCATCTGCATTTAAAGGGATTGCAACAACTATTGTGGGCGTGAAATCTGTTAGTTTTTCTGTTCCAATACCTCCACTTACGGCGGCATTGTCGCCATCTTGGCTATAATAACTTGTAAGAAAATCTACTTCGGTGGCTTCAAGTACGCGTTTTTTATAGGTAGAAGTAGAATCCTGCGCAAATACTGTTGCTGAAAACAGTATGATAAATGTGCTAATTAAGAATTTCATAAAATGTTTTAATTACAGCCGCATCCGCCACCAGTTTTTCCTCCGTTAGCGCCAGAAGCCGCTTCGCGATAAGCCTGTGCATTAACCTCAAACCGATCAACAGCTTTATCGCCCAAAACCATATCTGGGTCGTTAAGTTTTACTTTTTCGTATTCCTTTACAACCGTACAGGAACTTAAAGAACCCAAAATTATAATACTGAAAAGGATTATTGTTTTTTTCATAGTTATTTATAATGCCACTGAAAACTGTGACTGTTTACTTTTTAAGCGTTTCTATTTCAATATTCTTTGAAGTGAAAATGTCGCCATTTTCATCTATTACAATACATTCTATTTTTGGTAATTGATTTATAAAATCGATTCCAACATCTTTTCCCATTACAAAAATTGAAGTTGCCAAAGCATCGGCTATTTCGGCTTTAGGAGCAAATACGGTAGCGCTGATAATTCCCGTGGCGGGATACCCAGTTCGGGGATCAATAATGTGTGTGTAGCGAACGCCATTAAATGAAACGTATTTTTCGTAATTGCCCGAGGTAACCACAGCATTATCTTTTAAAGGTAATAACGCAAAAGCTTTGTCTTTGTTCATCGGGTTGGTGATGGCCACTTTCCAAAACTCACCATCGGGTTGTCTTCCCCAGGTATTCATATCGCCTGCAGCGTTTATTATTCCTGCACTAACGCCTTTTTCCATTAAAAGTTTTTTGGCTTTATCGGCCGCATATCCTTTTCCGATGGCGCCGAAACCTATTTTCATACCTTCTAATTTCAGAAAAACAGTAAAGTTTTCAGGGTCGAGTATTATATTTTGAAATCCAACTTTTGCCACAGATTGCGCTATAGCTTCTTCCGAAGGCATCTCGGTCATGCTGCCGTCGAACTTCCAGATTTTATCCATCGACGCAAAACTAATATCGAAAGCGCCGTCTGTTAATTTTGAAATCTCAACAGAACGACCAATCAAATTATAAAGTTCTTCGTCAACCTTTACTTGTTTTATGCCTGCGTTTCTGTTAATTTCTGAGGTTTGCGAGGCTGGATCCCAAGAAGAAATTAGTTTTTCTATTCGTGTTATTTCACCAACGGCTAGATCAATATAATTATTAGCCGCTACGGAATCGTTAGCAACTACTGTAATTTCAAAACGGCTACCCATTAATTTTAGGGTGCGTTTATAAATATCTTGTGCAAATATTGAATTCACACTAAGTAGTGCGATTGCGATTAAGATTGTGTTTTTCAAACTATTTTATAAACGATTCAAGTTTTTCTATATATGCGGTAGGTTGCGTTTTTTCATAACCCGCTTCTCCCAGCACATTGCCTTCTTTGTCAAGAACTACTACGAAAGGGAAATAGCCTTGTTGGTTATACTTCTCGGCAAGTTGATTGTTTTTTTGCTGTTGTTCGTCGGGAAGGGTATTTATTTTTTTCCGCGGAAAATCAGCTTGCAACATTACAAAATGATCTTTTGCGTATTCTTTAAATGTATCAGTACTCCAAATTTCACGATCTAATTTTATACACGGTGCGCACCAATCGCTACCTTGAAAAACCAAGATAATTGGGTGATTTTCTTTAGAAGAAATTTGTTTTGCAGTTTCAAAATCGGTTTGCCATTCTTGGGCTGTTAGTGTTATGGAGAAGAGAATACTAACGAATAATAAAATTATGGTCTTCATTGGAATATTTAATATAGATTAAAACGCTAGGGTTTCAATTTTAGTGCCGAAGGTTGATAAAAGTGTTTGAAGGAAACTTTTTTAGGTTTTTATTATTTTTTTTGAAACAGTGCGTTCATCCTCAGAAAAAATCAAAACAGTATAAACTCCATTTTGGAATTTGCTTACATCATATTCTATTTCAAGACAATTATTACCGTATAGTTTAGATGCTACAAGTTGTCCCAAAAGATTATAGAATTCCAATTTTTGGATTGGGTTTTTACTTTTTATTTTCACATTACCATTGGATGGGTTTGGATATATCTGAATATCATTTTCGGCAAATAAATCTTGTACTTCTAAAATTTCATTTTCTAGACGGCATACTATTGCATTTCTATATTCATTGTTCGCATCTGTGGTGACGCCAAAAGCTAAAACTTTATTATCTGTTTGCAATACTAAATCGGTAATATAATTTGTCTCTGAACCGCCAAAATCGGTTACAAAAATTCCATTATCTCCAAAATCTGAATAGATACTTCCGTTACTATTCAACTTAATTACGAAAAAAAACGAATGTACAATCGGAAATGGAGAAGAAGCTCCACCGCCCAATATTATTTTTCCATCTCGTTGAACGGCGATACTTCTAAGACGGTCATTGGCATCTAAATAAGTATCCATAACTACTTTTCCTCCTTGGCCGAAGGTTTGGTCCAGTGTGCCGTCATTATTGAATTTTGCAACTGCTGGTTTAATTCCACCAAAGCCTCCAGTTCCACCGTGATACTGGTAATTTCCACCGAGAATTATTTTATCTTCCAAAACAGCAATATCAGCTACTTCTCCCAAGTTCGATCCAGGTCCGAAAGTAGTAATCACCGTGCCGTTGTTTCCAAATGAAGTGTCCAAAGTTCCATTTTCGTAGAACCGAGTTATTACAGGATGATAGTCATCGCCATTATTATAGGAAGGGCCTCCAGCAAGAATTCTGTCTTCCGCATCTATTTTAATTGCGAAACAAAGATCAAAACGATAATTGGTAACATCTGTAATTTGGATGCCATTATCTCCGAATGTTGTATCTAAAGATCCATCTGTATTTCGCCTTGAAAAACTATACATATTATTATAGCCATCAAAGTATTGACTTTGAACAATTATTTTACCCGTGGATTGTTGCGCAATTCTATAACCGCTACCAATACCTTGAATTCCGTCAATTCCGAATGTTGGGTCAAAAGTGCCATTTTGGGTTATCATAATTAATTTTGACTCATCCTCTATTGTACCCATTATTAAAATTTTTCCATCGAATTGTAATAGCATTGAAAAGAAATAGGATTTCTCAAGATTATTATTTGGAAAATATAAACTTCCATTATTTCCAAAACTGTCATCAATTTCTCCATTATGGGTTAACTTATAAATGTAAAACCCACGATTATATGTAGCCCCATTTTGTCTAAATTCGCTATTTACCGCTAAAATTATTGAATTGTCCTCCAAAAGAAGTAAGTCCATGGCTCTTGCACCTTTGTCTGTATAAGCAAATCTTGTAGTTCCTTGGTCGCCAAAATCTAAATCCAATACTCCTTCTTGTGCAAAAGAAAATTGAAAGCTTAGAAGTACAAATAAACCCAATATTGATTTTGTGTTGATTTTTAACATTATTCGGATTTTTGTTTTGAAGGCGAAAATTTTGAGATTGTTTCTAAAGATAAAAATTTACTCCATTTGGTCGTCTGCCGAAGGCCCATAACTTCCCGGCACAGCAATATTCAATAATCTATAATACACTCCCAACTGCGCCCGGTGATGGGTTATTTGATTTAGGCTGTGCCGTATGGCGCCGTATTTGGTCCATTCCATTATTTTTTGACCGTTCATTCTAATGCTCCAAGTGGGGTTTAAATCTTCTTCCCGGGCACCTTCTAAGGCTTTCATACCAGCTATATGCTGGTTTTCCAGCTGCTGCAACAATTCTTTTTTATTGGCCATTTTTTCGGGCGCGTAATCATCTGCAAAATCTAGAAACTCTGTGCTCAATATTACTTGTGGCCAGCCAAAAATATCGGTAATGTGGGTGGCTAAATCTATAAGCTTCATGCTCTTTTCGTGGGGTGCATATTCATTTTTGTCCTTCGGAAAATTATTTAGGAATTTTTGTGTAATCTGGTATTCATGGGTTAATTCTTCCTTTAAATTTTTTAAGGTATCCATAATTTTGAAATTTAAGTTTGTAGTAAAACTCACGATCCAATAAGACCATAAATTTTCTTTAATTCATTTATAGTTTTCTGAAACTAATTTACCCATTTAAAAGCATTTTTCCCAGCGGAAATTCCTTTAAATTTGCATCTTAAAATTCCTTCAATTTGACAAAGCAAATCACAAATACAATCGTAATGATACGCCCAGTTGCGTTTCGTATGAACGAGCAAACGGCAGTTAACAATTTTTTTCAGGAAGACATTGCGCTTCAAAATGCCGAAATTAATTTAAAGGCGCAGAACGAGTTTGATGCCTTTGTTGACAAATTGCGGAATGTGGGTGTAAATGTTATTGTTGAAAATGATGAGTTGCGAATGGATACGCCAGATTCTATTTTTCCGAATAACTGGATTAGTTTTCACGAAAATGGAGATATAGGACTATACCCGATGTTTGCTGAAAACCGCCGTCGCGAAAGACGCGAGGAGATTTTAATCCGTTTAGAAAAAGAAGGATTTGTAATTAACAATATCTACGATTATACCTCTGCCGAAGATGAAGGTCTTTTTCTGGAAGGCACGGGAAGTTTATTGCTAGACCGAGTAAATTATAAGGCTTATTGCGCACTTTCTGCGCGTGCCGATGAAGAATTGCTTATTGAATTTTGTGAAGATTTTGAATATTCACCCGTAGTTTTTACTGCAAATCAAACGGTTGACGGGAAACGCGTGCCAATTTACCACACCAATGTAATGATGTGTCTGGCAGAAAAATTCTGTGTTATTTGCTTAGACACTATTGATGATGCAAAAGAGAAGAAAAACGTTGTTCAGCATCTAAAAAAGGACGGAAAAGAAATTATTCCGATTACTGAAGCGCAAATGCACCATTTTGCAGGCAATATGCTTCAACTTCAAGGAAAGGACAAAAAATATTTGATAATGAGCTCTGCTGCTCACAATAGCCTAAATAAACAGCAAGTGAATGCAATTGAAAAACATTGCGAAATTTTAAGCAGCGATCTTACAACTATTGAAACCTGCGGCGGTGGAAGTGCCCGCTGTATGATGGCTGAAGTGTTTTTGCCAAAACTTAGTTTGGTTTAGAAACGTAATTTCCTTTAGCGATATTCTTTATCATCCCTCCAAAAATAAAATAGTGGAATGGCAGCATTAAATACCAATACAAGCGTCCCCACAATCCTTTTGGCCTAAATGTGGCGGTCTGTATTAATTCGTTTTTTTCATTAATACAGAATTCTAACCAAGCTTCTCCCGGAAGTTTCATTTCGGCAAATAGTAGTAATCGTTTGTTTTCTCTGTCGGCATAAAGTACGCGCCAAAAATCTAAAACATCGCCGGTGTAAATTTTATCGGGATGGGTGCGTCCACGTCTCAGGCCAACACCGCCAAAGAGTTTATCGATAAAGCCACGAATTCTCCAAAGCGAGTTAGCATAGTACCAACCCTGTGTGCCGCCAATGGCCCAAATGTTGTTCAACGCTTTTTCGGGATCAGCTACTTTTATAACTTGCTCATCCTTTAAACAGCCGTATTTTGGCACTTGTATGTATTCTTTTAAATTCGAAATCCTACCTGCCGTCAAAGAATCTTTCCAACTTGAAATAACAAGGTTTTGTTCAATTTTGATAAAAGCTTTTTTAATGGCTTCTTCGTATGAAATGGGTTGAATATTTAGAATTTTTTGAAGTTTGTTATCGCGGGCAACTACCTCCATTTTCATACTGTCCACAAGGTTTACAGCAAGTTTATATGAAGTTGATGTAACAAAATAAAGCCAATACGAAGATAATCGCGGTGACATAATTGGCACGGGAATTATCCAAAGTTTCAAACCGCGAATTTTAGAATATTTCTCTAACATTTCTCGGTACGTTAAAACATCGGGGCCACCGACATCAAACGACTGATCGAAACATTTTTCGTTATCTAAAACTCCGTACAGAAAAGCAATTACATCGCGAATAGCAATGGGTTGAATTTTAGTTTTTAACCATTTGGGCGCAACCATTATTGGTAGTTTTTCGCACAAATCTCTAATTATTTCAAAGGAAGAACTTCCGCTACCAACTACAATTCCGGCACGTAAGACCGTGAGGTGGTAATCGCCATCGTATAAAATTTCTTCAACTTTTTTTCGGGAAGAAAGATGTTTTGAAAGCTCGTCTTGGTTAATAATTCCACTTAAATAGATAACCTGTTTCACCGAAGTAGTGGCCATATATTTATTGAAATTTTCAGCTGAACGCGCTTCTATTTCATCAAAATTTGTGGTGGAACCGCTCATTGAGTGTATTAAATAATACGCTGCATCAATGTCTTTGGGAAAGGATTCGGCATTAACTTCTTCTGCGAAATCTACTTCAACTACGCTTACCCTTTCAGTAGTTTTTGGGTCTATTGGCAGTCTATTTTTATCGCGCACTGCACAGATTACTTCGTGTCCGTTTTCGAGTAATTCGGGAAGCAATCTCATGCCTATATATCCGTTAGCGCCAGTAAGTAGAATTTTCAATTTCTGAGTTTTGTTTAAAGATAACTCATTATTAGTAAACAACAGTTAAATACCCGTTAACATATAGTCGCCTATATTTTACAAAACGGTATCTTTAAAACTTCAACCAATCAAAATTAAATTCCATGAAAATTTTAAAAGTTGTATTGCTTATAGTAGGGGTCGTCTTAATTGTATTCGGACTTTACAATGCATTTGTGCCTCAGCAAGTTTTAGATATTGGCCCTTTGGAAGTCAATGCCAAAGAGGGATTGACAAATCAAACTTTGGGGATGATTGGCATTGGCGTTTTAGCTTTGATAGCGGGCGCACTGCTTAAAAATCGTCGCTAAATTTTAAGCGTTTATCGTTTTAAGAATAGAAATAACGGCTACGCTAATATATTCTACTCCTATCGATATTACAATAAATCCAACAATTCGCGAAATAGCATTAATGCCCGAAGCTCCCAAAAACTTACTGATATAATGCGAGCATCGTAAAATTATGAACGTGGCTAAACCAACCGCCAATACTGCTAAAATCACAACTATAATTTCGTTTGTTGCTTGGTATTTCTGATTAAAAGTAATCAATAGTGAAATAGATCCCGGCCCTGCTAGCATTGGGATTGCCAATGGTGTTAACGAGAATTTTTCGCGTTTGTCCAAATCTTTTTGCACCCGCTTGTTCTTCATTCCTTTATGTTTAGAAAAACTTCCCGTGAGCAACGCAAAGCCCGAAGTAACAATTATCATCCCACCAGCAATGCGCAATGCATTCAAACTTATTCCGAAAAAGTCTAGCAAATAAGTTCCCGCGAAAAAGGAAATAATTAAAATCACAATTACATTTGTCGTGGTTAAAAGTGACGTTTTATTTCGTTCCTGCGGTGTTTCATCACTTGTTAATCCTACAAAAACAGGGACGGTTCCCAGGGGATTTATTACTGAAAATAGCGCCGCAAATACGTATAAAAATATATCCATAGTTTTTTTCGCAAAGGACGTGCGGTTTTCGGTTTCGAAGTTTACCAAAACATTAAATGAAGGTTATTAATATTCGTTTGAAGCAGGATTTAAACTGTTCCTTTTCTGAAATTAGATGCGACTATTTTTTTTACTGGCTCGCTTCAAAAAAGTATCTTTGCCCTCAAACTCTGAAGCTTCAGCCATGGAGTATATTTTTTTAAAATTTTATTATGACATTTCAACAAAACCTGGAAACCCAAATTAAAGCTGCAGTTGAAAAACTGTACGGCGCCAAACTTGAATCGGTAGAATTGCAGCCAACCCGCAAAGATTTTGAGGGCGATATTACTGCAGTAGTTTTCCCGATGCTCCGCGTTGTAAAAGGAAATCCAGTGCAAATTGGTGAAGCAATCGGCAACTATTTGGTTGAAAATGTTTCGGAAATTGAAAAATTCAACGTTGTTCAAGGTTTTTTGAATATCGTTTTGAGCAATTCGTATTATTTGAATTTCTTCAATTCCGTGACTGATTTCTCTTCCTTTGGAACAGTTCCGCAAGGAAAGGAAGCGTTGATGGTTGAATATTCTTCGCCAAACACAAACAAACCACTGCATTTAGGGCACGTTCGAAATGTTTTGCTTGGCTATTCAGTTGCTGAAATTGAAAAAGCTGCCGGAAAAAAAGTGTATAAAACCCAGATTATTAACGATCGTGGGATTCATATTTGTAAAAGTATGCTGGCTTGGGAAAAGTTTGGAAACGGTGAAACACCCGATGCCGCAGATTTAAAAGGCGACAAGCTTGTTGGTAATTATTATGTAAAATTTGACCAAGAATACAAAAAAGAAATAGAGCTTTTAAAAGCTGAAGGAAAAACCGAAGAAGAAGCAAAAGCAAAAGCGCCATTAATTCTCGAAGCGCAAAAAATGCTAATAAAATGGGAGGCTGGCGATGAAGAAACTGTTGCACTTTGGAAGAAAATGAACGGTTGGGTTTACAGTGGTTTTGAGGAAACTTATAAATCTATCGGCGTAGATTTCGACTTTTATTATTATGAAAGCGATACGTACCTTTTAGGAAAAGATATTATAGAAGAAGGCATAAAAAACGATGTTTTCTTTATGAAAGATGACGGCTCAGTTTGGTGCGATTTAACCGAAGATGGCCTTGATGAAAAACTAGTTTTACGAAGCGATGGCACGGCGGTTTATATGACGCAGGACCTTGGTACTGCCGTACAGCGTGTAAAAGATCACCCAGATGTTGGCGGAATGATTTACACCGTTGGAAACGAGCAAGATTATCACTTTAAAGTCTTGTTTTTAATTCTGAAAAAGCTGGGATATACTTGGGCTAAAAACTTATTTCACTTAAGTTACGGAATGGTAGATCTTCCTTCGGGAAAAATGAAAAGCCGGGAAGGAACCGTTGTAGACGCCGATGATTTAATTGCGCAAATGACTTCAACTGCGCGCGATATTTCTGAAGAGCTTGGAAAGATTGATGATTTTTCGGAAGAAGAAAAAGAAGCACTTTACCGAATGATTGGCTTGGGAGCTTTGAAATATTATATTTTAAAAGTTGATCCAAAAAAACGAATCCTTTTCAATCCCGAAGAAAGTGTAGATTTCCAAGGAAACACGGGACCGTTTATTCAATATACGTATGCACGGATTCAGTCTATTTTGAGAAAAGCGGGGGAGGTCTCGACTGCGCTCGACCTGACATCGTTGACTATGCATCCCAAAGAAAAAGAACTGATAAAAATTATTCAGCAATATCCTGAGGCTATTCAATTGGCGGCTGCTAATTACAGCCCGGCTTTGATTGCAAATTATACGTATGATTTGGTAAAGGAATTCAACAGTTTTTATCAAAACGTGCCAATTTTGGCAACGGATAATGATGCTGAAAAAGCTTTCCGTGTACAGCTTTCTGCAGCAGTTGCTGAGGTTATAAAAAGTGCGTTTGCGCTATTGGGAATTGAGGTTCCGGAGCGAATGTAGATTTCTTCTTTGCGACTTGGCGCCTTTGCGAGAGAAATTTGCACGCAAAGCCGCAAAGTTTTTTATGCTCTTCTAAAACAAAACCTGAAACGAAAAATTGGGTGTAATTCCCAAGGAGATTTCTTCAACTTTATTTATTGAAACTTCATTGTTTTCGTCCCGTATCAAAGCATAACGAATATTCAGAGTGTTTTCGGTATTTAAAAGATTTAAAAGCGCAATATTTATTTTAGCATCGATGGTTGGGGAGAGTTTCCAAAGATATTCTGCAGAGAAATCCGTTCGGAAATAATCTGGCAACCTTTCGCTATTCGGAATATCATATTGTATGGTCGAAAATCCGCCTTCTATTGTGGTTTCGGTATCTTTTAGAGGAATGGTATAAGGTTTTCCGCTGTGCCAATTTAAGCCCAAAGCAAGTTTTAAAGTATTCCACGAATAGCTTCCCGCGAGCGTTGCAGCGTGTTGCATGTCTAAATTATTCGGAAACGTTGGAGGGACGAGGGTTTCAAACTCATAATCGTTTTTACTGAACACATAACTGGCCCAAGTGCTGAAAGATTTCGTTTTATGGTTGATTACGAATTCGGCACCTTTTACAGTGTAATTGCCAATTGCTTTTGAAAATCTAAACTGGTTTTGAAAACCTTGGTTTGCACTATTAATATCTTCCACGATTTTATAAAATCCTTCCACATTCATAAAAAGTCCATTCTTGCTGTAAACAAACCCCGCAGAGGCTTGTTTGCTTTTTAAAATTGGCGTGTTTTCTTCATCGGCTAAAATCCAACGTCTTTTTTCGATACCAAGAAAATCACTTTCAAAATCGACTCTTTGTGTTGCACTTTGACTTTTGAATTCGCCCAAAATCTCAACCGCAAAACCATTACCGAATTTTTGATGCAGACTCAACCGTGGTTCAATTAAAATTTTTTCAAACTTGTCGAAATAATTTCCTCGTAAACCTGCAGCAATAAAGGTTTTTTGATTATTCGAGAGATAATTCAATCCAGCAAAAAGAGCATGCGTTTGCAGCACATCTTTTTCATAGCTACGAAATCGCGGTAGGTTAATATCTTGTGTATTTGCAATGCCAATTTCTGAAAAATGATAGCCAGTTTGAAGCTTTAGGTTTTCTGAAAGCATAACGTTTGCGTCAAGTTTAACGCCAGTTTCCAATACTTCGTTTTTTTGAATTTGTTCCTGGGTAGTGAATATATCGCGATTGATTGCATCCAGCAAATAGTAGGTGCCATAACCTAAAACAGTGGTTTCAATTTTATCATTCCACGAGCGATTCCAAGATACGCCGCCAAGCAAACTGCGTTGCTCCAATTTGCTGGTTTTCGATTGCGAATTGATTGTTAAAGTTTCAGTAAAATCTAAGGAATTATCGATGGTTAAAAAGTTGACGCGTATTTTGTCTTTTTCTGAAATATCCCACAGTAATTTGGTGCCGAAATCATAAAAGCTAAAATTTTCGTCCGTGCTTATACCAATATTATTTTGGTTGTTTTCTTCATTGTTGATTTCACTATCCTGAAAAATTCGTTGGGTATAATTTTTATAAATAGGCGATTCCCAAAGTTGGTTGATGGATTTTCTTCCAGCTACTTGAATGCTTGCTTTTTCAGAAATTGAAACGTCCACAAAACCACTTCCGTTTATTAGATTGAAGCCGATTCCCGCTTCGGTTTTTGATGAAACTGTATTTTTTGAACGCATATCCAGCACACCCGAAACCCCTTCGCCATAACGAATGTTGGTTCCGTTTTTATATATTGTTACTTTTTTTGTTATGTCTGGATTGAAGGCAGAAATAAGACCGAAGAAATGACCGCTTTGATACATTTTTATATCGTCCCAAAGCAGCAGGTTTTCATCGTGCATTCCTCCGCGAATGTTGATGTTAGAGATGGTTTCATCCACACTTTCCACGCCCGGAAGCGCTTGTGCAATCTGCAACACATCGTTTTCTACTTGACCGGGCAACAAACCAAAATGTTCCGTTGAAAGCAAAATAGAACCGTCCATGTTTTTGTCGATTCCCTTTGTGAAAATGTTTTGTAGTAAAACGGGCTCAAGTGTAGAAATTGAAGGCAACATCAGCAAGGCACTACATGCAGTTGAGAGTTCGGAAGTGTTTTTTGTAAGTCGCAAATAACCTACAAAAGAGATGGTGAAGTTTGTGTTTTTAAATTGTGGTGGAACATAAAAAAAACCTTCGGCATTCGAGATTGTATTGAAAGAATTATCTTCAGAAATAACGGTTGCTCCTTCCAGCGGTAACTGGGTTTCAAAGTCGATTATCCTGCCACAAAGAAGGCCAGTATTTTCTTTTGAAGTAATTGTTATATAACGTTCATTTATGCGGTTGTAAAGGAAAGGCGTGTTTTCGCGAAGGTATAAAAGTATGTTCTCTATTGAAGCCACATCCTTTGGAGGTTGCTTCAGTTTAATTCCTTCAACTTCTTCGTGAACGTAGGAAAAACGAACATTATTTTCCTTTTCTAAGGTTTCCAAATAGGTCAAAAGTGTAGTTTCTTCGGTTTCCTGCGCAATGGTTTTTGCTCCAAAGGCACAGAATACCAAAAGGAATACAATGACTCTGTAGCTACTTGCTATGTTTGGCATCAATGGTTACTGCTCCGTTATTATTTATTTTATAGTCCAACTGCAGGGGCTCACAAATTGATTTTAATGCAAGTTCAAGATTTTTGTGGGTAAATGTGCCAGTAAATCTTTTTTCTAAATTTACGTTTTTTAATGATACTTTGACCGTGAATTGTCTTTCAAGTTCTTTTATAACTATTTGCAGTGGAGCATTTTCAAAACTGCTTTCATTTTGAAGCCATATTGGCGAAGTGTCTTCGTTAGCTTCATTAACCACCAATTTACCATTTTCTATTTGCACTTTCTTTCCAGCGGGCAGTTTTAACGAATTATCGTTAAAGGCTACACTAACTAAACCTTCGTAACAAGCAACGGTAAAAAGCCCGTCTCGTGCAGAAACATTGAACTGTGTGCCCAAAACGCTTACAGTTCCTTCGGCAGTTTTTACGCTGAATTTACTTCCTTTAGTTACTTTAAAATACGCTTCGCCATCCAACGAAAGTTCGCGGGAATCATCCCAATTCTTTTTGTTGTACGTAATTTTTGAATCCGAATTTAATGCTACTTCCGAGCCATCGGGTAGCGAAAAGTTTTCAGTTTGAGCAACTTCAGTTTTAACTGAAGTATCGAGCGTTGTAGTGTAATAATATCCAGCAAACAGCAATGCGAATACCGCAGCCACCTTCCAAACAACTGAAAAAATATTCGGTTTTTGTAATTCGCGAACGGGTTTTATATGGTTTGAAATAGCTTCAAAATTTGCTTCGGAATTCATTTCGGCAACCTCAAAACCAGAGCTGGCAGCGGCAATTTGAATATATGAAGCATATTCCGGATCGGCTTTTAACTGTTCCAGTTCTTCTGGAGAGGCTTCATTATTGAGCCATTTGTGCAATAAGTAATCTTTGTCCATTTGTATTGTGTTCATAGGTGAAACAGTTATACTGAGCGATACCCTACCATTATTTATTTTATTATTCCTAAACAAGCCTCTTTACAACTCCGACATAGCACTAAAAAATTTGAAATATATTTTTGTCACCATAATACTTCGTCTTATGTTCTATGTCATCCAGTGTTAAGGCTTTCAATAACACAATATAAAATTTTAAACGTTCCCAATTTCTTTCCGAAGCACTGCCAAAGCTTGACTCATTCTTTTCTCAACTGCTTTTACTGAAATATTCAGCATTTCGGCTATTTCAGCATATTTTTTCCCTTCAATACGGTTTAAAAGAAAAGCGGTGCGTTGTGCTTCGGTAAGATTTTCGATGGATTTTTTTAGCTTTTCGTGAAACTCATTTTCTTCCATCACAAATTCTGGAGACTGATAATTGGTTTTATCGGGCTGTCTTTTAGCGTGTTTTAAAACTACTTTTTTGTGAGCTATTTCATTCAAAAAAGCATTGTTGCAAACGGTGTATAAAAACGATTTCGCCTTCTCTTTAGTAACTTTCGCGCAGTTTTGCCACAGTTTTATGAAAGCTTCCTGTACCAAATCGTCTGCCTGCGCTGTGTCGCCACATTTAAAATAGATAAACCGCCAAACTGGTTTTCCATGAGATTCATACAGTTGGTTAAACGTATTTTCGTTACAGACGTTTTCGGGTTGTTTCATAAAAGGGATTGATCTATTTCAAATATATTTAAAAGTTATTCAACTTGTAGGGTAGGGTTTATTTTTATTAATTTGTTATTAATGTATAGCAAAAGTTTAAAATTTGAAAAAAATACACTTTTTCCGTTTTTTCGTTTTGTTTCTATTAAGTGTTTCTCTTTTTTCTTGCCAGAAAGAAGAAGAGGAATATATTGATGAAACCGAAGAAAACACCATTACCGCCAACTCTCCATTGACGGGATTGTTGTTGCGCACATCACAAAGTCCGGGTGTTTATGACGATATTATCGACGGAAATAGCTGCGCTTCAATAATTTTGCCCGTAACAGTAATTGCCAACGGCCAGCAAGTGACGGTGAATACTCCCGAAGACATAAATATTATTAAGGATATTTTTAACCTGTTTCCAAACGATACAGATACTTTAGAAATTATGTTTCCAATTTCGTTGGAGTTGTTTGATTATACCCAAGTAACGATAAACAATCAAACCGATTTGGATGCTCTTGCTGCAACTTGTGATATAGCCGATGCTGAAATTGGCTGCTTGGATATTGTATATCCTATTTCTTTTTTCACCTATAATACAGATCAACAGCAGACGGGAACGGTTACTATCTCTAATGATTGGGAACTTTTCGATTTTCTGCAAAGTTTAGGGCCAGATGTTTTTATCAGTCTAGATTTTCCTATTTCGGTACTATTGGCAGATGGTTCAACTGTGCAAGTGAACAACAACCAAGAACTGCAAACATTGATTTTAGATTGTGTGGCGAATACCAACGGAGACCCGATAGATATTTCGCAATTTGAAGAAGATTTAACCACTGGCACTTGGTATGTAGATTACTTTTTTGACGACTATGACGAAACCGACAATTATGCTGGATATGAATTTACTTTTGCTTTAGACGGAACGGCGCAGACTGTAAAGTCGGGAGTAGTTGTAAATGGAACTTGGGCACTTGTTGATGATTTTAAATTCGATCTTTTCTTTGGAACAAATGCACCGCTGGACGAACTAGACGAAGAATGGGAAATACTTGAAGCCAACGCAGATTTTATTAAACTGAAACACATTAGCGGCAGCGACGGAAGCATAGATTACTTGACTTTTGGCCGCGAACCGAACACTGGCGGGACAAATACTGAACTCAATCTTTTTATTGAAAATTTGATTACCGGAAGTTGGTACGTAAACTTGCTTGAGGAGAACGGAACAAACCACACAGTAAATTTCAATGATTATGAATTTACTTTCTTCGGAAATGGTTCTGCCACAGCAGTAAGCAATAGTAATACAATTAATGGGTATTGGACTGCGCAAGTAGATAGTGGCAATTTAGATTTTATCTTAAATTTTGAAACAACAACTAACGGTGATTTCGGAGATCTGAACGATGATTGGGATGTGCTGGAAGCAACTCAAACCATTATTAGACTTTCCGATGTAAGTGGCGGTGGTGGCGGAACAGACTATCTTACTTTTGGTCGTGAACCAAATGGTGGCGGTGGTGGCGGTCCCGACCCACAAGAGCTGCGAGATATTCTTGAATCTGGAACTTGGTATGTTGAAAAGTTTTTAGATGATGGCGACGATGAAACTGCAGATTTTAATGGGTTCGATTTCAACTTTTACAACAATCAGACTGTTTATGCTACCAACGGTACAGAGAACGTTTACGGAATATGGATTGTAACTGTAACTGGCCAAGAACTCAATTTTGAACTTGATATGGACAGCCCAATTAATGGTGCAGATAGCCAGGAATATAAAGCTTTGCAGTATTCACCAACTTCAGTAACATTTATTACCCGTAACAGTCAAGGGCAGATTGAAGATACTTTAATTTTCAAAAAGAATTAAATAACCCCAATTTTTTCACACCATTATTAAAACTAAAAAAATAAATTATGAAATTCACGTTAAAAGCAATTCTCTTTATTTTTATATTCACAGGTTTGGCAATGTCCTGTAATAAAGATGACGATAACAATTCAAACCAAGACACATCAGTTGCCGATGCTATAAATACTGCACAAAGCGGGAGTTGGAAAATCACTTACTTTTTTGATTCCGATCAAGTAGAAACAGACCATTTTACTGGTTATATTTTTAAGTTTAATGAAAATGGTTCTTTAGAAGCGGTAAATGGAAGCACAACAATTACTGGAACATGGTCTATAACAGACAGCAATTCTAGCGATGACGACGGAGGTTCAAGCGACATTGATTTCAATATTTTCTTTGCTTCGCCACCAGACTTTGAAGACCTTTCAGACGATTGGGATATAATCTCTATTAGTAATTCAAAAATTGAATTAACCGATGTAAGCGGCGGTAATGGCGGCACAGATTTTTTAACTTTCGAAAAAATATAAAACCTTTTTATTTTCAAATGAAACCATCCTATTTACGGATGGTTTTTTTTGTCAAATTATTTAGGGAAGATTTCATCTTTTCTTCAAAATAATAAATTTCAGGGTAGGGTTTTCTTTGCGTTGGCTGTCTTAATTATATAAAACATAAAAAAAATAAAATGAATAGATTCATCAAATTATCAGTATTTGTTTGCCTGCTAATTTTCGCGGCAAACTCTTGTTCCGAAGACGACTCAACGCCTTCTGAAAATCCAGATTCAAACATAATAGCGGTAGATTCCGAATTGGGGAATTTATTGCTTCGCACCACAGACGGTAATAATACGTCTTCAATAGATTGTATAGATCTTGTTTATCCTGTTACTTTCTTCATTTATAATTCAAATCAGCAGCAAACCGGATCACAAACGGTTGGTAGTGATAGTGAACTTCTAGCCTTATTACTTTCCTTAGAAACTGGAACTTATATAGCCTTGCAGTTTCCTATTAGCGTTGTTTTGCAGGATGGCACTATAATGGAAGTTAATAGCAATGCCGAATTAATAACATTAATTTCTGGCTGTTCCTCGAATGGGGGAGGTGTGCCTTCAGATTTTGAAGCCATATTAACTTCTGGCTCTTGGTTTGTTACTTATTTTTTCGATGATGTAGATGAAACTAGTGATTTTGCTGGTTATGAATTTACATTCGCAACAAACAATACGGCCCAAGCGGTAAGTACTACAAATACTGTAGATGGCACTTGGAGCTTGACAAATAGCAATACGCCAGATTTAAATCTTTTCTTTGGAATAAATGATCCATTTGATGAGCTTGATGAGGATTGGGATATAATTGAAGCTACCCAAGATATTATTAAGTTAAAACACATTAGCGGTGGCGACGGTAGTGTAGACTTTTTAACTTACGAACGCACCCCGAATGGTGGTGGCGGAGGTGGAAATACTTCAGATTTTGTTGATAATCTTACAACCAGCGTTTGGTATGTGAATCTATTAGATGACGATGGTATTGACGAAACTTGTGATTATGTAGATTACCAATTCACTTTTAATGCAAATGAAACAGTTACAGCTACAAGTACTAACAATACTGTTAACGGTACCTGGGCAGTTACGAGTAGTAGCAGCGGAATAGATCTTACCTTAAACTTCGAAATAATAGGTGGCGATGATCCTTTTGATGACTTAAATGATGATTGGGATGTAATAAGTTTTGATGCTCAAATCATTAAATTAATTGATGTTAGCGGCGGAAACGGCGGTACAGATTATCTCGATTTTGGAAGAAATCCGCACCAAGGTTGCAGCGGAGGTGGAAACACTACAGAGCTAACAAATATCTTAATTGATAGTCAATGGTTTGTAGAAAGCTACATAGACGATGGCGATGATCAAACAAATGACTACAACGGTTATGCGCTTACATTTAACGCTGATGGAAGTGTGCAGGCGGTAAACAGCAATAATACCATAAACGGCACTTGGAGTGTGGTAACCAGCGGTAGCGGTCTAGATGTAATACTAGATTTTGGAACTGCAATTCCTTTTGATGAATTTAACGACGATTGGGATGTTGTTACCTACACAAACACTAGAGTCGAACTCTTTGATGTAAGCGGCGGTAATGGCGGCACAGATTACTTAACTTTTCAGAAGCTATAATTTTCTTTTTTTCCCCCACTTTAAAGCCATGGTTCGCCATGGCTTTATTGTTTTCTATATTTTGAATTTCAACACGTTATGGAAATATTTTTTTGGAAAAGAAGTAGGGTTTTTCTTTTTTGAAATGTTATATTAATAGTTAAAGCAAAATAACTAACGCATTATGAAACGATACGCTCTGATTCTTTTTTCTTTTTTAATAGTGAGTTGCAGCACTAGTACCTACGATGATATTGAAGAAATTCAAGAGGAAACTCAAGGCGAGCTGGTAACCTATCAAGAAATAGCTTCAATTTTTGAAAACAATTGTACGGTATGCCACAGCAATCCTCCGCAAAACGGGGCGCCTATGGCATTGACTAACTTTTCTGAAGTAAAAGATGCGGTGGAAGATAGAGGGCTTTTAGACCGAATAAGTAGAGAAGAAGGCGCACAGGGATTGATGCCTTTGGGCGGACCGCGCCTGCCACAACAACAAATAGATTTAATAATGCAGTGGAACATAGACGGACTACTGGAAAATTAATAATTATGAAAACTACAACCACTTTATTAATCATCTGCTTCGCATTTATTGCTACAACCGTAGGGCAGGAAAAATTTGCCACTAAAACTGGGCAAATAAATTTTGAAGCTTCTGTTCCTTCTTTTGAAGAAGTAAAGGCAGAAAACACCAATGTTAGCGCTGTTTTAGATGCAGCCTCAGGAAATTTTGCAGCACTCGCACTAACGAAAGGATTTCGGTTTAAAGTGGCTTTAATGGAAGAGCATTTTAATGAAAATTATATAGAATCTTCAAAATATCCAAAGGCAACTTTTAAAGGAACTATTCAAGATTTTGATATTTCTGAAATTTCTGGAAAGCGTGAATATTTAATTAAAGGAACTTTCAACCTACACGGTGTAGACAAAAATATGGAGGTGCCCGCAGTCATTTCTGTTAAGGGAGATGTAGTAATGCTCAGCGCTCAATTTGTAATGCAACCAGAAGATTTCAACATTAAAATCCCATCAATTGTAAGTAATAAAATTGCCGAAGACGTTAACGTTTTTGTGGAATTCAGCTTACAAAAACAATAAAAATAGAACCGATGAGCAAGCAAAGAAAATTTTTATACCTGATTTTGATTCTAGGATTGGTGGGCTATTTTGGCTATAACTACATATACCAAGATCACAGAGATATAAAGACTGAAACCTCGCAGCTTGAGATTACAGCTCCGTACTTATTAGAACGTTTTAAAACAGATGACGCCGAAGACTTGCTGAATAAAACTATAACTGTTACTGGTGTAATTACGAGTATAGAAAAAGGCGCAATTACCCTTGACGAAAGTGTTTACGCAAGTTTCGATGAAAATAATACAGATGTTAATGAAAACGAAAAAGTAAAGATTAAAGGCAGATGCATAGGTTATGACGAGTTATTTGAAATTGTAAAACTGGATCAAAGTACACTGATAAAATAGGACCAATGATGAAAAAAATAGCATTCTTAATATTCTTTCTTCCGCTGGGGCTTTTAGCTCAGGATGATTTACTGGACGGTCTTGAAAGTGAAGCGGTGGTAGATAAAACCGTAACATCTGCCTTTAAAGGCCTGAAAGTTGTTAACTTTGAAACTACCAAACTTGCAGATAAAAACGACTTTTATTTTGTAGTGGCGCATCGCTTCGGTTCAGTAAAAAACGGTGTCAAAGATTTCTTTGGGCTTGACAATGCGGTTACCCAGTTAAAATTTATTTACGGTTTTACCGATTGGTTGAACGTAGGTATAGCGCGTAGTTCTCTTCTACAAAAATACGGAGCTCAAATTAAATATCGTTTAATTCCGCAGGAGAGAGACGGCTTTCCAGTGACCTTAGTTGGTTATAACTTGGTTACAATAAATACTTCTTTGGAAAAGGACCAATATGCAAATCTGGAATTTGAAGACAGACTTACCTACACTTCACAATTATTAGTGTCGAAAAAATTTAGCGAATCATTTTCGCTATTGCTGGCTCCTACTTATATTCATGAGAATTTAGCAACTCGCAGTCGTGAAGTTTTAGCAGACGGAACTACAGTAAATTACGATGAACAATCTAATCAATACGCGCTTGGTTTGGGCGGGCGATATAAAATATCTAAGCGAGTGAGTATTAATGCAGACTATGGTCTTCATTTAAATAGAAACGATAATTCAAATTTCAGAAACCCGTTGTCGGTGGGTGTAGATATTGAAACTGGTGGTCACGTATTCCAAATGCATTTTACAAATGCGCAAGCCATGTTTGAAGAAGGATATATTGTACAAGGGCAGGGAGATTGGACCGATGGCAATTTCTTTTTCGGCTTTAATATTAGCCGCGTTTTTTAAAAAGCACGAATAAAAGAAACAGTAGAATTTTAAAAGAAAAATATAAAAGCAATTCGAATAATTATTAATCTAAAATCAAATATTATGAAAAAAATTAAACTATTTCTTTTGATGGCACTTACAGCCTCAATGGCAAGTGCACAAACAACCTTTGACCTAGACTGGTTTGTTGGAGTAACAAATCAGAACGCGAGTATAACCATAGAACCGGGCGATACTGTAAGATGGACTTGGACAGATGATGTTCCTCATTCCGTTACCAGCGAATCCGGAAGTCAAGAAGATTTTGACAGCGGCATAGAAACTGGAAACGGCTTTCAATATTCTTATACATTTACGCAAATTGGCGTAAATGAATATGACTGTGATGTGCATTCAAATATGACCGGTACAATTACTGTAGACAATCTTGCTTCTATTGAAGATAAATTTAGAATGAATATTTCATTTTATCCTAATCCTGTTAGTAACAAGTTAACGGTGGCTTCTCTTTATAAGCTGGATAGTTACAAAATTCACAACATTTTAGGTAAACTTGTTGCACAAGGTGCGGCAAGCGGAAATATTACCGAAATAGATATGTCTAATTTAGAATCTGGAATGTATTTTATAAATGCAACATCTGGAGAAATGCAGTCAACTTTTAAAGTTGTAAAGCGATAAAAAATTCTACATTTTAAAAAGAGGCTGTCCAATAAGGCAGCCTCTTTATTTTTTATTTGGACTCTATTTCATCTTTATCCAAATGATAGATTTCCATAATTCCTTCGAGGACTTTTTCGAAATCAATCTTTAAATCTATCAGTTTTCCTGTTGCAACATCCATCACCCAACCATGAACCGTTAAACGACCTTGCCTTACTGCAATCTGTACATCGGCGGTTTTTATAACGTTTACACACTGTTCCTGTACATTCAGTTCTACCAACCGCTTGTATTTCTGTTCTTCGTCTGTAATGGAATTTAATTCATCCCGATGTAGGCGATACACATCTCGAATATTTCGCAACCACGGATTTAGAATTCCTAAGTCTTTAGATTGCATGGCGGCTTTAACGCCTCCACAACCGTAATGTCCACAAATAACTATATGTTTTACTTTTAAAACGCTTACTGCGTAGTCAATAACACTCATGGCGCTCAAATCTAGATTTGACACCATGTTCGAAATATTTCGCATTACGAAAACATCCCCAGGTTTTACGCCCATAATTTCTTCTGCAGTAACGCGACTGTCGCTGCAGCCAATATATAGTATATCGGGGTTTTGGCCATCGGCAAGATTTTTGAAGTAATCCGGATCAACGCCTAATTTTTCGTTTACCCAGACTTCATTATTTTTGAAAATTTGATCTATATTCATGGTTCTTCTGAAGATTTTTTTCAGAATTTAAAGATAAGGAAAAGCATTTGTGCTCGCAATGTAGAAAGTGAAAATTAGAAACCTATGCCCTCTTTTGGATATAAAGCTTATAGTACTGGTTTTGCTTTTTCTATCCCTTTTAAAACTTGCATTCTGCCGGGTCCATTTTTTAGCGCAAGCTCATACTGTTTTGTGGCGTCTGCATTTCTAGTTTGAACGAGCAGCCAATCTGCATAAAGTTCGTGGGTAGGTTTTTGGATGAATGGTGGCCCGTAACTGTAACTTATAGTATTTTCAATAGCTATGGATTTCTTTAAATATTCTTCCGCAGATTTTAGATCATTATTCAAGTCAGCACGAAGTGCCAATAGTTGGTTTTGCCTAATTTCAGTTTCTTTTAAATCCATTTCCGTGGCTTCATCGCGGCTAACACTGGAGCATAGTTTAGAACTTCCTGTCGCAATAACGAACGATTCCCTTTTCTGGTCCTGACTCATAATATTGATGGTGCTGTCTAGCTTCTTAATATTGCCCGTTTTAAACGCTTTCATCCCTTCCATAAAGTGATATTGGGAGCGAACAGAAATATTTAAATCGGCTATGTCTACTGGAATGTTTGCTATTTCACTTTCCCAGTCATCTGTCTCAGAAAGATAAGTTCCTTTTAAGAATACTAAATGAACCCTTGCTTTTTTCGATGGATTTTCGGAAGCATACTTCTTCATATCGAGTACCATTTTCTTAGCTTCTTCGTAATTTCCTTTCTGAAGATAGCCGTATTCTAACCAATGAAAAGCGTGATATCCACGCGCATCATTGTCCAGTTTTTTCTGCTGCATCCTTGTAATACTTGCTTGATATGAAGCAATATTTGACGAAATTACCTCATCCCACATACCCATTGCTACATAAATGTGCGATGGCATATGTAAAGCGTGGCTGGCATCGGGAGCTACTTTTGAATATGCATTGGCGGCATCCAATGCAAGTGCAGCGTGATCCGGATCGTCATAAGAATGTATTAAATAATGCAGCGCGCCGGGATGATTTGGATTTTCTTTTAAAACACCTTTAGCAATTTTGGCGCCTTTTCCATAAAGATCGTCATCTCTTCCTTCGGGCACGGAACCTAAAAGGGAAAGCGCGTAAAAGGCAGCTACTTCTTGATTGGCGGGATATTTTTTGTACAAACCTTCCATAAAATCGGCGTAGGCGATATCACGTTGTGTTTTTTCGGTTTTTGGTTGGTAGAGTATTTGTGCGGCTTTAATTAAATCCTGTTCAAGTTCTACGGTTTTTTCATCTAAATTAATTTCGTCAAGTTTTTCTAATGCAGCTGTGGCAGCTTCATAATCTTGGTTTTGCCATAAGCTGTGATTGTGCGTCATTGCTTCGCCCCAATAAGCCATTGCCATTTCGGGATCTTCCTTTTGTGCTTTTTGAAATGCTTCGCG
Source organism: Aequorivita sp. IT1183 (assembly GCF_058068265.1). NCBI lineage: Bacteria > Pseudomonadati > Bacteroidota > Flavobacteriia > Flavobacteriales > Flavobacteriaceae > Aequorivita > Aequorivita sp. IT1183. The sequence goes on along the minus strand of NZ_JBYRHS010000005.1, from coordinate 74,965 downwards.
GGCATCTTCATATTCAAAGGAATGAAGCAGTAGCAATCCTTTTTCAAAGTGTGGCTGTGCACTCTCCTTTCCGCTGACTGAAATGTCTACAACACCCAAAAAATCCTTTGCAGGTTTCTGTTGTTTACATGAAATTATAAAAAGTAATATAAAAAAAGAGGTTAGAAATCTCATAGAAAATAATTTAGAAAGTTTTTAAAGATAGCGATTTCTGCACAATGTGTCTGGAGCGCTATATCACAGTACTTTCTTTTTTAAAACTTTAATAGCGAAAAAGATAATGGTTAATATGCCAATGAAAATACCTGTTCCCAGCATTTCTTTTGAGGTTAGTGATGATAGAAAATAGAAAATGATAAATATGGAAATGATCGGAACCGTTAATCCGCCTGGGATTTTAAACTCGTCTGGTTTCGACTTTTGAGTGTAACGTAATTTGATTACAGACAAGACAACGCCCATATAAATAAGTAATATTGAACTGGTCGCAATTACTACCAATTGTTCAAAACTTGCTGTTGCGGCAATAATGAAAGCAATGGTAGCATATGTGATGATTGCCAAGTAGGGCGTCTTAAACTTTTTATGGATTTTCGCCAAAAAAGGTAGCGGTATTACTTTATCTCTTGCCAAAGCATATGGAATTCGGGGTGCATTCAAGATTTCCCCACTTAAAAATCCAAACATGGAAATGGCAGCACCAACGATTAATACAACGAATCCTATTGGTCCAAATGCTACTTTAGCAGTTTCGGCTAGTGGTGAGGCTGTATAATTTGGCAACTCGCTGCCCAGAACACCTTGGGATACCATTTGTATCAAAATATAAATAACTACGACCGATGTAATGCCTATAAAAATACCTCTTGGAATCGTACGTTTTGGATTTTTAATTTCACCACCTACAATCAATCCGTTTTCGCCGCCAACAAAGGCAAAAAACAAGATGAGCGATGTCTTTCCAACTAATTCTATACTGGGCATGGCTTCAATAGATAAATTATCTGCAGATACAGCTATCCATCCAAAAAGTATAAGTAGGAGTAATGGAATTAGTTTCGCGATAACAAAGAATTTCACCAAGCCAATCCCTTGTTTTATTCCAATAACGTTGATAATTGCCAATCCGAAAAAGATGACGAACAGAAACCCTAATCGTACCCCTTCATTTGCAAAAATAGGATAGGAGGAAGCCAGTACATTCACTAAAGCATTGGATACCGCAGCATCAGACATTAGGGAAGAGCCCATATAAAAAATACCGCCCAAAAATCCGGCATAGTCACCAAAAGCAGTTTCAATAAAAGTGTATGCACCACCAGTATTGGTTACTTTGCTTCCTGCTTCGGCAAAACAGAGCATAATTAAAGCTAGCAGAATACCGCAAATAACATAAGCAATAATGCTTGATGAGCCCATGTTCGCGGCAATAATGGCAGGTAAAGCAAAAATACCCGCACCAATTATGATGTTCATAATATTGGCGGATAAGCCTAAAACACCAACAGTTCTGATTAATTCTTCGTCTGGTTGTTTCATTGAATTACTGCCAAGTTAGAATGAGCCGTTATCCACATCTTTAATAAACTTAATCAATCCAGTGAAATAATTTTCTGGGTCGTCATATTGTGAAACGTGGCCTGCATTTACGGTTAAACTTCTTCCGTGTTGCACTTGGGTGCTCATCCATTCCATATATTTTGGATCCATAGTATCGTATTTCCCCCCAATCATTAGTGTTGGTGTTTTAATCTCTTTCAACCTTTCGGAAACATCCCAACCTTTTAAAGTTGCATTTCCGGTAACGCCAAATTCACTATGACCTTGCATATAGATATAAATATTTGGGTTGAGGTGGCCAAAGCCGCGATTGATAAATTCTGGCCATTCATCCAAAGGTTTGCGAAGAATGTGTTCTGTATAATAATTGTTCATAACCAATTCGGCATATCTGGGATTTGAGAAATCTTCCTTCGCCTCCAAATCTTTAATTTCTTTATAAATTTCTGGAGGAAGTTGGGCTCCCAATACTTCAGCATACTTTTCGTATTCCGGAATGCTCGCCATCATATTTGAAATTATTAAACCTTTTAAATTGTCTTGATATTTCAGTGCGTATTCCATTGCCAAGATTCCGCCCCACGACTGGCCGAGCAAGTAAAAATTGTCTTTATCTAGATTTAAAGTTTTGCGAACTTGTTCTACTTCTTCCACAAAATGTTCGGTGGTCCAAAGGGTAGAATCGTTTGGCTTATCGCTGTAATAACTGTCCAGTTGATCGTAATAGATATATTCAATTTCTTCATTTGGAAGATAGCCGTCAAAATTCTCGAAAAACTCGTGAGTTCCGCCGGGACCTCCGTGAAGCAACAAAACCTTCATTTTTGGATTGTTACCCATGCGTTTTGTCCAAACATTGAAAGTTCCTTTTGGAGTTTTAATAGGAATCATTTTGATACCACCTGTTATTTGGTCGTCGCTGTTCGAATAATCCATGTAGCTGGATTTGCTATCGGTTTCGGTTTTTGTAGATTCCTTTTTTTCGGCACAGCTTAAAAGAACACTTGCTGAAATGATTAAAAAGTAAAGTGTGGTTTTCATGAAGGTCAGTTTTACATTAGTTAGTTTCATTCGCTTTTAAAACCCTTAGCAGATTTCCGCCGAGAATCTTATTAATATCCTTTTCACTGTAGCCTTTTTCAACCAAAGCCTTTGTGATTAAATGATAAGTAGTAACGTCATCCAATTGTTTTGGTGGCTGATAAATGCCATCAAAATCGGAACCAATGCCTACATAATCTACACCCACTAATTTAATAATATATTCTATATGTTGAATAACAAAATTAAAAGGTGCGCGTAGGTCATAAGATTCATCAGTATATTTTCTGTACATAGCTTCTTCAGCGTGATATTGAAACATTCCCGTATTTACGAGAGAGTCAATTTCGATTTTGTGATTTTCCAGAAATGCGGTCTCTCGTGGCTCAACAGAAGGATCTATAAACCCTGAATTAAAGTTTATTTGAATTACACCACCGTTTTTAGCAATAGCTTTTATTTGCTCATCTTTTAAATTTCGACGATGTGGACAAATGCTGTAAACCGAACTATGCGAAGCGATTATTGGTTTTGACGTAGTTGCAATTACATCGTAAAACGTTTGCTCGCCAACATGCGAAATATCTACCATCATCCCCAAACTATTCATTTTTTGAACTACTTGTTTTCCAAAAGCGCTAAGCCCATTTTTTCCCTCGGAATTTTTCGCGCCTTCGGGATTGGTTTCATCTGCAGCACTTGTTGCCCACGGAGTAGAGTTGTTCCAAGTTAAGGTTATATAGCGCGTGCCGCGATTGTAAAGCGCTTCAAGATTGCCTAAATCGTTTTCGAATTGATGGCCGCCTTCCACGCCAATCAAGGCTGCGATTTTGTTATGTTTTACAGCTTTTAAAAGTTCTTTTGAATTGCCGACTTTCACGATTTTATCAGGGTTTCGTTGTATAACGGCATCCAAACTATCTATTTGTCTATTTGCAAAAGCATACGGATTAGGCTGGTCGCCATCACTAAAAACTGAAAAGAATTGTACATCTACGCCGCCTTCCTTCATCCTATTGAGGTCGCTGTGGGTTTTGCCCTTTAAGTCGGTGTCGAAAACAAAATTCTTCTCCATTGTTTGAGTAAGAAAATCATTGTGAGTATCAATTAGTAATGCTTTGTTGTGAATTTTTTGATAGTTTTGGGCGCTTAGTTGAAGCGTTACAAATAAGCTGAAGAGAAGTATTTTGGTTTTCATTGGTTTGGTTCATTTCTAGATTAAATTATTCTTTATACTCCTATTGCCTTTACTAGCATGCTTTCATTCTCAATGTCTTTATTCTCTAAATGTACAACGTTTTTTACTTGATGTTCTATATTTAAAAATTGCAATAAAATCCAGGCCAGTACTACAAAAGTTGCAAAGGCCAACAAGGTAATTTCCCAACTAAAATGATCTTTAATTGGGGGGATTAATGCTGCAAATGCAATACGGCCAATATTCGAAATAGTCATATATAATGTAAATTGGCTGGCAGAAACTTTTTTCCAACAACATTGCATGGCAATAGCAAAAAAACCGATCTGGCAAAAAACACCTAGAGTGGAGTAAGCAAACATATATGCATTAATAAAAAAAGTGTCAACCCAAAAAGTTTTCATAAACACTAAGGCAACCGTTGAAGCTATCCAAGCGAAGAAGTAAAAATTCAACATTCGCTTTTTGCCGAATTTATCTACCAAAAAACCACCAATGAGCATGCCACTAATTCCTCCAATTACAGAAGTGGTTGCAAATACTTGCGAATAGGCAAGGTCTGTCCAACCTAATTCCTTTACGGTAAAAATGGGTAATAAAATATCCATATAATTGATGCAGCCAGCGATAATGAAACCAATAACCGCAAGTAGTAACGAATTCTTTAATTTAAAAACGCTATATAATGATTTGAAAATTTTACTCCATTTTTTCGCCTGCAGTTTTTGGTTTTGTGGAGAAGCTTTTCCTTTAGTCCAAGGCAGTATCTTTTCATTGGGTCTCTCTCTTAAAAAAATAGGTACAAGCATTATTAAACCTACCAAGACAGAAAGTGTTGCAATAGAAACCGAAAAGCTGTAGTTGTTTAAAAGCCAACTTCCCAATGCCAAGGAAGCCGATATTCCGATTATTTTTGAACCCCACATAAACCCATTTGCACGAGCCTGTTCATTTACAGGAATAATATCTACTGCCATTCCATCTGTGGCGACATCCTGAAAAGACCCAAAAAAAGAAATTATAAAACCTGCCAACATTAAAAGGTTTAAGTTGTTTAATGGATCGGGTAAAAATGCCATCATAATAAAACTGGTCATCAATCCCAACTGGCCAAAAATTACCCACGGCCTTTTTCTTCCCATAGCTAATATAGTATAGCGATCCATCAAGGGTGCTACTATAAATTTGAAGCTCCAGGGTAAGCCACAGGCTATCGCAAAACTGGCGATTTCTCCAGCAGATTTTCCGTTCATCGCCATCCAAGCTGGAATTCCAAAGAATAACATTCCTTCTGGTACGCCTTGGGCAAAATATAGTGCAATGAAATTAAAATACCTTAAGGTTGTATTTTCGGAAAGTGCCGGTAAGTTGGTTTTAATGGGTTTCATAATCGCTGTTTCTAATTTGCTTGAATTCCTATTAAAGAATTTTTTTCTTACTGTTTTCCTAAACCTAAGTATTGCTGAAATGCGGTTATATTTCCGTTTGCTCCTGAAATATGTATTGTTTTCATTTTTAAAGTATTTATAGGTTAATATTAAAAGGCGTATTGATTATTAATAAATTAAATTCTCCAAAATACGGCCCAGGTTGCTTTCAGACATTGGTATTTTGCGATCTACTGCGAAGAGTTGTTGAATTTCGTTCTTCAATTGGCAAAGTTCTAATTCCGAATATTGGTGTCTTTCTAAGGTATCCTGAATTTTATCTAAGCTTGAATCTTCGTGATCATTTTGAAACTCTCGATTCATTTTATCGAAAATATCTTTGGAAGTTTTCGCCTTTATTAGCGTTATTTCATCCTCACTTTCTATTTGATCTGCTTTGGAGCAGAGTAGCAAAATGTATGTTTTCAGTTCTTCCTTGCTCCATTGGGTATGTTCTTGTTTCATAACTATGATTTTATGATTCAAATTAAAAATGTGCGATACGGCTTAATCATACCGCACATTTACTTCTTATTTTACCTCATTATAGCAACTTTTACTTCGCTGTTGTGGTATTTCAATTTGGATTCTGTTTTTAAAAACTTGCAATTTTAAGGCTGGCCTAATCTAACAGCTTTGCATTGTAGTAAGCTGTTTCGGCTGTTATCTTGCCTTCTTTGTTAAAATCCATTTGATAGTGAATGGGTAGGACGATCACTTTTTTATCGGCCTTGCGAACAAGGTTGACGTTCCACCATGATAGCACAACATGGCTATCGCCCATTTCATAATGCAGGTCGTCTGGGTAGCCAACCATGTCTATGCTTGTAATGTCGTATGTATCGTTAATCTTTTTGTCAATTACTTTTTGATCTGCAAATGAAGTGCTCTCAAATGTGGGGGAGCTGGAATTCAAAAACCTTGCATTTTCATCGTAATAAGTATATGCCTTGTCCAAATCCTTATTTTCAAAAGCATAAATTACGTTGCGAACGGAGTTTATATTTTCGTGATGGTTATAGATGGTGCCGTTCTTTCTATCGCTAAAACTTTGACCGATTTCTGAATTAACAAGATCGTTACCATAACTTATAATAGTTTGAATCTTGTTATTTTTATTTACCACAAATAATCGGTGGATAGGTTGGTTTATTTTAACGCCTGTTTTTTTGTGAACACCTTTTAAGTCTTCCCAAGTCTGCACCCACATCACATCTTTTTGATTGTCATCCTTATATTCCAATGCATCGGGATAGGCTCCCGGGGTACGGCTTATTGAAAAATAATCAAGAGCGCCATGCCATCCTTTTGCAGAATTTGAAAATGATGCTTTGTCTTGTCCCTTGTCATTTGCATTGGCGCTTGTGCCGTTAAAGGCCCTAAAATCATCTGCCAGATAACTCGCCACCTTGTCTGAGTCTCCACTAACAAAGGCCTGAGTCATAGCCTCCACTGTGGTAATGGCTGGATGGTCTACGTAAATAGTTCCGTTCTTTTTTTGTGCTGTCGAAATGAATGCTATAAGCATCACTACCGATAAAATCGTTGTTTTAATGGTTTTCATTATTGATATATTTAATTGATTAATATTCTGTTTTTTTACTTTGAATAGTTATTTAAGGTTTCTTGAACTGGTCTGAAGTTCACTCCCAAATCGTTCATTGCCAGTGTATTTTTATAAATCACACTTCCTTTATTTTTAGGGGTTTGGTGGTTCAGCATCAAGCTCATATCGCTAACAGGATAGCTTTCACTAGTCAACAAATAGTTTTTACCGTGCAATCCAGAAGTTGTAGCGGCTTTGAAAACGGCTTCCGCTACATCTTTAACATCTACCGTAGCCATTTCCGCATCGGTGTCATAAAGCATTTGTACAAATGGATTGGGTGCAATTTTGTTTTTAAAGAGAAATTGCAACCCAGTTGAAGTGGAATCTTCTCTATTAGAAAGTGATTTCCCCATAACGCCTACAGGCGAAACCGAAGTGATTTCATAAGAAAGATTTGGGTGTGCTGATATGAATTTTTCTACAGTTTGGTTGGCAATAAATTTAGCCTGTGCATACGGATGACTTTCCTCGCTCATAAAAGGTTCGTCGGCTTCACTAAAGGTATCGTGAGGTGTTTTTCCGCCAGCCGGCATTGGGAAATTTGTGTTATACGCCGCCACCGAAGCAATTAAAACAATCTTTTCAATTAAAGGGGTTTCACTTACCGCTTCCAAGAAATTCTCCGTTCCTTTTATGGTTGGGTCGAATAACTCCGTTTGCGGGTCTTTCACATCAAGCTGAAACGGTGTTCCGCCGTGGACTACAATTTCGCAATCGCTGATAAAATCTTTTAAATCGTTTAAATTTTCAACCATAAGTGGGCTGATATTCAGATTGTCTGAATTTTTTAGATCGAAAAGATGTTGATACTTTTCACTCTTTTTTATGTCTGTAACAGATACTTTCACATTGAAACCTTCTGTTAAGAATTTCTTGGTTATGAAGCTTCCTATAAAGCCAGAACCGCCTATAATGCCTACTGTTTTCATATTCTCGTATTTTAGGGATTGAATTGGGGCTAAATGGTTTTATAAATAGAGCCAACAGGTTGACTGCTTCTTCACTTGCAATACCAGTCCGGCCTTGGGATTTTTGATTCCAAAACTGCTATTTTGTCGGGAAGGCTTTGATAGAGATTAATTTTTCAATACTATCCTAAATCGAGCTTTACCGTTATCTAAGTGTTCAATTGCTTCATTTACTTTTGCCATCGGGAATTCTTCAACGTCTGGATAAATATTGTGCCTTACACAAAAATCGAGCATAGTTTTCGTTAATGCAGGACTGCCTATTGGGCTTCCTCCAACCGTTTTTTCACCCATAATTAAACTGAATGCGGGAATTGCCATTGGCTCCAAAACAGCGCCTACTGTATGGAATTTTCCTTTCGGTGCCAAGGCGGTTAAATATGAATTCCAATCCAATGTTACATTAGTGGTATTCAAAATAAAATTTAGTTTTCCAGCAATACTTTCTAATTCTTCCGGAACTGTTGAATTAATAACCTTGCTGGCTCCCATATTCAAAATTTCCTTCTTTTTATTCGGGTTTGAGCTAAAAGCAATCACTTCGCATCCCCAATGTTTTAAGAATTTAACGGCCATATGTCCTAATCCTCCAATTCCTATTACGCCAACCTTATCCGTTGGTTTTACTCCAGCTAATATTATTGGATTGAAAACTGTAATTCCGCCACAAAGCAAAGGGCCTGCTTTACTCATATCTATACCCTCCGGAAGCGGTATTGCCCACGACCAATGTCCACGAACATAATCTGCAAATCCACCGTTTCTACCTACAATAGTACCTTCGCTTTTAGCGCAGAGATGGTGGTGCCCGTCCATACATTGCTCACAACTCATGCAGGAAGAAGACATCCATCCCAATCCTACTTTATCCCCAACTTTCACATTTTTAACCGCATTACCCGCAGCTATTACTTCTCCAATTATTTCGTGACCAGGAACAATTGGATATTGCGTCATTCCCCAATCATTGTTTATCATACTTATATCTGAATGACAAAGACCACAATAGGAAACTTTAATATCAACTTGTTCAGAACCTATCGCTCCTAATTCATACGAATAAGGCGTTAGTTTTGCTTTAGGGGCAATGGCTGCATATCCATGAACTTTCATCGGTTTAAGTATTTAATTTATAAGTTGGTTGAATCTTTCACAACAGCTGCTTCTGCATGCTGCATTGCTTGCACATCCATCATGATTTTTGAGATGTCCCAATAGCCAAATTCTTTTACAACTTTTCCGTCCATAAATTGGGCTGTGATGTGAGCGGGAATGGTGTATGTTTTGTTATTGGCAGCAAGCGTGCCCTTCCAAGTACCCCAAAAGTTTACCCAAGTTTGGCCTTTGTCAGTAACAACCATTTCATATTCAGATTCCCCATCCACATAGTTCCAACCGGAAAAAAGTGAAGCATCCTCTTTGCCCATTGCTACCTCTTCGGCTATGGACCTGCCTTCTGCCTCAATAACATTGTTCATTATTTTGGCTGTATCGGCATAGTGGCTGGCAAGAGCTTCCCAGTCTTGCTTTTCGTAGGCATCAATTATTTTTTTGTAGGTGTCAATTTCGGGCGATTGTTGGGTGTAGCGCTTTTCTTGTTGTTGACAAGCGGTTAGCAAAAGGACTATTGCAAGTCCTAAAAAGAGTAATCTTTTCATAATTTTTAATGATTTAAATGGTTAGTTAGTTGAAAATAATTTTGCGAGGAGAGAACTAAGTAACTGAATATCAATAATTATAAAAAGCAATCTAGGACGAAGAGCCTTTAAATTTGTCCGAAATAAGGGTTTTACTTGCCGAAGAGAATTTTATTGAAAAGTGAAGTTTGGACTCACGACGTTTAGACTCACGACAGATTATCTATAATGAATATCGTTTTTTTTAAAAACAATAATCCTTAAAAGTCGTGGCTCAAATCCTCCTGATTCAAAAAGTCAATAAATTTAAATGGTTTGCAATCGTTTAAGAAGTTCGGTGCGCATTGCTTTGCTCATCGGGATTGCTTTTCTTGATATCACTACGTGCGTACCCGCTACTTCATCTATTTGTGAAAGATTGATAATATAAGAGCGGTGTATTCTTAGGAAGTGATTTTGCGGAAGTTTTTCGTCAATATCTTTCAAAGTCATTACCAAAAGATATTCGCGGCCTTGCGAAAAGATGCGGCAATAGTTGCGGTCTGCTTCAATATAGTAGATGTCTTTAATATTTATTTTCAGCATTTTATCGTTGTGACGAACAAAAATGCGATCGTTCAAAATGAAATCAGTAGCATTTCCATTTGGTGGCGTTATGCCATTTCCACTGCCGTTTTTTTGGTTTTCTGAAGTGTTTTCTACTGAAATTCTATCAATAGTCAATTCAATTGCACGCTGTAAATCTAGCTTTTTAAAGGGTTTCGAAATAAAAGCGTAGGGATGTGTTTCCTTAGCGCGCGTAAAATGTGCATCATCTGTATTTGCTGTTAAATAGATAATAGGAATATGGTATTGTTTTTCAATTTCCTTGGCGGTTTCAATGCCGTCCATTTCGCCTTTTAACTGAATATCCATCAATACTATGTCTGGTTTTTCAATTTTTATTTGTGATAGCGCTTCTTCGCCGCGAGGCAAAATACCGGTAACTTCATAACCAAGATCGCTTAGCTGCAGGGAGATGTTGGCTGCAATTACCATTTCGTCTTCAACAATTAATATTTTTACGGCTCTATCCATCAAGCGATTTTAAAGTTTTTGAAATTAAAAAAAACGGTAGTTCCATTGTTGTGTTCTTCGGTTAGCGTACCATTAAGTTGTTGGGTAAGTAGTTGTATTAATTGTGTTCCAAAACCCGTGCCTTGTGGTTTTAAACCTTCTGTTTTACCGATGCCGTTGTCTGAAACTTTTAATAATAAGACATCATTTTCCTTTTTTAGGCTAATGTTTATCAGTCCCTTTTCTCCCGTTGGGAAAGCGTATTTTAACGCATTGGTCAATAATTCATTCACAATTAAACCGATGGGAACGGCAGTGTCCACATCCAGATTTAGGTTGTCCATTGCGCATTCAATTTTTACTTTGTCTTCGGCATTAAAAGTGTCTAGCACGCCTTCGCTTAAATTTATAAAGTAATCTTTCATTTCAATACTGCCCAAGTTTTCACCTTGATACAATTTTTGGTGAATAATTCCCATACTCTGCACGCGGTTTTGGCTGGCAAGCATCGCCTCTTTGCTGGCGCCGTCTTCCAGTTTTGCCGATTGCAGGGCGATGAGGCTTTTTACCATTTCCAGGTTGTTCTTTACGCGATGGTGAATTTCTTTTAGTAGTAATACGTTTTGCTTGTTTTTGGCGTCCAGGTCTGTATTTAGTGTTACTAAAGCTTTTCGTTTTTTGCGAATGTTCTTCAACGTAAAATACATTCCGAAGAGAATAATGGCCAACAATCCTGCAATACCAATATAAAGAATTTGCGTTTTTCGTTGTTGCGAAATCTTAGCCTCTTGGTTTAAAATCTCCATATCCTTTTGTGCCGTTTCGTACTTTACTTGCAGCTCGCTATCCTGTCGAGCAATAATGGTGTTGAGGTATTCCGAATGACCTTGTTCATATAACTCATGATACTCCAAAGCATTTTTATAATCGCCCAGCTGGCTATAAATGTTTGAAACATGCATATAGTTTTCCCAAAGATTTTTGGTGTTGCCAATGCGTTTCATAATTTCTATCGCTCTCAGGTTATAAGGCAGCGCTTGAGCATATTTTCCCTGTAAAATATATACGTGACCAATATTTGCAGTGGGTGGCATCGTGTAGCGAAGGAGGCCTATTTTTTTTGCTCCTTCGTAACAAGCGGTATAATCTGCAATGGCTTCGTCGTAGCGTTCCATGTATTTGAAGATATTACCGCGGCCATTGTAGCAAGCTAAAAGAGGCGCATCTGTAATTCCCACTTTTTTGTATAACTCGATGGCGCGATTCATATTTGCTAAACTTTTTTCTAAATCGCCAAGAAACAATTGATTTTCTGCAAGCCGCCGGAAGGAGAGCGCCATATCTTCCTCGTAGCCGTATTTTTCTTGAATAACGATTGCTTTTTTGCAATATTCGGCACCCTCCGCATAACTGTCAGAATAATAAAGTAGGTCGCTTATTTTTGTATAGCATTGTGCAATTCCGCGCTGATCGTCTATCTTTTCAAAGAGTGCCAATGCTTTATAAACTGCTTCAGAACCTTTATCATATTCTGCTGTACCGCTGTAGTTGGTTGCTAATAATAGGTAGGTGTTTGCCAACGTTTTTGTCATTTCCTCTTTTTTATAAAGTGAAATGGCCTTATTTAAATAAACGATGGAAGAATCCAGCACGGTGTGGTCTTCGTGCCATTTTGCCATACCGATATAGGCATTGCCGAGGGTTTTAAAATCCTTGTTTTTTTCGGAAATCTGAATTGTTTTTTTGAAATTGTTGTATTTGGAAAGCGTGTCTTTGTTCTTCGGAATTATTTTTTCCGAATCTAAATACGCTCTTTTAAGCGTGTCTTCTTGTGTTTGAGAAGGAGTTTGAGGGAGGCTGCTCCACGAAACGCAAGCTAATACTAGTGCTAGTAATAGTCGTTTCATTGGTTTATTGATTGATTGTTAGTTACTTCTAAAGATAGGAAGATTTTCTTTACCAAATAGGGGGTTGAAAATTTCGACTAAAATAAAATATCTTCCCTGCCACATTTTGAAGTGACAGAGAAGATATTGAAATACAATGAATAACAGAATTAACGGGTTGAATTTGTAATTTCAGGAATGCTCAACTTGGCCAAAACGTAGGCGGCAATTGCCATCACAATATCGCGTACAGCAACGTCTGGGTGATGCCAAGTAAAAAGCAAGCTCAAGGCAATAAGTAAAAGCCAAAGCGATACAATATAAGCTCCTAATCGTGTTTTGGTGAATACGAGTATGCCCGCAATAATTTCGATTACGCCTACAATCATCATAAATGTTGCCCCACTAAATGGTAACATATCTAATAAAGAAGGTGCGAGATAACCAACCCATTGGACTAAAATATTCAAAAATTTGTCGGCTCCCGCGGCAATTGGCACTATTGCAAATGTGTATTTTAAAAGGGTTTGTAATTTGCTGATTTCGGCATTGATTGCTAATGTTTTCATAGTTTTTTGATTTTATGTTCTATCGGTTAGATGAAATCTACAGAACACGGTTACAAAATTTGTAACTTTAGAACAGCTGCGGCATCTAAATAGAAAAAGAAAGCATGAATGCGACTCAACCAGACAGATTTACTTTAACAAAATTGACTGATTCAAAAGTGGTGCAACGAATATTGGAGGGCGAAAAGGAGCTTTTCGAGATTTTGATGCGAAGGTATAACCAGCGACTTTTTAGGGTAATACGGAGTTATATTTATTCTGAAGACGATGTGCAAGATATAATGCAGGATGCTTATGTGAAAGCTTATACTAAACTACATCAATTCAATAACCAATCTGCTTTTTCTACTTGGCTTATCAGGATTGCAATAAATGAAGCGCTTCAAGAAATACGAAAACATAAAAGACAATTAACTAATTACGGAAAAACCGAAAGCTTAGAAAACATTTTTCAATTGCCAGACACAAACCAAATGAATCCCGAAAAACAAGCCATAAAGACTGAAACCAAAGCCTTGGTAGAAAAAGCGGTGGATGCGCTTCCCGAAAAATATAAAGTAGTGTTTGTGCTGCATCAAATTGAAGGCCTCTCAAATCCTGAAATAGCAGATTGCTTAAAACTCACAGAGAGCAACGTAAAAGTGCGACTGCATCGTGCAAAAAATTTACTGAAAGACGAACTTTTCAAAACAACCCACGATGCTTCAATTTTTCAATTCGGCAATCATAAATGCGATGCGGTGGTTGAAGAAGTTATGATGCGAATTCAGAATTTTTAAAATTGAATTACTGAAATTTATAATTCAGCCATTCGGTATTTAGTTGTTCTCTTTTCTGAAGAATTTAACCGATTATAAAGCGAGTTTAGACACTATGCGCCCCAATGAACAAAAATGGCTTTCACGTCTTTAACATCCTTATTGTTTGGAAATTGTTCCTCCAACTTATCGATTAATATTTTGCCTATTTCACAATCTTCAAATTCATATTGGCAGCGATAGCTGTATGCTAGTGCAAGTCTGTAATTGGCATCAAAATCACCCGGATATAGTTTTAATGCACGTTTGAATTGAAAAATGGCATTGTAGTACGCTCTTTTTTTTAACCAAGAATCACCGTCATTTATATAAAAAAGATACTTTTCTTCCTTTTTCTTTTCAATAACATTTGGATCAGAATTCTCCATTTTCGGAAACCCGAAACTATAATTATTGAAGGTAATATAGAGAGTACAGCCAATTAAAGGCAAACCAATAAATAGTAGAAGCATTAAATTTCGAGCCTCTTTTTTTCGCTTATTTATAATTTTATTTCTAATAGCTTGCAACTGTAGCGGACTGGCTTTTTTTATATTAAAGGCAGTTCCAACAGCATTGTAATATTCGTTTTTGATAGTGCCGTAGTCTTTTCGCTTAAAAAAGGATCTTTTTGCAGGAAGCAGGTTTTTGTTGTTACGAAGTGTAACAATCATATGATTTATACTACCAAAACCACCCATCATAGAAATAATTTAATTATCAATTATACTATTTTTCTCCCAATTTCCGCCAATTTCCTTCATAAATTCCCCACGCAGAAAAATAGACGTACCTTCGCCGCTTATTAAAACCGTCTTCTTAGTTTTAATGGTTTTTCAAAGGACCGAATTCTAAAAGCGCCGCGATATACTATCTCCAAGCGCAGCGGTCTTACAACTTAAATAAATTTATGTCATTTAAATCTCTTGGGCTGTCCGATGCCCTGCTGAAAGCAATCAGCAAAAAAGGATATGAAACGCCTTCGGCAATTCAACAAAAAGCAATTCCATTAATTTTAGAACGTAAAGATGTACTTGCCTCCGCACAAACCGGAAGTGGTAAAACAGCAGGTTTTGCATTGCCAATGTTACATATATTGAGCAGTGAACCAACCTTGCGTCAGCGCCCCGTTCGCGCATTAATACTTACCCCAACCCGCGAACTCGCAGCACAAGTGCAAGATGAGTTTAGGGAATATAGCGAATTTACAGATCTACGTTCCACCGTAATTTTTGGTGGTGTAGGTGCAAATCCACAAATACGTGCTTTGCGAAATGGAGTAGATGTATTGGTAGCAACTCCTGGTAGATTGTTAGATTTGGAAAACCAAAACGCACTAACTCTTTCAAAAGTTGAAATTCTTGTTTTGGACGAAGCGGACAGAATGCTCGATATGGGCTTTCTTCGCGATATTAAAAAGATATTAGCATTACTGCCCAATAAAAGACAGAATTTGCTTTTCTCTGCAACCTTTTCAAAGGAAATTAAAAAATTGGCGAATGAGTTTCTACACAATCCTGTTTTAGTAGAAGCAACGCCAGAAAACACAACGGTTGAAAAAATCGATCAAACTGTTTATAGAGTAGATAAAGCCTTAAAAACAGACTTAATCATAAAACTTATTTCTGAAGGAAATTGGCAGCAAGTTTTGGTTTTTACCAGAACCAAGCACGGCGCCAATCGTTTGAGTGAAAAGCTTGAAAAAGCAAAAATTACTTCGGCGGCAATTCATGGTAATAAAAGTCAGGGTGCACGTACAAGAGCACTTTCTGGTTTTAAGGAAGGAAAAGTTCGCGTTTTAGTTGCGACTGATATTGCAGCACGTGGCCTAGATATTCCATTATTGCCACACGTTATTAATTTTGAATTGCCTAATATTTCCGAAGATTACGTTCACCGAATAGGCCGTACAGGAAGAGCAGGAGCAAGCGGTGAAGCACTTTCACTGGTAAGTTTAGATGAAGTTGGTTATTTAAAAGATATTGAAAAACTAATTGGCGAACGCTTACAGCCTAAAACAGTTACAGATTTTCAACCTACTGAAACTATGGCCGATGTAAAAGCTGCCGAGGAAGAAAAGAAACAGCAAAAGGCACAGCGCCATAGCCGAGGACGAAATACTGGGTCTAAAGTAAATACACACTCAAAAAGCAATAATAGCAATAGAGGAAGAGGCAGAAGATAATTTATCTGTTTTAAGTTGGTGAACTTATAGTTTATCCAAATCGGGTACTGTAAGTTCATCAATTTTCCAATTTGCACGTTTTGCACCAGCTTGGTAAGCACTTTCTAAAAAATCTAAAACTGCCTGTCTCGGATTGCTAGCGTTTTTCACCATTTCATAACTCAATAGTGCCATGGGGCTTCCATTGCTATATTGCCATCTTGCATCATCTGGTTTCAAAATTTCTTCATCAATACCTTCAGGCGCTGGGAATATGTATGAATAATACATGGGTTCGCGCATATTATCGTCGCCCACCCAAAACCCAAAACTAATCTGCTCGTGCGAGTAGCTATCTTTTTCTAAAACCCTTGCAGAGGCATCCATTGGCGGTAATTTCTTTCCAGAGAAGCGCGTTAACACAAGATCTAAATGGTGCCAATAAATATGAACGGGGCATGATTTTCCATAAAATCTACCACTAAATTCCTGAAAAATGCCGTTATTCCATTGCATAATTCTCCAGAATTCTTCAATATATTTCCAGTCATAATGATGGTATTCTGTAATTTTCGTGAAGGGTTTGTCAATATTCACATCAAAAGGCTTTTCCACATATTTTGTGCTTAACCCAGTTCCTTTTATTTTAGAAGTATATTTCTTATAAAATGCAGCGATAGTAGGGTTTTCCTTGAGAGAAATTACAAATTTCTCCCCTGCACTTTGCGTGATTATTATTGCTTTTCTTGCAATATTAAACGTTATTTCAACACTTTCTAATCCTTCATTTACAGAAATACTATTTGTTGTAAACCCCTGAGGCGAAACGAAAAGCGTTAAATTCCACCAATGATTTTTTCGCGGATTAGAGGCAAGTCTAGTTTTACCAATTATTTGAAGGATGAGGTGTACAGTAACGCGCGTATTGTTCCAGTTTTCAAAAGGCAAAACGGGTAGTTTTTCTGAATTCATAAGAGTAATTTTTAATTTTTTATCGGTTATGCTTTCACTATCAACGTACTAAGTTACTTCTAAAAACTAAAATAATCAATAAACAACGTTATTATACCTTTGGCGGAATAGGAGCCGGCACATTGTTTTCCACTGGTTTTATGGTTTTTAAATATGCGAAAATTGCCTTTAAATCTTCATCGGGAAAAAACGAAATTGATTGCCACGGCATAGGTGGAAGTAGATCTCGGCTATTTTCCATTCCTTTATATTTTCCTTTTTTAAGGGCGTAAAGAAATTGAGCTTCGGTCCAATCGCCAATTCCGGTATCGTCAGGTGTTAAGTTCGCCGCAAAGGTCGTGCCCCAGGGGCCAATGGAAGCTGTAAGTCCGGGTGAAAATAAAACATAAGATTTCGCTGTTTTTTCATCATAGGTAGGCAACTTCTCATTAGCGGGATGGCCAGAAAGTAAACGGTCGAGATCGAGAATTGGTCCTGTACTAGTCATCTTTTTCGGGGAATGGCAATCATTACAACCAGCAGCATTTACGAGCATCTCTCCGCGTTTAATTGGAGATATTTCCGTTTCGGCCGTTTTGCCTTCGTACATTGCAGGTGTAGAGTTTTTCTTTTTTTCCGAATCGCAAGCCGTCAATGAAATACAAAGAGCAGCCAGCACTAAAAGTTGTTTTTTCATGATTTTGTTGATTTTAATTGTATTATTAAATGTAAGAAATAAAACGATTTGTTTGAAAAAACAATACTTCTTTTTAACTGAAAACTAGTAAGTTACGTTTTCTTAAAAAATAGGTTCAAACAAATTATATCCACAATAATTTGAATATTCATTTCCCTTTTAGAGTTGCTATCTTTATACCGAAGCAAATTGTAATATGCAAAACCGCAATTCAGAAAATTTATATTTTTTTCAATCCGTAAATGATATTCCAACAACACATTGGAATTTGCTTGTGGCAGATACTAATATTTATTTGTCCATTCCGTATTTATTGGCTTTGGAACAAACAATTGCTTCTAGTGTAAAACCAATTTACCTTTTAGCTTACAATGAAAAAGAACAACCTATTATTGCGGGATTGTTTCAAATATCTGTTTTCACCTATAAAAAGGAAGCGCAAAAACGCGTATTACTTAGGCTATTTCAAAATTGCCGAACCGAAGATGAAGGGGTGTGTATTAAAGGTTTAGTTTCTGGAAATATTTTCGCAACGGGAGAACACGGATTTGTGCACTCGCAGCAAACATCAAAAGAAACCGCACTGCAGATTCTGAATAAAGCTGCAAAACAAATCCGAAAAGATGTGCGTTGGAAGGATATGTTTGAAGTAATTCTGTTTAAGGAATTCTGGCCAACCACTCAAAACGGTTCTATTTTAGAAAATTATAAATATCGCGCCTTTCAGGCAGATGTAAATATGGCGTTCAAGCTTCAACCGTCTTGGAAAACTTTTGCCGACTACCTGCATAGTATGAAAGCAAAATATCGTACCAAAGCAAATAGTGCCTATAAAAAGTCAGAAACTCTTGCCATTCGTTCCCTTTCTTCGGATGAAATTGACAAAGAGCAGAACAATATTCAGCAAATGTTTAGTAACGTCCTCAATAGGTCTGAATACCGTTATGGCGAAAATTATCCTGCTTCCTTTTCAGCTTTAAAAGCAAATTTGGGCAATTTGTTTATTTGCAAAGGCGTGTTTTTGGATGATAATTTAATAGCATTTAGCACCGCCTTTGTAAATGGAGATACTTTGGAAGCCAATTATGTGGGCATTGATTATAATTATAATACCAAATATGCAGTTTACGAACGACTGTTGTACGATTATGTGGAAGAGGCCATTGCGTTAAAAGTTTCGCAATTGCATTTGGGCCGTACCAGCGAACTTATTAAAAGTGCTGTTGGCGCTGTGCCGGTTAATATGACTTTATATGCACGCCACACTTCCAAGCTTAAAAATGTACTTTTAAAACCGTTTTTGGAAAATATACAACCAAGTGCGTTTGAGTTGCGGAGACCTTTTGGTGAGCGTTGAAAGATTCTTCAGCAGATTTAAAATTAGTTAAACGTTATAGTTTTTATTCCGTTATTCTTTTCTTTAAATCCATACTTTCGTGTAATATTCTCGTAATTTCAACATAATTTTCGTTTAAAGTTCTGTAGAATATTATATGTCGATTTGGTTTTATTCCGAAAAGTTGCTTTGCTATTCCTTCATAGTTTTTTCCTAAATCTGGATTTTTCGCAATTTCTTGAAAATTAGAAATTAGCGAATCGTAATATTTGTCAGCTTGTTGTTCTGACCCAACTTCAATAGTATAATTCCAAATCTTCGATAAATCCTCAACAGCTTTGTTCGTTAATTTATACTCAGCCATTCGAGTGTTTTTTTGCCTTTAGAGATTCAAGGTGTTTTTGCTCATTTGATTAAAATTTTTCTCGAATTGTACACAATGGTCTTAACTGATAATTTGACGGAGGGTATCAAAAGTACCCTTGTACAAGCAATTGCTTATAGTATTTAATTAATAATAAACCGAAGTTTCAGAATCTGGAAAGGTAAATTTATTATTTCCAGGATAAAAATTATCTATGGTAGGTAAAGTTTTCCGTTTACTTATCATTTCTTTTTTCTGAATTTTTGAACCTTCATTCTCACAATCTCCAATTTCTTCTTGGTAAATAATCTTACCGTTTGAAAGATTATAATCAAAATTATAAAAATAGTCACAAGGTGCGCCAAAATTTACTGTAGCTCCGATTAACTGAAATGCGCCACTTTGATACCTAAACCTATGAGTATAATACCATCTTTGGCGACCTCCTCCTGAATGATTAATTACAAGACAGTTTCTATCAATCGAAATCCCTTCAAATGGATCACCCATCATTCCACCGTGTTTACTTGGTAATATTGCTCCAACAGATTTTTTCCACAATTCCCATTTGGAATGGTTCTTTTTGTAAATGTATATTTGTCTTTCTGTTCCTAGATCAGTTTCTTTTTGAGTATCGTAAACTATAACTTTTTCAAAGATTCCATCTTTGTCTAAATCTCCTACTTTTTCATCAAGAATTTTAAAATATTTTGGTGTTTCGATTATATCTGTTTTTTTATTCTCCTGACTTTCACAAAACATAAACGAAAATAGAAATAGAACTAAAATATATGTAGGTATAGGGTTTTTCATATTGTTGGGAATGTGTTTTTAAGCAAATACAAACTGAATAGAAAATCGGCGAAGATTTTTGTGAGTAGGCTAAAACTAAGCAATTAATTATATGCGTCTTAAGTTTAATTTTTAATAATTGTATACTTTTTTTACATTTCCATTTTCAAAATACTCAATTGATTCTCCTTTCAATTCACCGTTTTTATATTTCCATTCAATTTTCTTTTTTCCACTTTCGTAATATTCTGTCGAAATTCCTTCTGCTATTCCATTTTTATAGCTAAAGTCAGTCTTTTTTTCTCCAGTTGGATAATATGCGATTCCACTTATTAGAATATCATTTTTGAATTCCCAAATTGATTCTTTTTCTCCAGTTTCGTAAAATCTGGTGGCCGTACCTTCTTTTTTGCCATTTTTGAAAGTATATTCTTGAAGAAGCTTCCCACTTTTGAAATAGGATTTTCCCTCAATAAGTTGCCCGTTTTCATAATTCCATTCAGAGTAATTTCCGTCTTTGTGATATTCTTTTGGAATTCCATATTCCCTTTGGTTTAAGTTGAAATTTATTTCCACCGGATAACATAATTACTGCATTAGAAGCATACCACTTCTCATAGATTAATTCTCCAATTTTTTCATTGTCACAGGTAAGATAAAAAGCTAGAGAGTCTGTTGAGCTTGCTGTGTAATTAGCCATAAAATATATTTATTTATTAAATTATAAAAGTTCGGTCGTAGCCTAACCGTTAACGTGTTCGTATATGGCAGGTTGTTTTGGTTTAGCAACTAATTTAGCAAATAAAAACTGAATAGATTATCCGCGAGAATAAGTAGGCAAGAACCAAGTCATTAAATATACAATGTAATGTGCATCGTACTTTTAAATAATCAAAATTTCATCAAAAATACTTTTTACGAAAATCCAAAGGCGTCATACCTGTCTTTAATTTGAAAAATTTTGAAAAATACGCGTAATCCGAGAATTCCAGTGTATAAGCAATATTGGCTAAATTCTCGTGTGAATGAACAATCAATCTTTTTGCTTCTAAAATGATTCTTTCAGAAATTAATTGGCTTGTCGTTTTATTAATTGTTTGTTTTACTACTCTATTCAAATGCTTGGTTGAAATGCTTAATTTATCAGCATAAAATTTAGGGAATTTTTGACTATGAAAATGGGCGTTAATTAAATTCTCTAAAGTTTCAAGTATATTGAAATAGTTTGGCGACTTAAACTTTTCAATATTGACGTCAATTGTATACGCCCTTGTTAATTCTATATAAATGTTGTTTAGTGAATTTACTATTTTTAATTCTCTTAAAAGATTGGTTTGTAAATATTCAGCATAAGCTTCTTTAAACTTAAGATTTAATTCATAAAGTTTTTTAGGAGCTAAATCTAAAAAAGGAGGATTTTGATTCGAATAAAAAAATGGAAATGAATGGAGCTTATGTTCTAAAAACTTTAGTTCATAAAATTCTTGAGAGTGAAAAAAAATAAATCCTTGGGGTTGTGTCTCAAATTTCCAAAAATGTGTTTGTCCTGGTTTTAGAAAAAACACCTTGCCTGGTTTTATACTATAAGAATTAAAATCAATTTCGTGCGTACCTGTACCTTCGGTAAATAGCACACATAGATAGAAATTATGACTATGTGGTTTATTAATTAAATCCTTATTACGCTGTAAGTGATTCGAAATAGAATTTATATACACATCATTTAGAGGTGCGGATTCTTTAAATTGACTAATATTTAAAACAGGTATTTTCATATTATATGTCCTAAAAGTACAAAAAGTTGCGAACATTTTATAAGACTATTAATTATTTACAGTCTTAATTTTGCGCTATAAAACATATTGTGATGAGCAAAGTTATAGATGCATTGAATTGTAAGTGTCCGAATTGTCAAAAAGGAAAGATTTTTATGAATGGTGGGAGCATTTTAATGTTTAACATTCCGAAAATGAATGATAGATGTCCAGAGTGTGATTATAAATTTGAAAGAGAAACTGGTTTCTTTATTGGGGCTATGTTTGTGAGTTATGCGCTCGCTGCCGCTCAAATGATAACAAGTCTTGTGGTATTTTGGTATTTTATTGATTTGTCGCCTTTAAGAGTTTTCGCCATTATTGCTGTAATTGCATTTCTATTAAGTACCACCAATTTTAAATTGTCAAGGTCTATTTGGATATATTTATTTTATTAAGATGAGCTTTGAAGTTCGTTGTTTGTATTATGCCAACGGTTAGTATATGAAAAGTAGGCGATTTCGAAGCACGAAACTTTCGGTTAAGCGCAAAGTTTGATACGAGCCAAAACCTTGAATTTATTACTGCTTCGCCTATTTTTTATATACATTGTTACAAGCTGGTGTTCTTTTTTTCGTGATTTAACTTCCCGTTTTTAATGAATTAGAACACTCTTTGTTGCTTCTATTTTTCTATCGGCAAACAAAACAACCTCTTTTATAACTAATTTTTGAATGGCAGAAATAAAAGTTTCCATTACAAAATAATTTGGTTGTTTGTTTAATGATGGAAGCATCATTTCAAAATTTAAACTTTTAGAACTTCTTAATTTATATGAATAATCAAATTTGCCAAACAACAATTTTTCCATTGTAGAGGCAAGGAATAGCATAGTTCCTTTAGAATATTTGTTTTCACTGTGCCAGAATACTCCTGTATCATCTCCTGCTCCAAATTTATAATCTCTATAAAATGTATTACCAAAAATATCAATTGTAATAGCGTTTTTTGGAAAACTGGCTATAGGATTTGAAATGTATTTTACAATTCCAGTGTTTGTAACACCTGCCATAACAAAAGGAATGTAGCCAGAAATTTGCTCGACTTTTTTGAGTCTCCGACCTTGTGCTATTTCGTTAAATATACTTTTGAATTTAAAAGCACTAAATTCAATCTTACCATTTTCAAAATCTTGTAAAATATTATGTTCTTCGTCATTTAAATTATAATCACTTAACCCTGTTACTTTTAAATAGGCATTAATTGTAGATACACGTTCTATATCTAATTTCGTGATATGAGCCTTTTCAAGGTCAGCAATAAAACTCTCTATAAAGTCAAAATCAATTTTACCATTTTTTGTGGGAAGATTTATTATGGTATTTTTTAATTTAATTTTCGTTGCTTTATTATTATAAGAATATTTAAATCTAACTACTTTATCAATAGCAGCGATAATAAACTGTTGATTGATTTTATTTAATTTTTCACTTTGTAAAACACTTGTTGCTCCGTGTCCATCTTTAAGATAAAACGGCGTTTCTAAATAGACGATGTTTTGATTGTTTGAATGTATTAAAATAGTCGGTTTTCCATTGGGATTATTTAATACATTATTATTTAATTGATTATAAGAAATTATTCCATTACTTGTGGTTGCTTGGCCGTAAAAAGGATATAAGTTTTGTGTTTTATCTTTTAATTCTTCAAGTTTTAACGGGTCAATTTCTTTTTGTGCTTGCCATTGTAATACTGTTTCAATTTTAAATTCTCCCCACTTAACTTTTTGTAATTTTGCGTTAAGTAGGGCATCTACTTTCCCAAGCTTTCGTTTTCTGTGTTTTGTTTTAAAATATTAGATACTTCAAAAGCCAAGTAAGCACTTACAGTTTTTTTGAAGTCTTCTAATTTTGGCATTGAATCAATTATTTGATGTTGTTCGAAGTTCCAATCATTCCCTTTCTCTGAAACAACACCCATAGCCACTTCTTGTTTCAAATCCCAGAGGTCAGAAGAAACTGTTGCTGTTACTCCATTTTTATAAATTTCTACTATGTCTTTATAGCGTTGCACAGGATTATTTATTTCTAAAAGCCCACGCTTTGTGCGTTTGTAACCATCGTTTCTAAAATCAATGAACTTAACCTGTTTTTTATGGTCGTGTTTTTTACCTGTATGTTCTACAACATATATGGAGGTTTGAACACCAGCCATTGGTTGAAACAAATCGACAGGCATTTTTATACTTGCCAATAATTGGTTTTGTTTTAAAATAGCTTTGCAGCTTTGAACACCTCGACCACTACCAGCAGAATCCTGTATAATTATTGCCGCTTTTCCACCAATCTGCATATTGTCTAAACCAAATTTTATAAATGGCATACCATTTTCTTTGTAACTAAATGGTGGGTTAAGTAGTAATTTATCTGCATTGAATTTTTTATATAGGTCTAATGGTTCTTTAAAAGAAGAACCTTTGCGAATATTGGCTGAACCATCTCCACGCAAAATCATATTAGTAGAGGCAAGAGTAAACATTTGAGCATCAAGTTCAACACCGAGTAATTGGTTCTTTTTTATTTCTTTGATTTTTTCAATTGCTTTTTTGGTTCTTTTACCATATTTCTGTTCGGTATAATCTATCATTAACTCCATAGACGAAATTAGAAAACCTGCTGAACCCGTTGCTAAATCCATTACTTTAGAGTTTTCGTCAACTTCTAAAATTTGTGTCATCATTTTGGTAACATAAGGTGGAGTTAACACAATCCCAATTTCTTTTCCATCTCCAAGAGCATATTTTAAAAATTCGGAATACATTTCTCCCATAATATCTAAATGCCCACTCATTGAGTCGATAGATAAAAAGATGTTTTCGTAGATGTAAGTAAAAATTTGTTTGTTGACACTAGCCATATCAGGCAATAATTTACCGATAATTGTGTCTAAATCTATTTTTTTGTCACGGTCGGTATCTTTGTTAATTTCTCTAAAAGACGCCATCATTAGATTTTTTTTATCTTGAGGTATCTCTTTTAAAGTAAGGTAATTTTCTATTTGGTTAACGATAGTGTCTCCATCTCTTTGATTATCGAGATTAATACCTTTTAGATCGTCTGGCACCAATCCTTTTTTAATATCTGCAAGGTCTTGCATTGCCAAAAGCATACCTGAAACATATAATACACGCTGTGGAGCAGTAATAGCGTGGTTGTGCATTAGCTTGTTTAGTTTTTTCGCATACTCTTGTAGCTTTGCTTGAGAGTCGATTAAGATTTTATGTTTCTCGTCTTCTGTAAGTGTTGCTACTTTATAAAACTCTTCAAATGATTTTTTGGATTCCAAAAAATCTAAAGTTGAGTAACTTTCAACTAGTTTATAGGTTTCATTGGTTGCACCAAAAACATAATAGACTTTGATAGTTACGTTGCTTGCATTATTACCAGATATTCCGATTGTAATTGCTTCGGTATACTTTTTACTCATTATAGCACATTGAGCATAATGAATTGCACCGTTTACAGCAAAGTTTTTAACGGATTTTATATCGTTCTTGAGTTTAGTGCCATTGGTTGCCGATAACTTATTAATTCCTAATTTGTTTTCAATTAGTACTGGAATATCAAAAGTTTCTAAATGAAAATCGGGTTTCCAAGATTTGCCTTTTTCGGTTTCGCCTGCTTCTTCAAGTTCAAGTCGCTTTAAAAGTACGCCTTGTTGAATGGCATTTTTTAAATAATCAGACATTGCCGATTCTACAGTATATTTAGTTTGTTTAATTCTAGCAAACTCTGACTTTACCCAGTCATTTACATTATCTTCTAAACTCCAGTCTTTCATTAATTTTTATCTATTTATTTTGGATGTTAAGTTACAACTTTAGATTCTCTAATTTTGACGGTTTATTGTTGATTTGTTAGTTTTCCCACACTTGCTTGTAACATGTAAATATACGAATATACCTATGGCGTATATATTACATATCTATCTCTTCTCAATTTGTTAATCCAATTAAATATAAAATAAATCTACCACCAAATTTTACGGAAATCCGCAATCGATCAAAAAAAGTAGAAAACAAAAAAATGCTTCTTATTCCAAACGTGAAATAAAAAGCATTTGTGTAAACTTATTAGTACTAAAACGAAAAGTCCTCTACCCTTTTTTAGGCTTCGGCATTTGTTTCGGTGGTTGTGGTAAAATGATTGTGTAGCAAATAATAAAAATAGCTTACCTAGCTATTTTATTTAATCTGTAGTGAGTCCATCTGGATAAACACATAATTTAACCCCTTTTTTCTCAATTTAAAAATCCGCAACAGTCAATACTTCTTTAAAATTATTTTGCAGAAATTCCACGAAAAATACTATGAATACTATAAACGTTGCGCTAGCCCCGGTCCTACCTCCATCTGGCAGGTGTGGGACGCTCGCACATTTAATATGTTATTACTTTATTTAAAGTATAAAAAACCTTCTAAGCGATTTTTTAAAAATGCAAAGAAGGTTGAAATACAAACAAAAAATATATTTAATCGTAAAGTCTTTTTTGGAACCAAATATTTTCTAAACTGAGATTGATGGAAATTAAATGAAATTTTTCTTGAATAATGCTATTTGATAGAATGCCCTGTTGGCCATAGGTATACCCTATGTTTAGCATAGAGTTGGTATGTTTATTAAAAGGTAGGCCAAGCCCCAAAGTAATTTGGGAATTTTTTATACGGTTGTTGTTTATTTCTAAATTCCCATTGTCATAATTTACACCACCTCGGTACATAACGCGTTTCCAATATTCTGTGCCATTTTTGTTAGGGATATATTCCATGCCCAATCCCACAAAGTCGTTGTTTACAAAATTTCCACCGTTATCAGTTTGGTCTGTGGCGTTCCAAAAACTTTTCTTGTAATCTACATTTATTAAAAGATTTTCACTCATTCTTGTTTGCAGTCCCATCCCCACTTCTATGGGCAGTTTAAAATTATCCAGGGTTTTAGATAGTGTTTCTGAAGTGTCGCTATCTGCCTGAAATATTGTTAAATCCTGTTCTCCCTTTAAGCTTGTTGGAACATTTATCGTAGCTCCAATGGAAAAATTTTCATTTATATCATATTGCATCCCAGCGGTAAATTGGATACCCCTATAAAAATTTTCTTCACTAATATAGAGCGCATCTCCACCGATATAATTTGTTTCTTCTTCCGTAATTTTTCCAAATAGAAAGGAGGTAGTAAAACCTACACGAAATTTATTGTTAAGGGAATAACCAAAATTTGCTTTTAGGCTATTGAGACCTCCTGAGCCATAAATATCTGAGAAATAGGTGTCTGTAGATCCCTCAATTTCGTTCCTTACGCCTTTAACAAAATAGCCAACATTTGTATATGGCAAAAGGGTTAAACCCATTCCCAATTTTTCTGTAATGGGAAAAGCAAATGCTAGTCCTGAAAAGTTTGCATTGTTTCTCGGTTCGTTTATCCCATCTTCAACAAGTGTCTCGCGCTGAACTTTTATATCTATTTCATATAAAAAGCTATTAGGTGTAATACCACCAAAACTCGCTGGGTTTATAGTATTGATAGCTCCATCAAACGGCGCGGCAATGCCTGTTTTACCCATAGTATTTGATTTTCCTGTATTTAGATTATTAAGCAATCCCAATCCGTACAACGAATATGGCGAGCTTGATAAATCATTAGTTTGGCTAGATGCTTTTAAAGCTATTAAAAAACATATTAAAATAAGAAAGCTTTTATTCGTCATTATAGAGGGCATATGTTATTTCGAGTTTAACGCTACGTTTATTTGAACTTTCGTCACCATAAAAAATATATCTATCCATAGAAGAATTGAATTCGTTTGAGTAAATAGCCAAGTAGTAATTATCATTATTGTTGTCTGTGTCTAATTTAATATTGAGAAATGTTTTTATTGGAATGTTATAATAT
This sequence comes from Aequorivita sp. IT1183, assembly GCF_058068265.1. Taxonomy (NCBI): domain Bacteria; kingdom Pseudomonadati; phylum Bacteroidota; class Flavobacteriia; order Flavobacteriales; family Flavobacteriaceae; genus Aequorivita; species Aequorivita sp. IT1183. Next base: position 47,211 of record NZ_JBYRHS010000005.1, on the reverse strand, counting down.
GCAATTCCGAATTCAGAATTTTGTTCGTCGTAAATACCATAAACCTTATCACCATTTACTGTATAAAGATCTTGAACAAAATCGAAGTTATTATCTACAATCATTACATTCAAGGAATCTCGTGGTGTTATTTGTTGAGATAATGTTGTGAGCGCAATTGCAAGGTTCGCACTAATAATAGTTCCTTCTCCCTCAATTTCATAAAGCGTTTTGAGATATGGAATATCTATATGGGTTAATACCCCTACCCCAGATTGAACAAAGGTTTGATTGTCGGCTTGGTCACTTGGCAACAAAATTTCATTATCGTTTAATGTTTCAAGTATGGTGCCCCCTCTGTCGCTATAAATATGATTAAAGCTATTTACTTCAGATCCAGGAATATCATAATACGCTTCCGTAGCTCCATCCTCATCACTAATCTTGTAATAGAGACGCACCCTACTCTGCTTTCCAAAACCAAGGATTGCAGTATTATTTTCATCAGCCTTTATGGCTAACCCTTTATAATTTAATAGAAATTCATCTAAAGTGTTTATCTCGTTGGTTTGAATAGCTGTGAATAGATTTTGCCCAAAGTCTTGTTGCAATCGTATTTGCAGCGTATCCTTTCCCAAAGGCCTGGGGTAGAAAGTTAAAGTTCCCAGCGCCGCCGCCTATGTAGTAATGGTGGTAGTATTATAATAACTATCATCCTTCGGTTTAATATTTGCCAAAACTCTTTTTACATTAAAAGTTTGCATTGGAATGGTATCATTATAATAATACCCATCGTAATTTAATATCAACGCAATTGAATCGAAAACAGCTTCTGAAGGAATGTCATACCCGGTTGGAACAAATTGTACAAAACTTTCACTTGCAGAATTTCCAAATATGGGATCATTATATGAACCAACAAGAAGTCTTGCGGGGCTGCCATCTGAAACTATAAGTGAATCGAATTTAAAAGTTCCTGCCTTAATTGTTAAAGTATCAATAAACAGTAAACGGGTATCACTGTTAATCAAGCTTCCACCAACCACCAATGATTCGTCTTCATTACTGCAGGATATAATAGCAAACAATAGAAAGCAAATACCCAGAACATATTTCATAGACTTTTTTTGGCAAACCTATTTTTTAAATCCCCCAACGAGAAATTAATTATACCAAGCCCTTAATTTGAATGTAGTAGAGGCGAAAAGTATCTATGAAACCGTATCTAAAGTGTTGGTAGATAGAATTTGTCTCTATGTAGAGAGATAAGCTCTATCCGTCCAATATTTTTTTTAGAATTGAAGAGAGATTCTACATTCGCCAATAAAATTGTTAGGAAAATATAAAATAACTATGGCAAAATTTAAGAACAAAAAAATAAATTATCAATACGCTTTAATACCACTACTGCTATTTATTATGTCCAGCTGTTCATCTGATGATGATACAACTCGAGGAAACTGGATAGTACGTTCTGTATTTGACGGCGCTCCACGAAGCAGCGCAACCTCGTTTGTTATTGATAATAAAGGGTATATGGGTACAGGCTATGATGGCGATGATTATCTTCAGGATTTCTGGGAGTATAATATGGATGGAGACTATTGGGCTCAAAAAGCCGATTTTCCCGGAATTGCCCGCAGTTCTGCCTCCAGTTTCAGCATTGGCTCAATAGGTTATTTAGGAATAGGTTACGACGGAGATACAGCGAGTGAATTATCCGACTTTTATGAATACAATCCTGCAACCAATACGTGGACGCAAAAAAATGATGTTGCAGGTGGCGCTAGAAGAGGAGCAGTTTCCTTTTCAATTGGCGATGCTGGTTTCCTTGGCACTGGTACTGACGGGGATAACGACAAAAAGGATTTTTGGAAATACACCCCCGCAACCGATGAATGGTCGGAAGTAATAGGCTATGGAGGTTCAAAACGTCGCGATGCCACGGTTATAGTAATCAACAATAAAGCTTACATAGGTACTGGTGTAAGTAATGGAATATACCTCGACGATTTTTGGGAATATGATCCCACAAATGAATCTTGGACTCGAAAAAACGATTTGGATGTAGATGATAACTATGCAATAATGAGGTCTAATGCGGTTTCATTTACAATAAATGGTTATGGATATCTTTCGTGTGGGTATAATTTAGGGGTTACTTCCACAACCTGGGAGTATAATCCTTCTTCAGATTTATGGGAATCAATTACCGGATTGGAAGCTAGTAATCGTCAAGATCCAATAAGTTTTTCAACAGGTACTAGAGGATTTGTTTCACTTGGCAGATCGGGAACCCTTTATTTAGATGATGTTTATGAATTATTCCCACAACAATATTATAACGAAGACGACTAATAAATTTTTATAACAAGTATTCCTTTGATTAATATCCCAAGGATTTCTCGATGTTTTACAGTAGATGGTTCACAAAGAGATTTTCTTGGGTTTTTTAACAATACTCACTTCAAATGAAAACAAGAAAATATATTATAGTTTCTTTAATGGCTATTGCAGTTGCACTAACCTATTTTGGCCTTAAGAACCCAGAAGCAGCTATAATAGATAAAGACAGTACTATTAGTATTAAAACCATTGTACTTAAAAATGGTTTTGGATACCAACTAATGAGAAATGACAAAATTCTTATAAAGCAGGAAAATATTCCTGCTGTAAAAGGAAAACAACTTTTTTGTTCTGAAAAGGATGCCAGGACAATTGCTGAAATAATTAAAAATAAAATTGAAAATAAAGAATCGCCAAGTATCTCTAATTTAGAGATAGCAGCGAGCAATATTTCTTTAAAATGTCCACAAAACATCAAAGATGATATCGTTCCTCAAACGTAACCGCACTTTACTACTACATATTATCACGTGGCTTTTATTTATTGCCATATTTATTTTACAAGAATATTATGGCAGAGGTAAAATTTCCGTCATATTTTTTATCAATATTTTCCTAAATATCCTGTTCTTTTACATAAACTACCTCATATTTATTCCTAAGCTCTTAATTAAAAAAAAAATCCTAATTTACTTAATTAGCATCACGGTTTTGTTAGTGATCTCTGGTATTATATTTAATATTTTGACATATTATTTTCCGCCAGATTTTATAGTCGATAAAGGATTTATCAACGATAACAGACCCAAACCAAGATTAATAGGATTTCCAATTATAATTAATCTTTCATTCTTAATTATTGGTACCGCAATTAGAATGTATGTTGAATGGAACCGAAATGAAAACAAAAAAGAGGAAATTGAGAAATTAAGTACAACAAGTCAATTACATTTTTTGAAGAATCAGATAAATCCACACTTTTTTTTTAATTCCCTAAATACCATTTATTCCTTAGCTACAAAAAAATCTCCCGATGCGCAAGAGGCCATAATTACGCTCTCGGACCTTATGAGATATATGCTATACAGAACTAATAAACACTTTGTTCCCCTACAGGAAGAACTCGATTATATTAATAATTATATGGTACTGCAGCGATTAAGAATAGCCGATAACAGTAATGTTTCCATAAATATTTTTGGCAGTGTTGCCAATCAAAAAATATGTCCATTAATTTTAATTTCATTTATTGAAAATGCGTTTAAATATGGTACTGACTATAAAGGGAACACTGAAATTAAAATAATCATTAATATTGAATTAAGCCAGTTGCACTTCTCCTGTGTAAATCTAGTGGGCTCTGGTAGAAAAGAAGATGTAAATTCAGGAATCGGACTTAAAAACACAATGGAAAGATTGAACTTGCTTTATCCAGAAAAGCACGAATTAACTACCAATGAAGAAAATGGTAAATTTATTGTTGACCTAACTTTAAAACTCAATTAAATGAAATGTTTAATAATCGATGATGAGCCTTTGGCAATTGAAGTCATTGAAAATTACATAACTAAGATTGGGGGTTTAACAATCGTAGACAAATGTACCAACCCCTTTCAGGCTATTGATGTTTTAAGTAAACATAAAATAGACTTAATTTTTCTTGATATTGAAATGCCAAACATATCTGGTATAGATCTCGTAAAGTCAGTTGAAAATCTTCCATTATTTATTTTTACCACTGCTTATCCCGAATACGCCTTAGAGGGTTTTGATCTTAATGCAGTAGATTATCTAGTTAAGCCCATCCCCTTTCATCGTTTTATAAAAGCGGTATCCCGTGCAAAAGAAAAATTTGAGACCGAAAACCAGTCCACACTAAAAAACTTAATTTCTGCAAAAAATAGTGACCCTAAAAGAGAAAATGAGAGGGATTTTATTTTTGTAAAAGCAGAGTATGAAAACCAAAAAATCAATTTAAATGATATAAAGTATATTCAGGGGCTTAAAGACTATTTAAAAATTCATCTTACAACTTCCACAAAACCATTAATACTTTTATCAAACTTCAACGATATTTTAAATAAGTTACCCGAAAATACATTTATCAGGGTTCATCGCTCCTACATCGTGAATATTTTTCATATAAATGCGCTGCAAAAAACTAAAATTATCATCGAGGACTACAAAATTCCTATAGGAGATACTTATAAAAAAGGAGTAATAGAAAGATTGGGGATTTAAACAAAGATGGATGTTGCATCTTCATTTTTGTAGCTGCGAAAATGGAAATTCCAAATTATGGCAATAGATTTGTGCAGGAAAATTGGCGCTTGGCGCAGCGTGCGGCTTGAAGCGGCGAAAGCAACCAACATCTTTTTTGTTCCAAATTAATTGAGCCGCGTGCGAATCAGCAAGGCTAGCGAGTTCGTATCTTTCGGAAGTATAATTTATTAATATTTATTGGAAATTTTCAATTATTACAGAGGAGTGCTATAAATTCGTATACGCTGTTGGCAATAGTTTTTATTCCGTTTTATTTTTTTGTTCAGTTAATTCGTCGTCAATCATTTTCTTTTCAGCAAGACGTTCACCTTTCCAAAAAAATCGTTTTCCAAATTCCCTTAAATGTTTATGCCATTCAGAATCGGTTGTCAATTAACCTTTTCCTTTATTTCCCATTTCTCTATTCTATTGGGTTTTCTACTTGACTTATTTCTCTCAAAACACTTGCTAGTCTATCGAAGTCAACAAATGTGGCAACTCTGTCTTTATCAGTTGTCAATTTTTTTAATTCCATTACATCGTCTTGTAAGTCACCTTGGTCAATTTCAGATGCAGAAAACCAATCTTCAGGTTTCTCAAACTTATTCCACTTTTCGGTTGGAATCAGTCTGTAAATTGTTGTTTTTAATTCCATTTCAGCATCAGAACTGTATTCCGTTTCGAGTTTCTCAATAACTCTTTCGAATAATGTTTTTAGTTCTGAAACTTTAATTGTCCTCATTTGTTTTAATTGTTGCCAACATGTGGATAAAGGCCATTATTGCGTTTATTCCCCTTATATGGTTATATTGTTCAATTCCAAATATAAGTTTTTTAAATACATATTCTATAGCCGCACCAAAAGCCTAAATCCAAAAAGTTTATCCTTAAATTTGCCCGCAATTCAGAATATGAAAAACAGTATCATTAAATTAATTGACGCCTTTTACTTTTTATTTCGGCGATTTCTTCCGTTAAAAACATATCGTTATGCGGTGTGTGGCGGCGGCAATTTGGTTTTTGATATTATTCTCTACTTTATAGTTTACAATTTCGTCTTTGTAAAACAGAATGTCGATGTGTATTTTGTAGTGCTAAGTCCGCATATTGCTTCCTTGTTTTTTGTTTTCCCAATAACTTTTGTCACAGGATTTTTACTTCAAAAATTCATCACTTTTGAAGCTTCAAATTTGCCGTGGAAAGTTCAGTTTTTTAGATATATTATTGTGGGAATGGGAGCTTTGGTGCTAAATTATATTTGCTTGAAAGTATTTGTAGATGGTCTAGGGTTTTACCCAACGCCGTCTAAAATATTAGCCACTTTTATTGTCGTGGCATACAGTTATTTACTTCAGAATAAGTTTAGTTTTAAAACTGTTTGATAATTACTGCTTGCTCAATTGCAACCGATATTCTTCGCTTTTTGCCTCTAGAAATTCAATAATTTCGATGCTGCTTTGCTTCATTACCGTTTGATAATCGGGATCGTCTTCGCAGAAAAATATAAAGGAATATACCTTTAACCTGTCTATTCGTAGTCCATCTGTAAAATAGCTTTCAGGAAATTTATCGAGAAGCGTTAGTGTAAGTGCCGCTGTTTTCTCGAATTCTAAATGCTTTTTCAACATTTTTGTTCTGCCCGAAAGCATATTTACAAGCGCATCAACGGGGCCAGAATTTGCGGCATATAATTGCCTTCGGATTTTAGTTAGTTGCGGTAAATCTGCGTTGGGCAAGCCAATGGAAGTGGCGGTAATTGGTTTCTGAATAGGAATTATATTAGCATCTGTTCCTAAATAGCCAGTAAGTGCCCGCCGTAAAGTTACCGTGCTTAATTCATTCATTTTCTCGCTGAGGTTGATAACAATTTTTTTGTTTTTTAGCTGTTCTTCGCCAATAATTAGTGTTGTGCTCTTAATTTGAATAGCAGAAATAGAAAGGGTGTCGTTTACAGCAACCGCAATCTGAAACTCTCCATTTGCAGCGGTTACAGTGCCTTTATTAGTAGAAAGGTTAAAAATATTTATGCCTTCAATCTCAATATCGTCTGCGGTATTTACTTTTCCTTCTAAGTTTGCCCTTTGCGAAAACATACTGTTTGAAGCGAAAATTAGCAATATAATAAGTATCCTTAAAATTGTAGCTTGCTTTCGGAATAGGTTTGTTGAGTCGTTTTGCACCATTTAAAACTATGATTAGTTGTAGCCTTTAAAAGGTAAAAATGCGGGAAGTTTATTTTATAAAATCTATTTTTTCTAATATTTAACTTAAAGTGAATAACAGCAGTCAATTTCCCAATTCGTATTCCGCTTGAGATTTTGATAATTCGAAATTATAAGAGGGGTTTTGCTTATATAAATGTAAAACTTCACCGCAGTTTTATAATAATATATTATGTGCAATTGTGAAGATTAATTTGAAGCCAGACTTTCAAAAACATATTTCATTTCAGTCGCAATCTGCTCGCTACGTTCCATATAAATTTGTTTTTGTAACGATGTGCCGTCAGAACTTTTGGGGTCTTCATAGGTTACAGGAATCCGTTTTTCTGAACCTGTAACAAATGGACAGCCTTGATCGGCTTCGGAGCATGTCATTATTGCCGCAAAACCACTTTGCGGATTCGACTCGTCGTCATATTTTTTTGAAAAGCAAGGAATAGCCGGTAAACTTTCTGAGTAACTAATTTTATATACGGGATTGCTAGCTTCATTTTCTTTGGAAATTTTAAAGCCAACGTTTTCCAAAGTAGAAACCACCATTGGGAAAAGGGCAGTGGCCTCCGTTCCGCTAGAAAAGCATTCAATATTTTGAAAATTAAAATAGGCCGCCGCAGTTTGCGCCCAAATTTGCGCAAAATGACTTCGCCGTGAATTGTGGGTACAGATAAAATTGAGAAGAATGGGTTCGCTTTGCGATGCTTTACTATTTATATAATCAATCAAAGGTTTTAGCAACCCTTTCCGTTCTTCCGAAAGGGTTGCCGCATCCAATTTTTCAATATAATATTTTAGATCTTCGTACAAACCTGGATTGCTTTTCATTAACAGCACCCGGAATTTGGAGCACAGCTAGAACCTTCTTCCTGTAATTCCACCATTTTTAGTTTCGGCTTGTCTGCTTTTGTTCCAGGCTTTTCAGCATAAACAGTGATGCTGAAAATACCCGTTTCTGCATTGTTGAAAGTTTTAACTTCTTCCGAAGAAAGATACTTTTCAAGAATGTCATTTGGGATTACGATAGGTTTCTCTTTTTGAATTTGAATATTTTGAAAACCTGCGTCTTTTATAAATTGTAAGTACTCCGTTTTTTGAACGGCACCTGCAACGCATCCTGCGTACATTTCTGCATCTTCTTTTAAAGCTTCGGGTAAGTTTCCTTCTAAAACAATATCGGAAATGCTAAAATGCCCGCCCGGTTTTAAAACTCTGCTAATTTCAGCAATTACTTTTTGCTTGTTCGGCACCAAATTTAAAACACAGTTGCTCACTATTACGTCTGCAACGTCATTGCTTACTGGCATTGCGTCTATATCTCCTTCGCGGAATTCTACGTTATTAAAACCTAATTTTTCTGCGTTTGCACGGGCTTTTTCTATCATTATTGGCGTAAAATCTACACCTATAACTTTTCCTTCGGCACCTGTTTCGTGTCTTGCTACAAAGCAATCGTTACCAGCGCCCGAACCCAAATCGATTACGGTATTGCCTTTTTCAATTTTCGCAAATTGCGTAGGAAGACCACAGCCCAATCCTAAGTCTGCATCTTCTACATAACCGCCCGTTTCAGAGTAGTCGTCCATCATAATATTGTACACTTTATTTGAAGGCGTTGTTGCACCACAACATGAAGCAGCGTTTTCAGCTTTGCCCTGTTCGGCAATTTTAGCGTAACGGTCTTTAACAATGTCTTTTAATTCTTGTTCGTTTTTCATTTTTTGAAATTTTTGGGTTGTATTTCAGTTTAAACTTTTTTAACAACAGGTTTCTTTCGAAATATCTTGGTCTAAAAACTGCATAATTACTTTCTTCATTTTGGTCCAATTTTCTGTATCTATACAATAACAAATGCTAGTGCCATCAATACTTCCCTTAATCAAGCCAAGGTTTTTAAGTTCCTTTAAGTGTTGACTAATTGTAGGTTGAGCCAAGCCAATTTCTAGAACCAAATCGCCACAAATACAAGTGTCTATTTTGTATAAATGCTGAAGAATTGCGACTCTCGCGGGATGCCCAAAGGCTTTAGCAAAAGTTGCAATCTGGTTCTGTTGGTCTGTAAATATTTCAGTTTTAGTGATTCCCATAATTGTTATATATGTTCATTGCAATATTACGATTAAAGAATGATTTTATTGCAGTAGTTGAAGTTTTTTTTTCAAGGATTAGTGAATTAAATCTTCAGCAAATTTTCAAATGTTTCAAAATGATGCGCTTCAGTTCTAAGTGAAATGGTTAAAACGTCATCCTTCAGAATAATAGAATAAACTTCGCCAGACTGAAAAAGATGTTCCAAAATAGGGTGTAGTTTGTTTAAAAGAGTCGCTTTATTTTCCGTGCCACGGATAACGTACTGTTTCAATCCGTAGAATGGTTTTGAATCATTAAATAGCTTCTTTATAAATTCAAAGTTTCCTTTTTTAGTAATAGCAAATTCTGAATTAAAAGAGCCCGCCATTGGAGTTGACCACTCAACAAGGGTAAGCAGGTTTTGTTTTTTGGAAGAAGGAATCAAGTTTCCTGTGGAAGTGTATGTGGCTTTTTTATATTTTAACTTCCAAGGCATTGGAGCCAATATTTTACCTTGAATAAAATAAGACCAAGCATTGTAATTGCCTTTTACACTACCATTTTTACTAGCTATGTAGTTTTCAAATTCTCTACAGAAATCTTGGTTTATTTTATAAAAAGGAGAGGTAAGTTCGGAAGAAGCAGCGTTAGATTTCAGCTTCATTAGATAATCTTTTTTAGTAATTTCTCAAAACAAATACTTTTTTCAACCCCTTTATATTGCCCGTAGTTTTTAGAAATTTGATAGTCACATTTTTTATAAAGCGCAATTGCTTCGGGTTGCTTAATGCCTGTTTCTAAAATACATTTAGTATTGCCTAATTCGGTAGCCCAAGTCTCTAGTTCTTTTAAAATTGCAACCGCAACTCCCTTTCCACGCTGCTCTAGTGGCACAAACATCCTTTTCACTTCCATGGTTCCAGCTGCAAACTGTTTAATGGCGCCGCAGCCAATAGGTGTGTTGTTTTCATCAAAAGCAACGATTACATGTTTTATGGAATCTAACTTATTGAATTGGTCGTAAAAAGCATGGTCGTCGCCATCACGAATGGCGAGCTCAACATCAAGGTGCTTCACCAAAGCAATAAAATCTTGATTTTTAGAATCTGTACGTAAAAGCTTCATTGGAGTTCTCTTTCGATGCAGTGAAGATAAAAAAACGCGTCTAATTTTCACTTAGAAAATCGAACGCGTTCATCTAAAATATAGAAATAGTAGATTTTTATTGAATGATTATTTTTTGAGATGTTGTATTGTTATTGTTTGTTATGTTGAGAACATATTCACCAGCACTTAGATTGCTCACATCTATTGTAATTGAATTTTCAGAATTATTGATTTGCTCTTTTACTTTACGAGCATTTAAATCGAAAATTTCCACTGTAGAATTAATTTGAGATATTGGAAAATTGATTACCAAAATATCTTTGGTTGGCACAGGATAAACTATGTAACCTTGTTTAACTGGAGAATTTGTGCCCAATTGTATTCCGTTGCCTTCAACTACCAAGTAAGTATTATTTTCCTCGATATCAGTAAAAGTTTCCACTGCTCCCGAAGGCCATTCAATTATTACTTCAGAAACAGTTGTAGCATCGCCCAATCCAAAATGGTTAGTAAAACTGTTTTGGCTACAATAACCGCTTGCGGCCTCAATTTGGCGGGTTTGCCAAACCTCATTCCCGTTTATAGAGGCTTTTATTTTAACCTTTGCGCCAACCGCAGAGCCATTTGATGGATTTCCAGCACAGCGAATTTTTATCCAATTATTTCCACTTCCTGTATTTTTAAATAACGAATTGTTCTGGTTTTCGTTAAGTGTATTAGCCAAAATAACATCCATCCAGCCATCATTGTTATAATCGCCAAAGGCACAACCGAAGGTGTTTCCTTGATGGTTTGCCAAGGCACCGTTTGTGATTTTGGTAAAATTGCCGTTTCCGTCATTTATAAAGAGTGAATTTGTAACCTGCCCTGGGAAATATGCGTTACAAACCAACAAATCTAAATCGCCGTCGTTATCAACATCGGCAAAAGCAGAGCCAAAAGAGCTTCCGGTTTCTAGCGCAATTGCAGAATTTGTTTGTTCTATAAAAATCCCGTTTTCATTTATAAAAAGCTGATTGTTTTGTCCGTCCCAATTCGCCACAAAAAGATCGAAATCTCCGTCGTTGTCAACATCTGCCCACGAGCTGCCAGCAGAATTCTTCCCGTTTTGTGTAATAGAAAGATTTGTAATTTGGGTGAAATTATCTGGGCCATCATTTTTGAAAAGTGAATTCTTGGCATTGTTTTCATTCGCAATAAACAAATCACTGTCGCCATCGCCATCGTAATCTATCCAGTTAATAGAGCGCGAAGCTAGAGTTTCACTAGTAATAGACAAGCCAGTTACCGCTTCAAATGAGCCATCACCTTGGTTCTCAAAATAAAGATTTCGGGTTGAAACTACGCTGTTTGTAACGTAAGCATCTAATAATTGGTCGTTGTTGAGATCGATCCAATTTGCCATTTCGGAATACGTTAACGGAATTCCAATGGCGTTATCGGATTCGTATGTAAAAGTGCCGTTGCCATTGTTTCGGTAGAAATAATTTTTTTTCCCTGTGCCATTTCTTCCGTAGGTTACAACTACAGCGTCTAAATCGCCGTCGTTGTCAACATCTGCAAAGCTCGCGCCATCTGAGCGGTCATTGTCCAGAACAATATCGTCGTCATTTACAGTAGTAAAAGTACCGTCGCCGTTATTAATATAAAGCATGTTGTTCTGGCCAGAGGAAGGGCCATTAGTAAAGAATATATCGTCCCATCCATCGCCATTTACATCAATAAAATTTGCACTTCGCGAGGCAGAGGGTGTTGTTGTAATGTCTTGAAAATTTTTTTCTTCAAATGATTGTGCCCTTGTTTTTGGGATGAAAAATAAAGAGGCGCCAAGGATAAAAAGCAGTAATGATCGTGTCATAATTAATGGTTTTTGAATTTGTTTTAAACGGTTACAAGCGTTTTGTAAATGTGAAATTAACACGAAATCTCACTGAAGTATGGGGTTATGTTGTGAACGGAAGAATATTGTTTTGAATCACCTTTTAATTGTTGTAAAAATTAATTCGATATTTAAGTTTTCAAATCGCAAAGCTGAAAACCAACAGTTAAATAAAATGATACAAACAGCTCAATCTTTGATGTGAATCTCCTAAATAAGGGTTTGAAAGATGGTAATTTTGAAATGGATAATTACAAATTCATTAAAATGATTGCTAGGTTTGCTACATTTACTTTTAAATATCTTTAAAATCTAAATTGATTACTCCTTACAATGAATATTAGTTGCCTAATAATTGATGATGAACCTTTAGCAAGAAAACGTTTGCTCACTTTGGTTGACGAAATAGAAGATTTGCAATTGCTCGGGCAATGTAAAACAGGAAAGGAAGCAATTTCGGCTATAGAAAGCTATAGGCCAGACCTTATATTTTTAGATATTCAGATGAAGGATATGAGCGGTTTTGATGTTTTGCAAGAGTTGCATATTTCTAAAAAGCCAATGGTGATTTTTGTTACTGCTTTTGACACTTACGCTGTAAAAGCTTTTGACACCTTGGCACTTGATTATTTGTTGAAACCCTATAAAAAAGAACGTTTTCGACAAGCCGTTGAAAGAGCAAGACAACAATTTAAATCTAAATCTGAAAACACTTTAGAAACTAATTTTCAGAAGTTATTGCAATATATTGAAGATGGAAAAACTAACCATAGAACTGACGATTTAAATAGTAAACTTCCTGTAAAGACTGGCAATACCGTTTCATTTTTAGAATATTCGGATATACAATACATTCTGGCCTCTGGGAGTTATGTTGAAATCTGTACACTCGATAAAAAACATGTGCTTCGCGATTCGCTTCAAAATCTTATGGATCATATGAAAAGCAAAAAAATGCTCAGAATTCACCGCTCCACTATAATAAATACCAATTTTTTAGAGAAAGTAATTCATTCAAATTTTGGTGAAATTGATGCACAAATGAAAGATGGTTCACTTTTCAGAGTAAGTAAAAGTTATCGAAAAGATTTCCAAAAAATTATTGGAGTTTAAACAATGCTGAAAAAATACATAGATATAAAGCTTCTTAAATACTTAGCTATTTTTTACACCATTGTGGTGATATTGGTGCAAATAAAAAAGAGTTATTGGAAAGTTAAGGGCACGAGCAGTTACGGCCCTTTAAGTTGGGGGGAGTTGTTTAGTTATGGCGTTTTTGTAGATTGGATAGTAGTGATTGTTTTTATGGCTTTTATAAGCTACATCACAAAATTAATGTTTGAAAAATGGGGCGCAAAAGGGTGGAAAAAAATTATTTGGGTACATCTTTTCTTCTCCTTTTTTATTGGCTATTTTATTTTTGCAGTAACTGCTCTCATTTCAATAATTGTAGGTGACATAGCTTTGTCTCAGGCTTCGCGATATCTTTCTTTCAATCAATTTATAGCAGTGGTGGAGCTTAATTTCTTGGTGTATTTTGCAATGATAGGTATAATAAATGTCTATTACTACATAAAAAAAGTGCAGAATATTGAGCTTCAAAAGGCTCAAATTGAAATTCAGTTAGCGACATCTAAACTAAATATACTCAAGGCGCAACTGCATCCACATTTTATTTTTAATACGCTAAATAGTATTTCGGCCTTAATTGAGATCGATAAGGAAAAGTCGCAAAATTTAATTGCAGATTTTGGTGATTTGTTTCGTGATATCTTAGATTTTAAAGACGAGAATTTAATAGCACTTCATAAAGAAATAGCGCTTCTCGATAAATATATTTCAATAATATCTGTTAGATTTTCAGACCATCTGTCTATTGAAAAGGATATTAAAAGCGATGTAGAAAATGAATTAGTACCACATATGCTTTTACAGCCAATAGTTGAGAATGCTATAAAACACGGGTATGGATATAATACCACGGAACTAAATATAAATCTGAAAATTTATAAATCGTCTAACTACCTAAATATCGAAATTTATAATGACGGAGAGCTATTAAACGCTTCCTTTAAAAAGTTACTTCAAGCAGGAACGGGTTTAAAAAACACACAAGACAGATTAAATTCGCTTTACGGAAACGATGTTTATTTTACAATTGAAAACGCCGAAGGTAAAGGCGTTTTCACTGTAATAAAAATTCCTTTGAAAAAAGTGATTTAATCTTCTACTTGTTTGCGATTAGGATTGTGATTAAATCCTCCCTTAACAGTATTAAAACGAAGAATACTAAAACCAATTATAGCAGAAAGAGTAGACCCAATAAGGATTCCAATTTTAGCAGAATCTATATACTCTGGACTGCTATTAAAGGCGAGGCTAGCAATAAATATAGCCATCGTAAAACCTATACCTGCCAAGAATGAAACACCCACGATCTGTTTGTTGGAAATGTCTGACGGCACATCTATAATTTTTAGTTTACGGGCGGTAAATATAATTGCCGAAATACCAATACTCTTTCCTAAAATAAGACAGATTATAATGTTTACAATTAAAGCATTTTCCAATCCGCCGTCACTAGTAAGGGCTACCCCAGCATTGGCCAAAGCAAAAACAGGGATTACCAAATACGCCACCCAATTGTGCAGCTTATGCTCTAAATGTTGCAAGGGTGAGCGGTATTTATTTCCCCAACCTTCCAAGTCGTCAATTAGGTGCAATTGTTCAGAAGAAAGTAGCGGTTTTTGAAGGACGGTACTTTGTTTAATGTTACCAACGATTATTTCTAAATGATCTGTAAACTCGTGTGTACTTATTTTTTGACGAACGGGAATTGCAAAAGCCATTAATACTCCGGCTAGAGTAGGGTGTAAGCCAGCTTTTAAAAATAAAAGCCACACAATAATACCAGCAATAATGGTTATAAATTCTGAATAAAGCCCTTTATAACTCATTAAGTAGATTACAGCTAAAAGTCCTAAAGCGGCTGCTAAAAGTACCAGATTTAAGCTACTACTATAAAATACTGCAATAACGAGCACGGCGCCTAAATCGTCAACAATTGCAAATGCTGTTAAGAATATTTTTAAACTTAAGGGCACTCTATTGCCAAGCACTTTTAAAATTGCCAAAGAAAAAGCAATGTCAGTGGCCATTGGTATTCCCCAGCCTTTTAAGGTGTCTGGATTTTCGTTTAAAACAATGTAAAGAATTACTGGCAAGGCAATTCCGCCTAGTGCTCCAAATAGCGGGAACATTACCTTTTTGGTTGTGTTTAGCTCGCCAATTAGAAACTCTCTTTTAATTTCAAGTCCAATTAAAAAGAAGAAAATAGCCATCAACCCATCATTCACCCAAAGTAGCAGCGATTTTTTGAGTTCAAAACTATCAGTAATCACGCCTATTTCATATTGCCAAAAAGATTGATAACTATCGGCGAAGGCAGAATTTGCCCACACTAAAGCAATAATTGTAGTTGCCAACAGCAATATTCCGGTAGAGCTTTGGAGGTTGACGAATTTTTGAAAAGGAGAGAGTACTTTTTGTTTTATCATATTATATTTTCGAAAGTGCAATATACCAAAATCGGCAGAATTTATTTAGAACATACAGCCGTGAATTCATTTCAGAAAAATTTTAAAATTCTTCAAATATTGTTGGTGAAAGCTTCTAAACCGAAGCATAAATGATGAATAATGAAAAAAACCCAATGCTCAACCAAGTCGAAGCACTGAATACTGCCTACTTTTTTTTATCTTTGCACCGCGAACTCCGAAGCATTTATAAAGGGGGTCAACTATTAAATAGAAAGTAAGAATATGTTCGATAATTTAAGCGATAAGCTAGACAAAGCGTTGCACGTACTGAAAGGTCACGGCAGCATTACCGAAGTAAACGTAGCCGAAACTTTAAAGGAAGTACGCCGCGCCCTTTTGGATGCCGATGTTAACTTTAAAACTGCTAAGGAATTTACCAATACAGTGAAAGAAAAGGCTTTGGGTCAAAACGTATTAACTACGTTGCAGCCAGGTCAGTTGATGGTGAAGTTGGTAAAAGATGAGCTTACTGAATTGATGGGTGGCGAAACTGCCGGAATCAATTTAAGCGGCACGCCAACGGTAATTTTAATGTCTGGTCTTCAGGGTAGTGGTAAAACTACTTTCTCTGGAAAACTTGCCAATTATCTAAAAACAAAAAAAACAAAAAAACCACTTTTGGTTGCCTGCGATATTTATCGTCCAGCGGCAATAAACCAATTGCACGTGGTTGGTGATCAAATAGGCGTTGAAGTTTATAGTGAACCAGAAAATAAAAATCCGGTTAAAATTGCACAAAACGCCATAGCATACGCTAAAGAAAACGGCTTTAATGTTGTAATTGTCGATACTGCTGGTCGTCTTGCCATAGATGAGGCAATGATGACTGAAATTGCTGACGTTCATAAAGCAATTGCTCCGCATGAAACACTTTTTGTAGTTGATGCAATGACAGGGCAAGATGCTGTAAACACTGCAAAAACCTTTAATGAAAGACTTAATTTTGACGGGGTTGTACTTACAAAACTAGATGGTGATACTCGCGGGGGTGCTGCAATATCTATTAAAAGTGTAGTAGACAAGCCGATTAAATTTATTGGTACAGGCGAAAAAATGGACGCCATAGACGTGTTTCACCCAGCCCGTATGGCCGATCGTATTTTGGGGATGGGAGATGTTGTGTCTTTGGTTGAAAGAGCACACGAACAATTTGACGAAGAGGAAGCCAGAAAACTTCAAAAGAAAATTGCGAAGAACCAATTTGGCTTTGACGATTTCCTTACCCAGATTCAGCAAGTTAAGAAAATGGGAAGCATGAAAGATTTGGTGGGAATGATTCCCGGCGCCGGAAAAGCGTTAAAAGATGTAGATATTGATGACGATGCTTTTAAAGGCATTGAAGCAATAATTCACTCTATGACCCCAGCCGAAAGAACCCAGCCTACTGTAATAAACGGAAGTCGAAAAAAACGAATTGCTTCAGGAAGCGGAACCAGCGTTCAACAGGTAAATCAGCTGTTAAAACAATTCGAACAAATGAGCAAAATGATGAAGATGATGCAAGGTGGTGGCGGAAGAAAGATGATGCAAGCAATGGGGAAGATGCGTTAAAATAAGTTGCAGTATTCAGTGGCAGTAGGTAGTTGTTTCTGTTTTAAGTTTAGTTAAATATGAGTTTCAAAACTTTATTGGCGTATCAAAAAGGATTTGCTCTTTCAATGGAAATTTTTGAAATCTCCAAAACCTTTCCCAAAGAGGAAACTTTTTCACTTACTGACCAAATTCGATGAAGTTCTCGTTCTGTCTGTGCCAATATTGCTGAAGCTTACCGAAAAAGAAAATATGAAAAGCATTTTATCAGTAAGTTGACTGATAGTGATGCAGAGAATTCTGAAACACAAGTATGGTTACAATTTGCTATGTTTTCGGGGTATATTTCAGTTGAAATAGAAACTGATCTCAATAAAAGAAGTGAAGAAATAGGCAGACTAATAAATTATATGATTGATAATCCTGGCAAATTTGGAGTTTGAGTTACTGAAAACTGCAACTGCCACTGAATACTTTTACAAATGACAATTTTAGACGGAAAAAAAGTAAGCAACGATATTAAAAACGAAATCGCAGCCGAAGTTGATAAAATGAAGGCTAATGGCGAAAAGGTGCCGCATTTAGCAGCTATTATAGTTGGCGATGACGGTGCTAGCCTTACATACGTGGGCAGTAAAGTGCGGGCTTGCGAACGCGTTGGATTTGAATCTACGCTTATAAAAATGCCACATACTACCAGTGAACTGGAATTGCTGAAAAAAATAAAGGAACTTAACGATGACGACAATATTGATGGGTTCATCGTGCAATTGCCACTGCCTCCTCAAATTGATACGCAAAAAGTATTACTTACCGTAGACCCTTCAAAAGATGTTGATGGTTTTCATCCGGAAAATTTCGGAAAAATGGCGTTGGATATGAGTACGTTTATTCCTGCAACTCCATTCGGTATTCTTGAATTGCTTCAACGATATGAAGTGGATACAAAAGGAAAGCATACAGTTGTTATTGGCCGTAGCCACATTGTTGGCCGACCGATGAGTATTTTAATGAGCCGTAGAGGTTGGCCGGGAAATAGTACCGTGACCCTTACACATAGTAACACAAAAAACATTGCACAAATTACTACCCAAGCAGACATTATTATCTCAGCATTGGGCGTTCCAAATTTCTTAAAAGCCGAAATGGTAAAGGACGATGTAGTAATTATAGATGTAGGAATTACTAGAGTTGAAGACGTAAATCATCCCAAAGGTTACGTTATTACTGGCGATGTAGATTTTGAAAACGTTAGTAAAAAAGCATCTTTCATCACACCAGTTCCAGGAGGAGTAGGGCCAATGACTATTGCCATGCTATTGAAAAATACATTACTAGCGCGGGAGCAACGAAAAGCTAATTAGAAAATTTAATTCGATTTGACTGATTTTAAGTAGATTCTGATTCTCCTTCTTTTAATCTCCAGTCTAAATATTTATGCAGGTCGGTTTCAATCCATCCCATACCAATGGAAAGAACTGCCAAGTCATCAATATAACCGATGCCAGGAATAAAATCTGGAATTAAATCTAATGGATTAAAAACGTACAATAAAGCAACTGCAATAGTTGCGATAGTAAACCATGGCACATGTGGATATTTGCCTTTTTTCACATCCTTAAGCATGGCAAACATAATTTTCCCTAATTCTGCGTATTTGCGCAGGGGCCCTGCATTGCTTAGTTTTTTTGAAATAGCTTCTTCATTGTCCATTACCAATTCAATTTCGTGATCTTGAATTTTGGTAACTTTTTCTTCTACATAACTTTCACTCACTTTGGAGTCCATCATAGCTATATTGGATAATTTCTTATCTTTCTTTTTTCCGAAAAACATAGTTTATTGTTTTTATTTTAAAAGTAATAAATTGAAAAATGAATACTTTTAAAATTATGTTATAAAAATTTCAGTAATACGTAAACTATTGAAAATATAAAAAGTAACAACAGAAACCAATACGGTTTTAATTCTTCCGGATTTTTTCCGAAGAAGAGCTTTGTAAGCATAAACATAAAACTTCGATGCTTTGCTATAAAATTGTAAGTGTGGTCGCTAACATTCGTAAACCAGTTGTATTCTCTGTACCACTTATGCCAGCGCGATGTGCTATCTTCAAAATAAGTAAAACTTTTATAGGCAGAATCGGGACCGCTATATATTGTGCCGTCTGTTTCAATGAGGCGTGATGCTTTTTTAAATTCTTTTAAAGGTATGTCATTAAAGTATTGAGCAACTTCCTGAAATGTTTTATATTCAATACGATCTTCGGTTTTAGAATGCCAGCGCGTAATCCAATATTTACAAAAACCACATTCGCCATCCCACACCATCATTGGTTTTGTGGTGGGAGGAAAGGCCGTTTTTTCAATTTTCGAAAACATATATATTGTTATTATTACAAACTTTCCAGCTTCGTAATACTATCTTCTTTTCCGTATTCTTTCCTATAAATACGAACGATAACTATAAATAGACTAATAAGTAGCGGGCCAAAAATTAAACCTATAAAACCGAATAACGGCACCCCAACAATTACCCCAATAAGTGTAATTAATGGGTGAACGTTATCTAATTTCTTCAAAACATACAGCCGTATTATATTGTCTGTGGAGCCCACAACCACAAAACCGTAGATAAGTATTCCCCACGCTTGAAAGCTGTGACCGGTGGACAGTGTTAGTACGAATACGGGAAGAATTCCTATTAAGGTTCCCACAAAAGGAATCATACTACCAATGGTAACAATTACGAACCAAAAGAAGGGATCTTCAATACTAAAAATTAAGAATCCAATTAGCGCCACGACACCTTGTGCTACTGCCACCAACGGAATTCCTAAAGCATTGGAACGCACCATCGTTTGAATTTCAGCGCCAATTTCTTTGAGGTTTTTCTGATCCATTGGGATATAATCCTTTAATGAGCCGCGTAATTCCTTACGGTTTGTAAGCATATAATAGAGCATAAAATACATTAGCCCAATTGCAATAAATGCGTTAAATGTTCCTCCTGCAAGACTTTGTAGATTCTCAGAAATCCACCCAGTAATTGCTGATGTGTCAATTTGAGAGCTTAAATCGTAGCCAAATTTATCTTCAATTGTCCCGAGTTGTTTCTTAAAGGCGCGAACAACTTCTTCAGAATTTTGAACTGCTTCACCTATCTTATTTGTAAGCATTAAAACAATACCTGCAACGGGAATAAGTATACCCACAAAAGAGCATAACATAAGTACTGTTGCGGCTAGGGATGGGTTCCAATTTTTTTTATTCACTAGTGTAGACATCCACTTTCGCATTAAAACATAAATGGTAATGGCTCCTAAAACACCCGTAAGATAAGGCAGCATTTCCCTAAAAATAAGGCTGCCCATCAGGATTACAAGCAGAATAACAAATACTTGTCGAATTATTTGAGGGGGTATTTCTTTAATCATTTTGCGAATAATTGTGTTAAATCTGCGAAGGCTTTAAATTCTAGCGCGTTTCCCGCCGGATCTTTAAAAAACATGGTAGCTTGTTCTCCCACCTGTCCTTTAAATCGGACGTAAGGCTCAATGATGAAGGTAACGTTTTTTTGTATTAGTTTTTCAGAAAATAGTTTGAAACTCTCCATATCTAGCACAACGCCAAAGTGTGGTATTGGCACATCTTTACCGTCTACCGGATTACTGCTTTTATCTTCTTCAGATATTTTTTCTTTTAAATGAATTACAAGCTGATGACCAAAAAAGTTATAATCTACCCAATGATCGCTGCTGCGACCTTCGGGAAGTTCAAGTGTGTTGCTGTAAAAAGCTCGGCAACGTTCCAGATTATCTACAGGAATTGCCAAATGGAAAGGTCTTAATTGGTTGCTCATTAATTATTTCTTAAAGCGTGAATGAGTTCGTCTTTAATTCTTGGATTTGCCATAACAATGGGTTTAAACATAGAAAACCCTTTGCAAAACAAAGGGTTTTTGTAATTAATATTTATGTTTCGTCTGTGTCTTTTCGGCGTTTTAGGAGTCCGATACCGGCAAAAAAGAAAACTATTCCAAGAATAATCAAAGCCCAAGGACTCATTCCGATGTCCATACTTCCGAACACACCAAGAATTCCCATTACCAAACTAATTCCGCCAGCAATGGTTAAAATAAAACCTAAAATCTTTATCATAATTAATCGAATTTGATGGTTAATTGGATTAAAATTAAAGTAAAAGGTTCAAGTACTAACGCACCTTAACAAAATCTTTGCAGGAAAAATTTATTCACTAGCAGCTTCCCAGCCAATCATAAAATATTTAATTGGCGCATCATCTGGTATTTGACTGGCTTCAATTTCAATATTCATATCGTAGCGAAGTTCTGCCGGAAGGTTTTTCTTATCGATGGTTAAATAAACATCAGTTTCCTTTAAGAAAATCACCACTGCGTTAATAGTAGTTTCTATGTTATCGATAGTGTAATTGGCCTTTACGTCTTTAAAAGTACTTGCAGTATTTAAGCCTTTTTCAGTTTTGTAACGTGAATCGAAAACCTGAATATTAGTGATTGTTGAGTTAGGATCGTTTTCATCATTAGGAGATAACAGTAAAAGTTTTACTCCGCCTTTTTCATAAATTTCTACTTCACCTTGTGTTTCCAGCGCATTGGGAGATGAATTTATTTTTACTATAGAATCTTCTGCAAAAATGGAGTCTATTTGTTTGATTTTTATTTCCTTGTTCAAGTTTCCGATAGCGCCATTGTTGATTGCAAAAGGATCAGTATTTTTTCCGCATTGAACAAAAGCAAGTGAAACTATTCCAATTATTAAAAGTGTCTTTTTCATTTATTGTTTTTAGTTATTTATATTTAAAATTAATTTTATTAATTGCTGAAATTACCGCATCATTTTCCCTAAAATGCCCAAAACACTGCGTATTACAGTGGGGCTAGATAGTGTTTTTATCCACGGGTTTGAAGTGCTCCTGCGACTTGAACTTCTACTAGAACTGCTAGTTCGCCTTACAGATTCTTTTTCTTTTTGTGCTTTTTCCTTTGCTTCTTCTTTGTTAGCTATCTCTATTTTTTCAGTCAGCATTTCGTAAGCACTTTCGCGGTCTGTTACTTCGTTGTACTTCGGAATTAATTTTGACACTTTCAATAAGTCTTTCAATTCACCATCGGTCAGCACATCCATTCTGCTCATAGGCGCACGAAGCATGGTGCGCGCTAGCGGTGTTGGGATTCCTTTTTCGTTAAGGGCACTAACTAACGCTTCTCCTATTCCTAAAGACGTTAAAACCTCGTCTGTTTTATAGTATTCAGAGATTGGGTAATTTTCCGCAGTCAGTTTAATTGCTTTTCTATCTTTTGCCGTAAAAGCTCTAAGCGCATGTTGGATTTTTAACCCCAACTGACTTAAAACAGCGTCTGGCACATCTGTTGGATTTTGAGTTACAAAATAAAGTCCAACCCCTTTTGATCGAATTAATTTTACAATACTTTCTATTTGATTGAGCAGTGCACTACTTGCTTGATTGAAAATTAAATGGGCTTCGTCTATAAATATAACAAGCTCTGGTCTTCCGCTATCGCCTTGTTCAGGAAACGTGGCGTAAATTTCTGCCAAGAGGCTAAGCATAAATGTTGAAAAAAGCTTCGGTCTATCTTGAATATCTGTTAGTCGAATTATATTGATATAACCTCTTCCGTTTTCATCAATTCGAAGTAAATCGTCTGTATCAAAAGATTTTTCACCAAAAAACAAATCGCCGCCCTGTTGTTCCAATTCTACAACTTTCCGAAGTATTGCGCCAGTGGAAGAAGATGAAACACGACCGTATTCTGCAGCAAATTCATCTTTGCCCTCATCGGTAGTGTATTGTAATATTTTTTTGAAGTCTTTTAAATCTAGCAGCGGCATTTTGTTGTCGTCGCAATATTTGAAGATAACCGAAACGATACCAGATTGTACATCGCTCAAGTCTAAAATTCTAGAAAGCAAAACAGGTCCAAACTCACTAACTGTAGCCCGAAGACGAACTCCCTCTTGGTCTGAAAGTGTAAGAATTTCGACAGGAAATTTCTTTGCTTCAAATGGAAAGCCAATTGCATTATGACGCTCTTGAATTTTAGGATGGTCAGCGCCAGGCTGTGCAATCCCGCTGAGGTCGCCTTTTATATCCATCATAAGTACTGGAATTCCTTTTTCAGAAAGATTTTCAGCAATAATTTGAAGCGTTTTTGTTTTTCCTGTACCCGTAGCGCCAGCAATTAGCCCATGGCGGTTTAGTGTTTTTAGAGGAATTTTTACGTATGCGTTGGTAACGGTTTCACCGTCCAGCATGGCCGCACCAAGATTTATAAAATCTCCCTTGGTGGTATATCCATTATTAATGTGTTCAAAAAAAGCCTCTTTGTTTACCATGGCACCTAATTTTGCTCAAAAGTAATAAATTATAGGGCACTAAGTTTTTTAAAGTATCAAATTCCAAGTAACTAAACATCTTTATTTGCAATTTGCTTCCCGATTAATTTAATTTAAGTTACAATTCGAGTACTTTTGCGCCCATGACAAATGAAGTGCTGGAATTGGTGAATAAAGGAGTGATGCTCCCTTTAATGGAAGAATTTTACACAATTCAAGGTGAAGGATTCCACAAAGGAACAGCCGCCTATTTTATTAGGGTAGGTGGATGCGACGTTGGTTGCCATTGGTGCGATGTAAAAGAAAGTTGGGATGCAGAATTGCATCCGCCAACGGCTATAGGCCAGATTGTTGAGAATGCCGCCAAACATTCAAAAACCATTGTTATTACAGGTGGCGAACCCTTAACTTGGGATATGGGCCCGCTAACAGAAATGTTAAAAGCGCAAGGCATGCAAATTCATATTGAAACTTCGGGAGCCTATAAACTAACTGGAACTTGGGATTGGATTTGTCTTTCACCCAAAAAAATGAAACTTCCCACTGACGAAGTTTATAAAGTTGCGAGCGAGCTAAAAGTGATTGTATTTAATAAAGATGATTTTCGCTTTGCAGAAGAGCAAGCGGCAAAAGTGAATAAAGATTGTATACTTTATTTGCAACCGGAATGGAGTAAGCGCGACAAAATGAGTCCGCTAATTGTAGATTACGTTATGCAAAATCCGAGATGGAAAGTTTCTTTACAGACGCATAAATACCTCAATATTCCCTAAAATATATTTCAAAATAAAAGCACCAAATTCCAGCTCTTTCGGAATTTGGTGCTTTTATTTTACGACTGTTGAAGTGTTACTACTTTTTGAATGGAATTTCTACATAATGGTCATCCCAACCTATCATTAATGTTGTCCCATCTTTTTCAGGTCGAAATATCATTGAAAGCGACTCGATAGGAGCTACAGCGTCTTTACATTCAACTTTAATGCGCGCAACATCCTTTTCTTTTTTGTAGCTATAAGCGCCCCAAACGTTGGTGTCGCTGTTTACAATAACAGTCCATTCATCTTCGCCAGGAATAGTATAAAGCGTATAAGTTCCGGGTTTCAAAACCGTTTTTCCGAATTTTAACGGGGTGTAAATTGTAAGTTCGGTAGCCTCGTTTGCACCGGTTCTCCACACTTCGCCGTAAGGCACCAAATCGCCAAAAATATCGCGTCCTTTTTTCTGAGGGCGGCTATAGATTACCCTAGCCAACGGTGGGCTATTTTTGTCTTGTATTGCCAAGGCTAAATCCATTGGAGAGGCATCCATCTGTGGAAAACTCTGTGCGTGTAAATTTTGAAAGGCAAGAGAAGAAATTATAAAGAATGTAAAAAGGAATATTTTTTTCATATAAGCTTATTTAAAGAGGTAATACAATTTTAGAATAGGACTACTTTTTAAGTTGAAAGTTTCATTTTCACTTAAAAAAATCACGAATAATATTTATAGCGAACATTTGTTTCGTCGAAAATAGTACACAACTATTACACCAAAATCCGAAACTATTCTAAAACGTCAAAAAAAGAACGTTTTTCCACAGTTATTTGTTAATAACTTATCACTTATAAAATACGTAAACCCCTAGTTTTATTGTGGGTTTGGTTATATTTGTTCGTTACGAAAAAAACTGAAAATCATTCAAATTATTATATGAGCGAAGAACAGAAAAAAGGCAGTTACGGCGCCGACCAGATACAAGCGTTGGAAGGGATGGAGCACGTGCGCATGCGCCCATCAATGTACATTGGAGATGTAGGCCCACGTGGTTTGCACCATTTGGTTTATGAAGTGGTGGATAACTCCATCGATGAAGCAATGGGTGGATTTTGCGATACCATTGAAATGTGGATTAATGAAGATAATTCTATTACCGTAAAAGATAACGGTCGTGGAATTCCAGTAGACCTTCACAAAAAAGAAGGCGTTTCTGCACTGCAGGTTGTAATGACCAAAATTGGTGCAGGTGGAAAGTTCGATAAAGATTCTTATAAAGTTTCGGGTGGTTTGCACGGGGTTGGAGTTTCTGTAGTGAATGCTCTTTCTGAACATTTAACGGCTACTGTACATCGCGATGGTGTAATCTGGCAGCAGGAATACGAGCGTGGTAAAGCAATGTATCCGGTAAAATCTGTTGGTGAAACTGATTACCGTGGAACTGTTGTTACTTTCAAACCAGATCCAGATATTTTTCAACAAACGTTGGAATATAGTTATGATACGCTAGCAAGTAGAATGCGTGAGTTGTCTTATTTGAATAAGGGAATCACCATTTACTTTACAGATAAAAGACATAAAAATGACGAAGGGGAATTTGAAACTGAAAAATTCCACAGTGATGAAGGTTTAAAAGAATTTATCCGCTTTTTGGATGTAAATCGTGAGCCAATTATTGCTGAGGTAATTTCAATGGAAGGCGAAAAGAACGATATTCCAGTTGAGGTTGCAATGGTTTATAATACTTCGTTTAGTGAAAATCTTCACTCTTACGTTAACAATATTAATACGCACGAAGGTGGTACGCACCTTGCCGGTTTCCGATCTGGATTAACCCGTACGTTGAAGAAATATGCCGATGCTTCGGGTATGCTCGATAAATTGAAATTCGAGATTGCTGGAGATGATTTCCGTGAAGGATTAACGGCTATCATTTCGGTAAAAGTACAGGAGCCACAATTTGAGGGCCAAACAAAAACGAAATTGGGTAACCGCGAGGTTACTGCGGCAGTAAGCCAAGCAGTTTCAGAAATGCTTGAAAACTATTTGGAAGAACATCCAAATGATGCAAAAACAATAGTTCAAAAAGTAATACTTGCAGCACAAGCGCGCCATGCGGCACGTAAAGCTCGCGAAATGGTACAGCGTAAAACCGTGATGAGCGGTGGAGGCTTACCAGGAAAACTTTCTGATTGTTCTGAGCAGGATCCAGTAAAATGTGAAGTATTCCTAGTAGAGGGAGATTCGGCGGGTGGAACTGCAAAGCAAGGTCGTGACCGTAATTTTCAGGCTATATTACCGCTTCGTGGTAAAATTCTTAATGTGGAAAAAGCAATGCACCACAAAGTTTTTGAAAACGAAGAGATTAGAAATATCTACACTGCACTCGGTGTTACCATCGGTACAGAAGAAGATAGTAAGGCGCTAAACTTAGAAAAACTACGCTATCACAAAGTAGTTATTATGTGTGATGCGGATGTGGATGGTAGCCACATTGCAACTTTAATTTTGACATTCTTTTTCCGCTATATGCGCGAATTGGTTGAGGCTGGGTGTGTTTACATTGCCACGCCACCGCTATATTTAGTGAAAAAAGGAGCCAAGAAAGAATACGCTTGGAGTGATAAAGCCCGCGACAAATTAAACGAAGAATTTGGAGGCAGCGCTTCTATCCAACGTTATAAAGGTTTGGGTGAAATGAACGCAGAGCAACTTTGGGATACTACAATGAACCCAGAATTCCGTACGTTGCGCCAAGTAACCATAGATAACGGTACTGAAGCAGATAGAATATTCTCAATGCTTATGGGCGATGAAGTTCCGCCAAGACGTGAGTTTATTGAGAAAAACGCAATTTATGCGAATATTGACGTGTAAGCATTTCGTTAAACTTTTTACAAAGACCCTCACCTTTCGGTGGGGGTTTTTTAATTTCAATGTGTTTTAAACAAAAGCGTTATGAAAAACCTAATCTTACTTTTTGGATTATTATCAAGTATTTCGATGATTTCGCAAGAAAATCTTGAAGATCTTTTGGCAGCGGGTGTAGAAGATGCGCAAAGATTTGCTGGAAATTATATTACTCCTGGCGCCGAGGCAATGCTTTACAATACCTCGAACGGTTGGATGCAGTCTGCCGAGGTTAAGAAGCCACTTAAATTTGAAATTTCAATAGTGGGTAATGCAACCTTTATTAAAGATGAAAACAAAACTTTCACTTTAAACACTGCCGATTACAACAATTTAAAATTCAGAGATGGTAGCACTGTGAAGCAAGTGGCAACTGCTTTTGGCGAAAACAATCCAGATATAGTTGTCTATGCCGAAGTTCAAAATGGAGTGTTTACCGAGGATGTTGAATTTTTGTTACCTCAAGGCTTGGCTTCGGTAAATGTAAATGTTTTACCAACCGCCTTTTTACAAGGTCGGATTGGTGTTTTTAAAGCAACGGAATTAAAAGTTCGCTACTTTCCAAAAATTGATCGCGAAGATGTGAAAGTTGGAGTTTTTGGCTTAGGAGTACAACACGAAATTACCGAATGGCTTCCAGCAAATAAAATTTTCCCGGTTGCAATTTCAGGATTGATAGCTTATAATAATTTGAATGCGAATTACGATTTTACCAATGATGATATAATTGAAGGTGAAAATCAACAATTCGATTTGAAACAGAATTCGTGGCTATTTCAACTTCAGGCATCCACAAAACTGCCAATATTCAATGTTTATGGAGGTATAGGTTATCTTTCAGGAACTTCAGATTTTGATGTTTTAGGAACGTATCGGGTAAAAGCTGGGATTCCATTATTCGAAACTACCAGCGAATTTACAGATCCCTTTAGTGTAAAAAATAAAGTTTCGGGAATACGAGGTACGCTTGGAGCAAGCTTAAAATTAGGGTTTTTCGGACTTAACGTAGATTATAATATTGCTGAGTATAACAATGCTACCTTGGGAATGCACTTCGGAATTTAATAGGCTTGTTTCTCGACTTTTATATTAGATAATTGTATTTTTGTGAAACATTTCAACCTTACTAAATTTGAACCGAAAAATAGGTTCGTCTCTAATTAGAAAATAGTAATAATCAATAAAAAATAAATAAATGAAAGTAACAGTTGTAGGAGCAGGTGCTGTGGGCGCAAGTTGTGCAGAGTACATTGCCATCAAGAATTTTGCAAGCGAAGTAGTTTTGTTAGATATTAAAGAAGGTTTTGCTGAAGGAAAAGCAATGGACTTAATGCAGACGGCTTCTTTAAATGGTTTCGACACCAAAATTACGGGTGTAACAAATGATTACTCTAAAACTGCGGATAGCGATATTTGCGTAATTACAAGTGGAATTCCACGTAAGCCAGGAATGACTCGCGAAGAATTAATCGGTATCAACGCAGGAATTGTGAAGGATGTTTCTTCAAGCCTTGTTAAGCATTCTCCTAAAACTATTATAATCGTAGTGAGTAACCCGATGGATACTATGGCGTATTTGGTTCATAAAACATCAGGTTTAGACAAAAGTAAAATCATAGGAATGGGTGGTGCTTTAGATAGCGCACGTTTCAAGTATCGTTTGGCAGAAGCTTTAGGCGCGCCAATTAGCGATGTGGACGGAATGGTAATTGGCGGTCACAGTGACACTGGAATGGTGCCATTAACACGTTTAGCAACTAGAAATAGTGTTCCTGTAAGTAAGTTCATTTCAGAAGAAAGAATGGATCAAGTAATGGAAGACACCAAAGTTGGTGGTGCTACATTAACCAAATTGTTAGGAACTTCAGCTTGGTACGCACCGGGTGCTGCAGTTTCAGGTTTGGTTCAGGCAATTGCTTGCGACCAGAAGAAAATGTTTCCTTGTTCTGTAATGCTTGATGGTGAATACGGATTGAAAGATATTTGTATTGGTGCTCCAGTTATTTTGGGTCGCAACGGTATCGAAAAAATTGTAGAATTAGAGTTGAGCGATGATGAAAAAGCACACATGAAAGAAAGTGCTGAAGGTGTTCGTAAAACGAATGATTTGCTTGAATTATAGTTTAAGTGAAACTTTATAAAATTTAAAAAGCCGGCTTGTGCCGGCTTTTTTATTTGAGAGAAAATTTACTACTATTTCTATTATTTAGACCTGTCAGGTTTTCAAAACCTGACAGGTCTTTTTTATTGAAAAACCCTAAAGGTTTTTAAAACCTTTGGGGTTTTAGTCTTAAGTCTTACAGCTCAGCGGTCTTAAGTCCTACGTCTTTTTTTACCCACATTTTGAGGACCCACAATCTTTGCAAGTCAAACAACCTTCTTGGTAAATAAGCGAAGTACTATTACAGTTTTCACATTTCTGTTTGCGTGCTTCGGTACCATCTGCAACATAACGTTTTAATGCACGAGCAACACCGTTTTTCCAAGTATTAATGCTTTCGGTATCTAATTGAAGACTGTTGATTAATTCTACAGCTTTTTCAATTGGCATTCCGTGACGGAGTGTGCTTGAAATTAGTTTTGCATAATTCCAGAATTCTGGATTGAATTTATGCGAAAGCCCTTCAATAGTGGTTTTATAACCTCTTTTGTTTTTGTATTGAAAATCGTAACGTGACGTTCCGTCTTCATTTCGGTTTTTTATAATAGCACCGTCATTTACCCAACGCGGAATTAAAATACCATCTTCGTCATCTGCAAAACCAGTAAAGATTTCATAAGGTTTTTCGTCAATTAAGCCGATAAAAGCAATCCATTTGTCTTTGCTATTTTGAAAACGAACTACATCTGCATCTAAACTTTCGGGACGTTTGGTTGGGAAAGCGGTAAGTTTTTCGTTTACTTCTTCTTTCTTTTCTTCGTTAGAAATTAAAACTCCAGAACGAGAACCATCACGGTAAACGGTAACACCTTTACAGCCTGCTTGCCAAGCTTCCAAATACAATTTGCCTACTAATTCTTCGGTAGCATCATTTGGTAAATTGATGGTCACAGAAATTGAGTGATCCACCCATTTTTGTACAGCACCTTGCATACGCACTTTGCTCAACCAATCCACATCGTTAGAAGTAGCTTTGTAATAAGGCGATTTCTTAACTATTTTATTTAATTCTTCTTGGCTGTAATTTTTACTAGTGTCTATGCCTTTAACTTCCATCCATTGCTTAAAACGGTGGTGAAAAACTACATATTCTTCCCAGCTATCCCCCAATTCATCTACAAAGTCAATACGCACGTTTTTGTCGTTCGGGTTAACTTTTCTTCTTCGTTTGTAAACAGGCATAAATACTGGCTCAATTCCAGAACTGGTTTGAGTCATTAAACTAGTTGTTCCGGTGGGTGCAATAGTTAACAATGCAATATTACGACGGCCGTATTCTAACATATCGTAATACAACTTTTCATCGGCATCTTTAAGGCGAAGAATAAACGGGTTGTTTTTTTCTCTTTCAGAATCGAATATTTTGAAAGCACCTCTTTCTTTCGCAGCGTAAACGGAAGCGCGATACGTTTCCAAAGCCATTTTTTTATGGATTTCAACTGAAAAATCGTTACCTTCTTGAGTTCCGTATTTAATGCCTAAAGCAGCTAGCATGTCGCCTTCTGCAGTGATGCCAATACCGGTTCTTCTGCCTTCTTCTGCTTTATGTTTAATATTTAACCAAAGATTTTTTTCAACGGCTTTCACCTCTTCAGTTTGTGGATCTGCGTCAATTTTTTCGATTATGGCATCTACTTTTTCAAGTTCCAAATCGATTATATCGTCCATTATTTTTTGGGCGATACCAATGTGTTTTTTGAATAATTCAAAGTTGAATTCAGCCTTATCTGTAAAAGGATTTTCAACGTATGAAAACAAGTTCATGGCTAACAAACGACAGGAGTCGTAAGGGCATAATGGAATTTCGCCACATGGATTGGTAGAAACAGTTTTGTAACCCAAATCTGCATAGCAATCTGGCACTGATTCATTAATAATTGTATCCCAGAAAAGAATCCCTGGTTCGGCAGATTTCCACGCGTTGTGAACTATTTTTTTCCAAAGTTTACCAGCTTCAATTTCTTTAGTATTCTTTGGGTTTTCACTAAAGATTGGGTATTTCTGGGTGTAATTTTTTCCGTCTTTTACGGCTTGCATAAAAGCATTGTCCATACGCACAGAAACATTGGCGCCAGTAACTTTGCCTTGCTCCATTTTTGCGTCAATAAAATCTTCAGAATCTGGGTGGTTGATGGAAACTGAAAGCATTAATGCTCCGCGACGCCCGTCTTGAGCAACCTCGCGAGTGGAGTTTGAATAACGCTCCATAAAAGGAACGATCCCAGTTGAAGTAAGTGCAGAGTTTTTTACTGGAGAACCTTTTGGGCGAATATGTGAAAGGTCGTGCCCCACACCGCCGCGACGCTTCATTAATTGTACTTGCTCTTGGTCTATTTTCATAATTCCGCCGTAGGAATCTGAATCGCCGTTGTTACCAATTACGAAGCAATTTGAAAGCGAAGCAATCTGGTATGGATTCCCAATTCCTGCCATCGGGCTACCTTGTGGTACTATGTATTTAAAATCTTTTATTGCGTCAAAAACCTCCTTTTCCGTTAATGGATTTGCATAGCGTTGTTCCACGCGCGCAATTTCTTTTGCGATGCGGTGGTGCATGTCATTCGGTGTTTTTTCGTAAATATTCCCGTCAGAATCTTTGAGGGCATACTTGTTTACCCAAACTCGGGCGGCAAGATCATCGCCTTTAAAATATTCAACTGAAGCATCAAAAGCTTCATCTTGTGTGTAGGTTGTCGGAGTGGAGACGGCGTTTTTTATTTGCATATTCTGAAATGGGTTTTGACGGTTATTATAATCATATTTTAAAGTAGGTAAATATAATGAATTAGTATTCCTCATTTCAATATTAAAATTTAAAGTTGTCAAGAAAGCATTGTTAATAGCCTGTAAAACAAGTAAATAAATATTTATTAACACTAAAAAGTTGACAAATTTTGAAAATAATTGTAGGTTGTTAAATTATTTAATCAGGCAAGTTTTTTCGTTTAAATAATACTTAAATATGTGATAAAAATCATTTTTGAGGCCCAATATGCGTAGTATCTTTGACTTGTGAAAAACGTAATTCTCATATCCGCTTGCATAATTATGCTTACAAAACCAATGTGGCCTGTAGTGGAATATGTGTTGAATTATGATTACATAGTTAACGTGCTTTGCGAAAATAAAGACAAGCCGGAAATGCAGTGTAATGGAAAGTGCCATTTATCTAAAGAATTGGCCAAGGAAGCCGGTGCTGAAGATGATAATCCTTTCAGCGGAAAAGCTTCAAAAACTGAAATTCCGCAGTTTATTATTTCAGAAAATATAATAGAATATGTGTTTACATCGGAAAGCGAATTTGCTTCCGTTGAAAATACGGGCTATCAGCCAAATTTAAATTCTTCTCTTTTCATTTCAAAAATTCTTCATCCTCCACAGTTGGGATAATTTATTAGCAACGGTACTTTTTTGAAATTTCTTTAGAATATTTCAGAAATGCCACTCTTTTTAAATTATCAAAACTATTAGAAAATGAAAGCATTTATAAGTGTGTTTCCTTTAAAGGGAATGCTTATGGGTAGCCTTTGGTGTGCACTGTTTTGCGGCACTTTTACGTCGCAATTGATTGCTCAAGAAATACCAACGGATAGCCTAAAATTAATCCAGCTTAACGAAGTGATTGTAATTTCGGCTGGTAAACAATTAGATCATCAAAAACAGCGTAAACCTTTATCTACATTAGATGAGTTTTTAGAATCCTCACGCAGCATAAAAATGGTGAAACGCGGTGCTTACGCTTGGGAGCCCACAATGAACGATATGGCTTCAGAACGGCTCGCGATAACCATTGACGGTATGCAGATTTTTGGAGCGTGTACCGATAAAATGGACCCGATAACTTCGTATGTAGACGTGTCAAACCTTTCGGAAGCAGAAATAGGTTCTGGGCAGCAGGGCGCAGCTTTTGGAAATACTATTGGCGGCGGAATTAATTTGAAATTGGACAAAAGCAATTTTAAATCCACAGCCTGGACTGGCTCTTTAGAAAGCGGTTTTGAAAGCAATAATACGACGCGTGTTTTTGGTGGCGAACTGAATTATTCCGATGAAAAATTCTATTTAAATACCGATGCAATCTATCGTAAAGCTGATAATTACAAAGCTGGAGGCGATGAAGAAGTAAATTTTTCCCAATTCGAAAAATATAACTTCTCCGTCAATTCTGGTTATAAATTGGCTGCCGACAAATCTATTTCTGCTACCTTAATATATGACGAAGCGAACGACGTGGGCTACCCCGCTTTAACGATGGATGTTTCTTTAGCGCGGGCGGTGATTGGTTCGGTGAGTTTTAATCAGGATACGTTGTTTGGAAATTTCAGCAATTGGGAATCCAAATTGTACTACAATACCATAAAACACACGATGGACGATACCAAGCGTCCCGACGTACCAATACACATGGATATGCCGGGTTGGAGTGAAACCGCTGGATTTTATACGCAGGCTAATTTCAACAAAGAAAAGAATCATTTCTTTTTTAAGTTGGATGGTTTTTATAACAAGAGTTATGCAGAAATGACGATGTATCCAGCCAATAGCAATGAGCCGTTGATGTTTATGTTAACCTGGCCAGATGTGCGTACCAAAGATGTTGGTTTTTATGCCGAAGATCATATTGCGTTTAAAAAAGCTTCGCTTAAACTTTCCACACGTTTGGCATATCATTCAAATGCTGTAGCAGATGAGTTTGGGTTGAATAGCTTAAAGATTTTCTATCCAGAAATGGAAAAGACAAATACCCGGTTTTTAAAAAGCTTTTCGGCACAGTACCATAGAATGCTGAATGATTTTCACTTAAACGGTGGTCTGTCGTATGGCGAGCGAGCACCTTCGGTTTCGGAGGGGTATGGTTTTTATTTGTTCAACAGTTTTGATAATCACGATTACATTGGCGATCCTGACTTAAATACTGAAAGCTCTGCCGATGCAAACCTTTCGATCACTTATAAAAAACCAATTTTTGAAATTACTGCTGCGGCAAACTACTTCCACGTTTTTAACTATATAATAGGAGTGGTGGATAATTCGCTTAGCACGATGACTATTGGTGCAGATGGTGTTAAGTTTTACACCAATCTAGATTATGCACAACTTTTTAATGCTTCGCTTTCGGGACGTTACAATATTTCGAATGCTTTTAAATTATCTGGTAGTGTTTCGTATCACAGAGGGGTTGATAATGATGGCGAAAACTTACCATTAATTAGTCCGCTTTCATACAGAAGTGCAATCGATTTTTACAAAAATCAATATTCTGCATCGCTTTCAGCTGACGGGGCAGGGGAGCAAACAAATTACAATCCAGCTTACGGCGAAACGAAAACTGCGGCTTATGCCACGTTATCGGCGAGCTTTGGGAAACGTTTCTTTATAAATGATAATGATCTTTTTGTGAAAGCAGGAATTGAAAACATTCTCGACACTAACTATTCGTCCTATACCGACTGGAACAACATTCCACGGAAGGGCAGAAACTTTTACGCAACTATTTCTTATTCAATAAATTAATTATTCAAAATAAAAATTAAAGATGAAAACACTAAAATATATATTCGCAATTTTAATTTTTTCAGTTTCATTCGTAAGTTGTTCTGATGATGAAAATGATACTCCTGAAGAAGTTAACCCCGTTGAAGGTTTAACCATGATTTATGAAATTCCTGCGACCGATCATACTGTGCAGATTTATTCAGCAAAACAAAATCTTGAAGTTGGTTACAATGAAATTTCCATTAGAATTAAAGACAAAGCCAGTGATAAATTTCTTACCAACGCTGCGCCTACTTGGATGCCGATGATGCATATGGAAACTGTGGAGCATAGTGCGCCACATAGCATGTTGAGCAATACCGAAGAAAGTACTGTTTATAAAGGGTATATTGTTTTTCAGATGGCTGGCAACGACACAGAATATTGGAACGTAACGCTGAATTATTCAATGAACGGACAAGAAATGGAGGAAGCGCTGAGAGTTTCAGTAACCGAGCCAGCAAATGGATTGAAAAAAACACAAGTTTTTGTGGGTAGTGATGATGTGCGCTACATTTTGGCATACGTGAACCCTCAAGAACCGAAGGTTGCAATAAACGATATTCAAGCTGTATTATACAAAATGGAAACGATGATGAATTTCCCAATGGTTGAAAATTATAAAATAACCGTCGATCCAAGAATGACTGGAATGGGTAACCACAGTTCGCCCAATAATGTTGATATGACTTACAATGCTGCAACTAAAACGTACGACGGTAAGTTGTCGTTAACAATGACTGGCTACTGGAAAGTAAATCTAAAACTGATGAATGAAAGTGATGAGGTTTTGAAAGGCGAAGACGTTACAGAAGCCATCCCCGAAAGCAGTCTTTATTTTGAATTAGAGTTTTAAGAGGACATAAGACGAAAGGACGTATGACAAAAGACAAAAAAGCCAAAAAATTTGAAGCAATTATTTTCAAAATGCTTCAAATTTAGTCCTAAGTCTTATGTCCTACTGTCCTACGTCATTTTCTCAATCCTGCATCATTTCTAAAGTTATTTTTTTATATTTGGCGCGTGAACTGGAGATGGTATATTCCTGTATTAATTATTGCCCTTGCTTCTTTTGGAGTAAGTCTGGAGCAATCTACGCTGCCTAATCAGGAAATTGTTGTTCAGTTTAATACTGAAAATGTAAGCGCTTCTGAAGCGAAACAAGCCATTGCCAACGTTACTTCTCAGTTAGAATCTATTGGGATTGCAAATTTTGTAGTTTCCGAAATAGCTAACGGCAAGCTAAAAATTACTTATTATAGCGTAACAGATGTTGCCACAATAAAAGGTTTGTTTAATACGCCTAACAAACTTCAACTCGCCGAAACTGGTTTTAATGAAAAGAATTTTCCTTCTAGCATTCCTTTCAGTGAAAACACGCATATTTATAAATTAGATGTAATCAAAATCCAACAGGATTACGGTTCTAGCATCGGTTTGCAAGGTTTGCCGGTAGTTGTAAAATCTGCCAAGGACCAATATTTAAAACCCTTTTTATCAGTTGGCGACACAGAAACCAAATTTGATATAAAACAAGGTATTGAAATAGTTGCGTTTAAAAACTACCGCAATATTTCACTTTTAATAGATGTTACTTCATATAAAATTCCAGAGGTACGGGCTGGCCCATTATCTTAAAGGAAATCTTCACGTTTTTAATGATGGAAGAAACTACTTCACTTTAGAAAAATAGCTTTGGTTTATCACATTTCCGAAGCAAACAAAATTTATTTTTTAATAACCACGATAATTGTTAGATAACAAGGCAAATGATATATTTGCGCTCCTATTTCGAGGCTTCGGAATTGGGATAAAAAAATCTGACCTAATAATTTAAACATGCAAAATAAAGGACTAGTTACCGTATTTGCCATCCTTTTTGGATTGGTATGTATTTACCAGCTTTCTTTTACGTTCATTGCGAACAAGGTAGAAGATAGCGCCAAGGAATTTGCGAATAGCAAATTTTCTGAAAATGAACCACACGAGCGGGACGCAGCGGAAAATCGCTACCTTGACTCTGTAGCAAATAATCCTGTATTTTTAGGAATTGACTACAATACCGCAAAGGATAAAGAGTTGAATAAAGGTCTTGACCTTAAAGGAGGTATTAATGTAATTCTTGAAGTATCTGTAAAAGATATTTTGAAAGGTCTTGCAAATAATACCAAAGACCCTGCATTCAACCAAGCTTTGGAGAATGCAAAAGATCTTCAGAAAGATAGCCAAGATACTTATTTAGAGTCTTTCTTTAAAGCGTTTGAAGCCCTTCCGGGTGAAAATGATCTTGCCTCGCCAGACATTTTCTTCAATAAGAACTTGGAAGATGTAATTAAAGTTGGAATGACCAACTCACAAGTAAAACCAGTTATTGAGAAGAAAATAGACGAATCTATTACTTCTGCTTTTGAAGTATTAAGAAAGCGTATCGATAAATTTGGTGTAACTCAACCTAACATTCAGCGTTTGGGTAAATCTGCAAGAATACTTGTAGAGCTTCCGGGTGCAAAAGATGTAGACAGGGTAAGAAAATTACTTCAAAGTACTGCCCAACTAGAATTCTGGGATGTATATAAATTTGATGAAGTAGCAAGTTTCCTTCAAGCTGCCGATACTAAAGCAGGTGAAATTGCAATGGCAAACACAGCTGTTACAACAACAGAGGCGACAGAAACTACGGAAACTACTGAAAAAGTAATCGATTCTTCAAAAACAGAAGATGATGACGTTAGTAAACTTTTAGGTGGTCAGGATGTAAGTGACACACTTGTGGACGATAACAAAGCGAACCCAATACTTTCAAAAATGGTTTCTTTGGGTAATCAAGGAGGTCCAGTAATTGCTACTTTTAAACTAAAAGATACTGCAGCTATTAACGGTTATTTGCGCAACTCTCAAATAAAATCGTTGTTGCCAAACGAACTGCGTTACGCAAAATTTGTATGGGGCTTGCCAGTAGCAGACGCACAATTAAATGGTGAAGAAGTAACTGCGCTATACGCCCTAAAGGGTAACAGAGGTAATGTTCCGCCACTTGGAGGAAGTGTAGTTGTAGATGCAAGACAAGAATTTGACAACTTAAGTCGAATCGTAGTTTCTATGCAAATGAATGGCCAAGGAGCTAAAGTTTGGGAGCAACTAACAGGTGCTGCTTACGAAAACCAAAGCCAGATTGCTATTGTTTTAGATAATATAGTATACTCTGCGCCGGGCGTAACTTCTGGACCTATTTCTGGTGGACGTAGCCAAATTTCAGGAGACTTCACTGTAAACCAAGGTCAGGATTTAGCAAACGTACTTCGTGCTGGTAAACTTCCAGCTTCTGCTGAAATTATTCAAGGAGAGGTTGTTGGTCCAACATTGGGTCAAGAGGCTATTAGTAGTGGTGTGCTTTCTTTTGGAGTAGCACTTATAATCGTTCTTTTATGGATGATTGGTTACTACGGAAAAGCGGGAGCTTTTGCTGATGTTGCCCTATTGGTGAACATTTTGTTCATCTTCGGAATTCTTGCTGGTCTAGGAGCTGTACTAACATTACCTGGTATTGCCGGTATTGTATTAACGGTTGGTATGTCTGTAGATGCAAACGTGCTAATCTTTGAAAGGATTAAGGAAGAGCTCGCCAAAGGCAAGGCGCAGAAGGATGCCGTCAAAGATGGTTTCAATAACGCGTTATCTTCTATTCTAGATGCAAACATTACAACAGGTCTTACTGGTTTAATTCTTTTGGTATTCGGTACTGGACCGATTCAAGGTTTTGCAACAACTTTATTAATAGGTATTGCAACTTCATTGTTTACAGCAATTTTCATAACAAGATTGTTTATTGACAGATATACTCAAAACGGTAAGTCATTACCTTGTTCAACGTCAATTACTAAGAACTTGTTCACTAACGTGCACGTTTCGTTCTTGAAAAAGCGTAAAACAGCGTATATATTTTCAGCAGTTATGATTGTAATAAGTCTTGGTTCATTGTTTACCAATGGTCTTAACCAAGGTGTTGATTTTGTTGGTGGACGTACTTATACTGTACGTTTTGCGAAAGATGTTAATTCAATTGAAATTCAAGATGATTTAATTGAAGCTTTCGGAAGTGCAGAAGCTAAAACCTACGGTGGTGATAACCAATTGAAGATTACCACAAAATATAAAGTAGATGAAACAGGAACGGACGTTGATGAAGAAATAGAGCATATGCTCTTCGAAACCGTGAAAAAGCATTTTCCAGCAGGTATAACTTACGATGATTTTGTAGGTGATGGCGAAGGAAAAACGATCGGTAGAATGGAGTATTACAAAGTAAGTCCTACTATTGCAGATGATATAAAAACAGATTCATTCTGGGCTGTATTTGGGTCGCTAATAGTTGTTTTCCTTTACATTTTATTACGATTCAGAAGATGGCAGTTTAGTTTGGGAGCAGTTGCGGCTGTATTCCACGATGTGCTTTTAGTATTAGGTGTATTCTCACTAACATACAGGTTTATGCCATTTAGTATGGAGATTGACCAAGCATTTATTGCGGCTATACTTACTGTAATTGGATACTCACTGAATGATACGGTAATTGTATTTGACCGTATTCGTGAATACTTCGGTGAACACCCAGGCTGGAAGATGAATAGAATTATCGATTTAGCTTTAAGTAGTACACTTAGTAGAACGTTGAACACCTCTTTCACCACACTTATCGTGTTGTTGAGTATGTTCTTCTTTGGTGCAGAATCTATCCGCGGGCTACTGTTTGCAATTATTGTAGGTATTGTAGTAGGTACTTATTCATCGTTGTTTATCGCAACGCCTATTATGTACGATACAGTGAAGCGCAAAAAAGTTGAAGATTTAATAGACAAAAAAGAAGAAGAGGAAGCTGCCTTAGAGGCATAGTACTCGAAACTCTTTTGAAGTAAATATAAAAGACCTTTCCAGTTTGGAAAGGTCTTTTTTTATGGAATAAAAATGATATTCTTATTTCCACATTTTTCCGATTGTATAGGTAATGTTTATATAAGGTATTTTTAAACTTTCAGTTTCGTCAAAATAGTTGGAAGTGCTTGAAGAATATAAACCTACTAACAACTCTACTTTTTGCTTTTTATAGCCAATTGCGATATTAGTCGCAAAAAACTCTAATGTTTCATTGCTAAATGAACTACCTAAAATATTACCTTGATTATCATAAAAAGTAGTCTTATTCATATATTCCGTACCACCGTTTAGCAAAGACGGTCCCACACGGGCAAAAAGCTCTGAATTTTTGAACACTTTAACGTGGTAATCTAAATATAAATGACCTCCCACAATTAACGTTTTATCTGTTTTTTGAAAACCATTTTCTTGGTCTATTTCATTTACATTTCTGATTAGCACATCGTACCTAAAAGAATTATTAAATCCAATACTTAGGTTTTTGGTTATGAAATAATCAAACCCATAGTGAAATGCTACGCCTGAATTTTGGACATCTATATCGGCAGGTATTCGTTGATCTATTTTACCAAAATCATAGGGTAAGGGCGTAATACGATATTCAGACCCAATCTTAAAAAAGAGTTTGCCCTTTCTTTCTTCTATTTGAGAATAAGAATAGGTTGTGGTTGTTAAAATAATAAGTAGGAATAATTTTTTCATATATTTTATTTAGGGCCATTGAACTTTTGAACAATGGCCATTTTAATTAATTAGCTTAAGGCTACTGTAGTGGAATTAATTGAATCCAACCTTTATAAAAGATTAAAACGACGAGGACTCAATACCTAGTAAAATGTTCCTCTTTTTAAAGCTCATCTATTTACATCATAGTTTTCTTATCTTTTAGAGTTATTAAGAAAAATTATATAAAATGGTTACCTATTAATTGGGGTATAAACAAGTGTATATATGCAGATCTTAAAGTTAAACCGCATCTACGCTACACGTTTGTGTAGTTTTATTGCCAATATAAATCAAAGTAAAATTTCCCAATTACGGCTTTCCGTAAACGAGTAAATTAAAAGGGGAGAAGACCAAATATAGTTTTAACTTTTAAATAACGAGAAAAAAATTAAAATAAAAACCCCGGCCAATGGACCAGGGTTTATTTATTAAATAACTGATATTTTTTAGGTTTATTTACTGTTGATAAATTCTATTCTATCGCCCTTTTTAAGCTTCCAGGAATCAGAAAGCCCCGCATTTACTTCTAGTACATATTGTGAAGCACCTTCGGAAGGAAGCGAAGTCTGATCGAATGGTTTAGCGTTTTTTTGGATGCTTACTATTTTCTTTTCAGAATCTAAATAGATAATATCCAGTGGAATTTTAGTGTTCTTCATATAAAAAGAACGGGGTTGCATAACTTTAAATACGAAAAGCATTCCCTGGTTTTCAGCCATTGAGTGGCGGTACATTAGCCCTGTTTCAGTTTGGTATTCATCATCGGCTATTTCAATATCCAGCGAAGCTATAATGGAATCGTTTTCAGCTTTTAAAAGTTGAAGTTCACCTTCTTTGGTAAACGTAATTTCTTGCGTTAAGCTTTGTGTTTCTGAATTACCAGCGTCTTTGCAATTATAAAATGTAAGTATAGATCCAACAATTGCTGCTGAAATAAGTATTTTTTTCATTTGAAGAAATTATTAAAAACCACGAATACACGAATAATAATTTAAAAAATATTCGTGTATTCGTGGTTACTTTATTTTATTCAACCATAGGTTTTTTTGAAGCATTCCACATAATGTAGATTCCCGCGAGTACGAAAGGAACACTTAACCATTGTCCGGTGGATAGCAGACCGAGTGCAGATTCAAACCCGCCTTGACTTTCTTTTACATATTCCACGATAAATCGAACCATAAAAAGAAGGATCAAAAACACGCCAAATATGTAGCCTATTTGCTTTCTGCGTTCCGTTTTCCAATACAAATACCAGCATACTAAAAACACAATTACATACCCAGCCGCTTCATAAAGCTGCGCTGGATGGCGAAAGGGAACACTATTAAGTAAATCTGCAAACTGTGGGTTATGTACAATTGCATCATAAGCCTTGCTCGGGTCTTGAATACCGGTTGCTTGCACAGCTTCTCGCTTTAAAATGCCCTCGTGTACAAAACGCACGCCCAGTGGAGAGTCGCCAGATGGCTTACCAATGATTTCAGAATTTAAAAAATTTCCAATTCGAACGAAAATCCCACCTGCTGCCACTGCAATTACAATGCGATCCATAATCCATAAAAATGGTTTTTTAATTACGTTTTTAGTGTAATAATACATTGCTATTAAAATACCGATTGCCGC
Organism: Aequorivita sp. IT1183; assembly: GCF_058068265.1. NCBI lineage: Bacteria > Pseudomonadati > Bacteroidota > Flavobacteriia > Flavobacteriales > Flavobacteriaceae > Aequorivita > Aequorivita sp. IT1183. The sequence continues at coordinate 5,180 of NZ_JBYRHS010000005.1, read as the reverse complement.
TCCGTGACTTGCCAATCCTTGAAAACCTGTGAATTCAAACTCTGGTACTGTGCTTATGGGCAAGAAAACCGAAAGCGGATCTTGCACAAAAAGTTCAGATTGATAAAAGATAACGTGCCCCAAACGAGCGCCAATTAAGGTAGCAACAACCATGTAAATAAAAAGACTGTCAAGCTTTTCTTGCGGCATGCCCTCTCGATCAAAAATCTTTTTAGTGAGCACCCAGCCCAAACTAAACGCCACCACAAACATTAAGCTGTAGAAGCGAATCATGAAAAAGCCAAGATCAATCCCTTCAGAAGGGTTCCAGGTAAAACTTAAATAGTGCATAGTGGAGATTTTAAAACGCTGCGTAAAGATAACAAAAGCGAAAAAGTAATAAAGGGAAATTGTTTTATTGTGAAATGTTTAATCTTCTAAACAAATAGGTTGCCAATTATAGGTTCAAATTCACTCCTTTTTTGGTGGCACGGGATCGTAGCCTTGGCCACCCCAAGGGTTACAGCTCCCAATTCGTTTTAAAGCCAGCCAACCGCCTTTTAGCAAGCCGTGTGTTTTTAACGCATCAACTGCGTAATGCGAACAAGTAGGCGAATAACGACACGTATTTGGCGTGAAGGGAGAAATAAAATTTTGATATCCTCTAATTAAAAGTATGAATGGATATGTTAGAATTTTTTTCATAAACTATTCCCGACACCATATTTTTAGTTCAACGAAAAAGAAGTTCCATCTTTTCCATCATTTAACTGAATTCCTTTTGAAGCAAGTTCGTCGCGAATTTTATCGCTCATTGCAAAATCTTTATTGGCACGTGCCTGATTTCTTAATTGAATAAGAATTTCTACCGCAGCCGAAAGTTTTTCGCCATCCTTTGAATTTTCTGAAACAGTATCTTGAAGTCCTAAAACATCAAAAAGAAAACTGTCTGTAGTTTGTTTCAATATTTCTAAATCATTTATAGAAATAGTTTCTTTTCCGTCTTTTATGGCGTTAGCAAACTTCACTATTTCAAAAAGATGGGCGATTAAAATAGGACTATTAAAGTCGTCATTCATTGCGTCGTAACAAGCTTTTCGCCAGCTTTCAACGTCAATGCTACTTTTTGCTGAAGTGTTCAAGTCTGGAAGCATTCGGTAGGCGTCCATCAATCTATTAAATCCTTTTTCTGAAGCTTCCAAAGCATCACTACTGAAATCTAAAATGCTTCGGTAATGCGCTTGATACATAAAGAATTTGGTAACGGTAGGCGAGAAGGGTTTGCTCAAAACATCGTTTTCTCCCGTAAACATATCATTCGGTAAAATGTAGTTTCCGGTAGATTTCGACATTTTTTTGCCGTTAAGCGTAAGCATATTGGCATGCATCCAATAATTTACGGGTGAAGTATGGTTACAGGCTTCTGCTTGTGCAATCTCGCATTCGTGGTGTGGAAATTTCAGATCCATTCCGCCGCCGTGAATATCAAATTGATTACCTAAATATTTCGTACTCATTGCAGTACATTCCAAATGCCAGCCTGGAAAACCGTCGCTCCAAGGCGATGGCCAACGCATAATATGTTGAGGTTCGGCTTTTTTCCAAAGTGCAAAATCTTGTGGGTTTTTCTTGTCGGTTTGAGCGGCAAGTTCGCGAGTGTTGGCAACCATATCTTCAATTTGCCTTCCGCTTAACTTTCCGTAATTGTTGGTTTCGTTGAATTTTAAAACGTCAAAGTAGACAGAGCCGTTTTTTTCGTACGCAAAACCTTGCTCAATTATTTTTTCGACAATATGAATTTGTTCGTAGATGTGTCCGGTTGCTGTAGGTTCAATACTCGGTGGCAACGCCTTGAATTTAGCCATAACGGTATGAAAATCTACCGTATATTTTTGAACAACTTCCATTGGTTCCAATTGCTCAATTCTTGCTTTTTTTAGAATTGGGTCGTCGCCACTTTCGCCGTCGTTTTCCAAGTGTCCAGCATCGGTAATATTGCGAACATAACGCACTTTATAGCCTAAATGCTTCAAATAGCGAAAAATCAAATCGAAAGAAAGAAAGGTGCGGCAGTTTCCTAAATGTACATTGCTGTAAACGGTAGGGCCACAAACATACATTCCTATTGCACCTTCGTGAATTGGGGTGAATTTTTCTTTACTTTTTGAAAGCGAATTGTAAATATATAGGTCCTGCATGGGTTATGACGGAAGACGGAAGACAATTGCCTATCCTGTTTTAATTAATTTTTTATTTAGGCAATTCTTAAAACTCAGTTTCAAGTTTTATATAATCTAAAAATTCCCTACGCACATCAGAATTTTTGAAAGCACCTCCAAATTCGCTAGTTACCGTACTGCTATCAATATCGCGTATTCCGCGAGAATTTACGCAAAGGTGTTTCGCATCAATTACACAAGCTACATCATCTGTGTTTAAAACTTTTTGCAGTTCTTTTACAATTTGCATCGTTAAGCGTTCCTGAACTTGTGGCCTTTTAGCGTAATAATCTACAATTCTATTCATTTTTGAAAGCCCTACAACATTTCCGTTAGAAATGTATGCAATATGTGCTTTTCCAACAATAGGAAGTAAGTGATGCTCACAAGTTGAATAAAGTGTAATATTCTTTTCGACCAGCATTTCCTGGTACTTATATTTATTTTCAAAAGTAGAAGCCTTCGGTTTTCTGTCTGGGTGGAGTCCTCCGAAAATTTCTTGTACAAACATTTTTGCCACTCGGGTAGGAGTACCTTTTAAACTATCGTCTGTAAGATCGAGGCCTAAAGTTTGTAAAATATTTTGGACATCCTTTTTAATACTAGCAATTTTTTCGATGTCACTAAGCTCAAAAGCATCAGGTCTCATAGGGGTTTCGGTTGAACCTGCTATGTGATCGTCGCCCATTGCTTCAATCTCTTTAATTTGTTTTTCTAAATCCATTTATTAAAAAATATGTAATAAGCGTGCAAAGATACGCAATAGCATTGTGGTACTAAAAAGGGAATCTTCTTATTTTAAGAAATTGAGCAAGGCAGTTTCATAAAATTTTCTTAATTTTCGCCGCAATTACGTTACGACAACTATGAACTATAACTACGCCCCGAAAAATTTCTTTTTAACTCTCTTATTATCAGTAATTTCCTTTGCTGCTTTTGCACAAGGTGGAACCTGTGAGAGCATAGAGCCTTTCTGTGCTGGTGATCAGGCATTGATATTTGCAAATTGCAATGATGTTGACCCAGCTTGTACTCCAAGTGCAGAACCTGGTCCAGATTATGGTTGTTTAATAACACAACCTTATCCTGCTTGGTTCTATTTGCAAATTGATCAAGCTGGAAGACTAGACTTTGAGATAGTCCAAAATACGTCCTTTGATGTAAATGGTAATCCAAATGGGACCGGTCTTGATGTTGATTTTATTTGCTGGGGCCCATTCGCCGTAGGAGATGATTTGTGTGATTATACACAATTACAAAGTTTCAATGAAATAGCTTGTAGTTATTCTATTCAACCTATTGAAAATTTTTCGATATTAAATGGTCAGCCAGGTGAAATATATATATTAGTAATTACTAATTATGCGCAAGATGCAGGATTTATTAAATTAGAACAGACTAATGCCGGGGGACCCGGATCTGGATCTACCGATTGCACGATTTTAACTACACAAACTGGTTGTGAAGGTGAGCAGTTTGTTTTGGATGCAACTACCTTGGGGGCCACTAATTATTTGTGGGAATACGATGATGGAACTGGATTTGTAACAATTTTTAACGGTAATTTTCCTTCAATTACAGTTACAGATGCTGGAAATTATAAAGTTACTTTAACCTTTAATGTTGGAACACCTCAAATTCGAGAATATGAAATAATAACTTACCCTCAGCCTATAATTGCAAGTCCGCCGCTAGACTTAACAATTTGTGATGATGGTTCAACACCAGGTATTTTTGATTTAACTGAAAATGATGATGATGTACTGGGAAGTCAAGATCCAGGCTTTAATATTACCTATCATCATAGCGAATTAGAAGCTAGAGATGGAACCAATCCTATCATTCCTGCAAATGCATATCCACTAGTTGGTGCTTCTGAAATTATTTGGGTTAGGATTGAAGATCAAAGCGCATCGTGTTTTGCTGTTGATTCTTTCGAAATATTTTATTCCTCGGCCACTGCAACTGCACCACCAAGTCCGCACAGAGTATGCGATGTAGGAAGTAACGGAACTGAATCTATAAATCTTAACACCATTTTTGATGCTATTATTTTAGGAACTCAAGATCCAACAGAATTTACCGTAACCTACCACAATAATCCTGTTGATGCTATTGCTGGTATTAATGCATTGCCGCAGCCATATGTGTTAACTGGATCAGTTTTTATTTTTGCACGAGTAGAAAATAACACCACTCCCGGTTGTTTTGAGACGACACAATTTAATTTAATTTTAACCCCCCAACCCGTTGCCAACACTCCGGTTAATTTATACCAGTGTGATGATGGCACAACTGCGGGAGTTTTTAATTTAACAGATAACGACGCAAATATTTTGGGTGCTCAGGACCCTGCGCAGTTTACTATAAAATATTACCAAAGCTTCCAAGACAGTTTTGATGACACCAACGAGATTTTGGGCGGTGTGCACATTTTTGTACCACCTTCCCCCCAGACTATTTATGCGCGTATTGAAGACAATAGTGGTACTTGTTTTGCTTTAACAGACTTCAAGATTTATTTCAGCCGTGCGATAATCGGCCTTTTACCCGCCACCGCAAGCTATTGCGATGCTGATGGTGATGGCGGCGAGTTTGTGAATCTTTCTGGTGATTTTAACTCTTATGTTTTAGGCGGACAGCCATCTTCTACATACACTATTACCTATCACGCTACTCAGGCTGATGCAGATAACGATGTCAACCCATTACCGACCCCTTATTTTGTTAACGCTCCGGGCGAGACGGTGTTCATCCGTTTAGAGAATCGTAACGACCCTAGTTGTTTTGATAGCAGCGGTAGTATCGATTTAATTATAGACTACCCACCAACAGTTAACACGGCTCCCGGAAACCTTATCGAGTGCGATGTAAACAACGACGGCTTTGCTGCTTTTGACCTTACCCAGCAGGATTTGGTGATTACTATGGGCGATCCTACCTTAACGGTTACTTACCACGGAACGATGCTAGATGCAGAAA